>NZ_CP184883.1:2707174-3014349 GCF_049266655.1 Brachybacterium sp. UNK5269
GCGGCCAGGCGGGCGATGTCCACCACGTCGATGCCGACCCCCGCCACGGCGGCGTCCTCGCGGGGCGCGAACGCCCGGCCCCCGAAGCTCTCGTCGGGGCCGGGCGTCGGCGTCGCGGTCGGGAAAGTGCTCACGAGGGCAGTATCCCCCGTGATCACTCCACGGTGACGGACTTGGCCAGGTTGCGCGGCTGGTCCACGTCCAGGCCCTTCGCGGTGGCCAGCTCGCAGGCGAAGATCTGCAGCGGGATCACCGTCAGCAGCGCCGCGAACAGGGTGCGGGTGGCGGGCACCCGGATCACCTCGTCGGCGTACGGCAGCACCGTGTCGTCGCCCTCCTCGGCGATCACCAGGGTGCGGGCGCCGCGGGCGCGCACCTCCTGGATGTTCGAGACCACCTTCGAGTGCAGGGAATGGGGGCCGTTCGGGGAGGGGACGATGACGAACACCGGCTGCCCCGCCTCGACCAGGGCAATGGGCCCGTGCTTGAGCTCGCCGGCGGCGAAGCCCTCGGCATGGATGTAGGCGATCTCCTTGAGCTTGAGCGCGCCCTCCATCGCGGTGGGGTAGCCGACGTGGCGGCCCAGGAACAGCACGCTGCTCGCGTCGACCATGTCCTGGGCGAGCTGCTCGACCTGCGCGGAGCTGTCCAGCACCTGCTGGATCTGCTCGGGGATCTGCTCGAGGTCGCCCATCAGGGCGGAGATCTCGTCGGGGAACAGGTTGCCGCGCACCTGGGCCAGGAACAGTCCCAGCAGGTAGCAGGCGGCGATCTGACCGAGGTACGCCTTGGTGGAGGCCACCGCGATCTCGGGGCCGACGTGCAGGTACAGCGCGGCGTCGGACTCGCGCGGGATGGTCGAGCCGCGGGTGTTGCAGATCGAGATGACCTTCGCGCCCTGCTCGCGGGCGTGGCGCACCGCCATCAGGGTGTCCATGGTCTCGCCCGACTGGGAGATCGCCACCACCAGCGTCTTCTCGGTGACGACGGGGTCGCGGTAGCGGAACTCATGGGCGAGCTCGACCTCGGTGGGGATGCGGCACCAGTGCTCGATGGCGTACTTCGCGACCGCCCCGGCGTTGGCCGCGGTGCCGCAGGCGACCACCACGATCTTGTCGGCGCTGCGCAGCACGGCCGGGTCGATGTCCATCTCGTCGAGCTTCAGGGCGCCGTCCTCGAGGCGGCCCAGCAGCGTGTCGGCCACCGCCTTCGCCTGCTCGTGGATCTCCTTGGCCATGAAGGAGGGGAAGCCGCCCTTCTGCGCGGCCGCGGCGTCCCACTCGATGGTGTAGCGCTTGGCGTCGGTGACCTCGTTGCCGTCGAAGTCGACGATCGCGACGGAGTCGGCGGTGACGGTGACGACCTGGTCCTGCCCGATCTCGAGCGCCTCCTTGGTGGAGTCCACGAAGGCGGCGACGTCGGAGCCCAGGAAGTTCTCGCCCTCGCCGAGGCCGACCACCAGCGGGGAGTTGCGGCGGGCCGCGACCACGGTGCCGGGGGCGTCGCGGTGCACGGCCAGCAGGGTGAACGCGCCCCCGAGGGAGGCGGCGGCGCGGCGCATCGCCTCGGTGAGGTCGCCGGTCTGCTCCATCTCGCGGGCCACCAGGTGGGCGGCGGCCTCGGAGTCCGTCTCGGAGAGGAAGGGGAAGCCCTGTTCCTCGAGCTCGGCGCGCAGCGTCGCGAAGTTCTCGATGATGCCGTTGTGCACGACCGCCAGCTCGCTGTCGCGGCCGCCGAGGTGGGGGTGGGCGTTGGTGTCGGTGGGCGCGCCATGGGTGGCCCAGCGGGTGTGCGCGATGGCGACCCGGCCGGTGGTCCCGGCGCTGTCGGCGAGCGCCTCGCGGAGGTTGGCGAGCTTGCCGGCGCGCTTGACAACGCTCACCGCGCCCTCGTCGACCACGGCGACGCCCGCGGAGTCGTAGCCGCGGTACTCGAGGCGGGCGAGGCCCTGGAGGGCGACGTCCACGGGACGGGAGGAGGGGGCTGCGGCCTGAGGCCCTGCATATCCGACGATTCCACACATGCGGTTCACGGTAGCGAGCCGTGCGGCCCGGGATGCTCGAAGTGAGCGCGCGCGGCGAGTCCTTGATCACCTTGGACGACGTGCGCGCACGGCTCTGCGGGGCGGAGCGCCGGATCGGTCAGAAATGAGCAGGCGCGGCTGCGCGAGCCTGCTCGGGATTCGGGCACCGGGCGCTCCCCCCGAGCTGGTCGGCGCGGGGACGCCGCCGAGTGCTGGAACAATCAGCCCCATGAAGGCCGCGTCGACGTCGAGCACCGTCACCCCGTTCGAGGAGATCCCGCGGGAGGACTGGGCGCGTCTGTCGCGTCAGACCCCCCTGCCGCTGTCCGAGGAGGACGTCACCACGCTGCGCGGCCTCGGCGACATGGTGGACCTGCAGGAGGTCGATGCCGTGTACCGGCCGATCTCCCGCCTGCTGAACATCCAGGTCGCCGCCGCGCAGTCGCTGCGACGGGCCCGCGAGGACTTCCTGGACCAGCACCAGCAGCGCACGCCGTACATCATCGGGGTGGCCGGCTCGGTCGCGGTCGGGAAGTCGACCACCGCCCGACTGCTGCGCGAGCTGATGGCCCGCTGGCCGGAGACGCCGCGGGTGCAGCTGATGACCACCGACGGCTTCCTGCTGCCCAATGCCGAGCTCGAGGCGCGCGGCATCATGCACCGCAAGGGCTTCCCGGAGAGCTACGACCGGCGCGGGCTGCTGCGCTTCGTGGCCGACGTCAAGGCCGGTCAGGATCGGGTCGAGGCCCCGGTGTACTCGCACCTGACGTACGACGTCCTCGAGCACGAGCGGGTGGTGGTCGAGCATCCCGACGTGCTGATCGTCGAGGGCCTGAACGTGCTGCAGCCCGCCCGCCCCCGCCACGACGGGCGGCTGGGGATGGCGGTCTCCGACTTCTTCGACTTCTCCGTCTACGTCGACGCGCGGCCCGAGGACGTCCAGCGCTGGTACGTGGAGCGCTTCCTGCAGCTGCGCCGCACCGCCTTCTCCGACCCCCGCTCCTACTTCACCCGCTACAAGGATCTCTCCGACGAGCAGGCCGAGCAGACCGCGCTGCGGATCTGGCGCACGATCAACGGCCCGAACCTCACCGAGAACGTCCTGCCCACCCGCGGCCGCGCCGACCTGGTGCTGCGCAAGGACGGCCAGCACCGGGTGCACTCGGTGCTCCTGCGCAAGGTCTGAGCCGGGGGCCGCCGAGCACCACTCGCCGGTGATGGCCCCGGCCAGCGCAAGTTTGCGCTCCTAGGACCTATGCCGTCTCGTGCATGGGTCCTAGGAGCGCAAAGTCTGCTGCGGCGACGTCCCGCCCCTCCAGGCCCTTCCCCGCGCCGCGCCACACCGCGCAGCACCGCACCGCACCGCACCGCACCGCACCGCACCGCACCGCACCGCACCGCACCGCACCGCACCGCACCGCACCGGCGATGATCGAGCGGCCGGGCGGGAAGGAGTCCGGAGCCGCTGCTCAGAGCCCGACGCGCTCGCGGACGATGCCGGCCAGACGCTCGGCGACGTCGTGGGCCTGCTCATCGGTGGGCGCCTCGACCATCACCCGCACGACCGGCTCGGTGCCGGAGGGGCGCAGCAGCACACGCCCGGTCTCGCCCAGCTCCTGCTCGGCGGCGGCGATGGCCCGGGAGACCCCGAGGTCGATGGTGGCCTTGGCCTTGTCGACGTTCTGGACGTTGATCAGCGCCTGCGGGAGGCGGGTCATGACGTCGGCCAGCTCGCGGGCGGTGCGGCCGGTCTCGACGATGCGCTGCATCAGGTGGAGGGCGGTGAGCTCGCCGTCGCCGGTGGTGGCGTGCTCGGCGATGATCACGTGGCCGGACTGCTCGCCGCCGATGGAGAAGCCGCCGAGGTTCATCTCCTCGAGGACGTAGCGGTCGCCCACGCCGGTCTGCCCGAGCACGATGCCGTGCTCCTTCATGGCGAGCTTGAGGCCCAGGTTGCTCATGACCGTCACCACGAGGGTGTCGTCGTGGAGCTTGCCGCGCTCCTTGAGGTCCAGGGCGAGGATCGCCATGATCTGGTCGCCGTCGATGATGTCGCCGTTCGCGTCCACCGCGAGGCAGCGGTCCGCGTCGCCGTCGAAGGCCACCCCGAGGTCGGCGCCGTGCTCGCGCACCGCGGCCTGGAGGGGCCCGAGGTGGGTGGAGCCGACGCCGTCGTTGATCAGGCCGCCGTCGTTGCGGTCGCCGATGACGTGGACCGTGGCGCCGGCGCGGCGCAGCGCCAGCGGGCCGGTCTCGCAGGCGGCGCCGTTGGCGCAGTCGGCCACCACGGTGATCCCTTCGAGCGGGCGGTCCAGGGTGGAGACGAGGTGCTCGACGTACATCTCGACCGCGCCCTCGAAGCGGGTGATGGTGCCGACGTCGGTGCCCTGCGGGCGGTCCCACTCCTCGCCGAGGCGGGCCTCGATGGCGTCCTCGACCTCGTCGGGCAGCTTGGTGCCGCCGCGGGCGAAGAACTTGATGCCGTTGTCGGGGGCGGGGTTGTGGGAGGCGGAGATCATCACGCCCAGGTCCGCGCCGGTGGACTGCACCAGGAAGGCCAGGCCGGGGGTGGGCAGCACCTCGGCGTCGAGCACATCGACACCGGCGGAGGCGAGGCCCGCGCTCACCGCGGCCGAGAGGAAGTCGCCCGAGGGGCGGGTGTCGCGGGCGACGATCGCGCGCGGTCGGGTGCCTCCGAAGGCGCCCAGCGTGCCCAGCACGTGGGCCGCGCCCACGGACAGCTCGACCGCCAGCTCCGCGGTGATGTCGCCGTTCGCGCGTCCGCGCACTCCGTCGGTGCCGAAGAGTCGTGCCACAGGGTTCTCCTCATGGGATCGGGGATTGGCGTCTCCCGCGGGGCCGTCCCGTGCGGCGGTGCCGCGCGGAGGTCCCGGACCGGAAGTCCGCTGTGAGACTACCCGCTGGAAGCCGCCGGCGGCGTCATCCTCCTCGTCACGGGCTGGCCGCAGGAGATACTTTGGAAGGATGTCCGATCCCGTGCTCCTGCCCCGGCTGCTGCCCTCCGCGATCAGTCACCACGTGGGCGATCGCACGGCGAGCCGGGGACTGGGCCTGGCCCGCGCGGGCCGCGTCGGCGGTCTCGCCTGGGAGGCGCCCACCCAGACCGTCGCGGCGACGGTCACGGACGAGGACGGCTCCCTCCAGCATCCGCAGGTGGTGCTCACCGAGTACGACGAGGACTCGGTCTCGCGGCGCTTCCAGTCGCCGGGGCCCGGCGGCCTGTGGCGGCCCCAGGCCTCCCGCTGCAGCTGCTCGGTCGGCGAGTCCTGCGTGCACGTCGCGGCGACCCTGTATCACCTCAACGACCTGGGCAGCCAGGCGGTGCGGGAGCGTCCGCCGGCGGAATGGCGCACCGTCCTGCGCCCGCTGCTGAGCACCACGGTCGCCACCGGCGCCGCCTCGCCGCCGCGGCCCCTGGCGCTCCGCTTCGACCTCGAGGCGGGCACCTCCGGCACCGGCGCCTCCCGCCACCACCGGGAGGTCGCCACCCCCGCCCATCTCGCGGCCGGCGCCGAGCTCTGGCTGGGCATGCGCCCGCTCACCCGGGGCCGCAAGGGGGCCTGGATCAAGGGCGACCTGTCCTGGCGCACCTTCGAGTTCCGGCTGGCCGGGCGCGAGTACGACCCCGCCCACGGGGAGGCGCTGACCCGGATCTTCGCTGCGGCCTCGGTGGAGCGCAGCTACTCCAGCGGCGCGATCGACCACCTCTGGCTGAACTCCATCACCTCCCCGCTGCTGTGGCAGTCCCTCGAGCACGCCCGCGCGGCCGGGGTCGAGTTCCTGCCGGGCACCGGGCTGGCCGCGATCGACCTGCTCAGCAGCGGTGAGGCGGGCCTCGACCTGCACGTCGACGACTCCACCGAGGCCCTGCTGGTCCGGCCGCGGGTGATCATCGACGGGTCCCCGGCGCCGCAGGGTCGGCTGCTGGGCGCCTCCGGGGTGCTGGACGTGGACCCGGTGGCCGAGGGCGACGGGGAGCTGATGACGGCGCGGATCGCCCCGATCGGCTCCTCGGTGCCCCGCGCCCTGCGCACCCTGCTGCACCGCCGGGAGCCGCTGGTGGTCCCGGCCGAGGACCGGGCGGCCTTCCTCGAGGTCGCCTACCCCCAGCTGCGCTCGCTGACCACCATGACCAGCCTCGACGGCAGCGTCGAGCTGCCCGCGGCGCGCCGGCCCACCCTGCACCTGACGGCCTCCTACGCCTCCGGGGACCGGCTCTCCCTGCGCTGGTCCTGGCAGTACCACGACCCGGACCGCCGGCTGCCGGTGGACCAGCGCCAGGGCGCCCACCGCGATCTCGACCATGAGGACGAGGTGATCGCGGCGGTGATGTCCCGCTGGCCGCTCATGGTCAGCGATGCACCCGATCTGCTCAGCGGCACCGACACCGCCCGCTTCTCCGAGCACGTGCTGGACGAGCTGGCGGCGATGGACCACGTGGAGATCGAGATCACCGGCACCCGCCACGCCTACCGCGAGCTCGACGGGGCCCCGCAGGTGCGGATCACCCAGCAGGCCTCCCCCGGCAAGAACGACTGGTTCGACCTGGGCTTCGAGATCACCGTCGACGGCCGGCAGATCCCGTTCCCCAGCCTCTTCGTGGCCCTCGCCCAGGGCAGCAGCCGGCTGCTGCTGTCGGACCGCACCTACTTCTCCCTCGACCATCCCGCCTTCGACACCCTGCGCGAGCTGATCCAGGAGGGCGAGGCGCTGCCGGAGTGGGAGCCGGAGCGCCAGCAGATCTCCCGCTTCCAGGTGGACCTGTGGGACGACCTGCAGGCGATGGCCGACGAGGCCAGCGCCAGCACCGAATGGGAGCGCACCGCCCGCTCGCTGCGCTCCCTCGAGGCGCTGCCCCCGCCGCCCCTGCCGACCGGCCTGCGGGCCGAGCTGCGGCCGTACCAGCAGGAGGGGTTCACCTGGCTCGCCTTCCTGTTCGCGCACGGCCTGGGCGGGGTGCTGGCCGACGACATGGGGCTGGGCAAGACCGTCCAGACCCTCGCGCTGATCGCCCACGCCCGCGCCGGCGCGTCGGCCGACGGCGGCGCCGACCCCGCTCCCCCGTTCCTGGTCGTCGCCCCCGCCTCCGTGCTGCCGGTGTGGCGGCGCGAGGCGGAGCGCTTCACCCCGAACCTCACGGTGCGCGTCCTGGACCGCACCGCCGCCGCCCGCGGCACGGACCTGTCCGCGGCGATCACCGGCGCCGATCTGGTCGTGACCAGCTACTCGGTGCTGCGGATCGACGAGGAGGACTTCGCCTCCCTGCCCTTCCAGGGGTTCGTCCTGGACGAGGCGCAGTTCGTCAAGAACCGTCGCTCCCGCACCCACCGCGCCGCCCAGGGCGTGCGGGCCGACTTCCGCCTCGCGATCACCGGCACCCCGATGGAGAACTCGCTGGACGACCTGTGGGCGATCCTCGACCTGGTCACCCCGGGGCTGCTGGGCAGCGCCAACGGCTTCCGCCGTCGCTTCACGCTGCCCATCGAGACCGGGGACCATCCCGGCCGGATGGAGCTGCTGCGACGCCGGGTGCGTCCCTTCCTGCTGCGCCGCACCAAGGAGCTGGTCGCGCAGGACCTGCCGGAGAAGCAGGAGGAGGTGATGACGGTGACGCTGGGCGCGGAGCACCGCGCCGTCTACGACTCGGTGCTGCAGCGCGAGCGCAAGAAGGTGCTGGGCCTGATCGACACCGACCTGGATCGCAGCCGCTTCATCGTGTTCCGCTCGCTGACCCTGCTGCGGATGATGGCGCTGGATCCGGCGCTGGTGGACGCCGAGGCCTACGCCGGGGTGCCCAGCTCGAAGCTCGAGGCGCTGTTCGACCGGCTCGAGGAGGTCATCGGCGGCGGGCACCGGGTGCTGCTGTTCAGCCAGTTCACCTCGTACCTGGACCGGGTCGCGGCCGAGCTCGAGGCGCGCGGCGTGGCCTACTCCCACCTCGACGGCTCGACCCGCGACCGGGACGCGGCGGTGACCGGGTTCCGCGAGGGCGACGCCCCGGTGTTCCTGATCTCGCTCAAAGCCGGCGGTTTCGGGCTGACCCTCACCGAGGCCGACTACGTGTTCCTGCTGGACCCGTGGTGGAACCCGGCGGCGGAGAACCAGGCCGTGGACCGCGCCCACCGGATCGGTCAGGACCGCACGGTGATGGTGTACCGGATGATCGCCGAGGACACGATCGAGGAGAAGGTGCTGGCGCTGCAGCGGCGCAAGGCGGAGCTGTTCGACGCCCTCACCGACGGCGGGGAGGCCTTCCGCGCCGCCGTGACCGCGGAGGACCTGCGGGAGCTGCTGAGCTGACCGCGCCCCCCGCGACCTGCACGATCTGTGCAATCTGCACGACCAGCGCGATCTGCGCGGCCGACGCAGGCCCCGCGGCCGGCACCGCCGGCGCGGCTCAGTCCCGCCAGCGCGGCCGGGCCGCGGTGTAGGTCCCGACGGGCCGCTCGAGGGTCTTCCCATCGATCCGCAGCGGCGGCGGGACCGCGTCGAGCATCCCGTGCGCGGAGGCGATCCGGCGCCGCGGGATCTCGAGCCGCGCGGGCTCCGCCGCGACCGGGGGCGGCAGCGCCAGCAGGGTGCGGGCGGCGCCGAGCAGGCTCACCCGCACCGTCACCGCCCGCGCCCGGGCCAGCGCCTCGAGCACGTGCGCGGCCAGCAGGTGCCCGCTGGCATGGTCCAGGGCCTGCACCGGGAGGGCGCCCGGGGTCCCCGCGGTGCCGCAGCGCTCGGCGATGCCGGTCGCGGCCTGCACGATCGAGTCGAAGCCGGCCCGGCGCCCCCAGGGGCCGTGCTCGCCCCAGGCCGACAGGGAGGCGATCACGGCCCGCGGGGCGCTCCGGGCGAGGTCGTCGGGGCCGAGGCCGAAGGCCGCGAGGGCGCCGGGGCGGTAGCCGTCGAGGACGACGTCGGCGCCGGCGGCGAGGGCGCGCACCTGCTCCGCTTCGCGGCGCAGGTCCAGCACCGCGGAGCGCTTGCCCATCCCGGTGGACAGGTGCGCCTCGAGCAGCTCGGGCCGGTGCGGCGGGTCGATCCGCAGCACGTCGGCGCCGAGGCAGGCGAGCAGCTGGGTGCAGGTGGGGCCCGCGATCACCCGGCTCAGGTCCAGCACCCGCACGCCGGCCAGCAGCGCCCGGGCGCCGTGGTCCGCGAGCGGGTCGGCACGGCTCAGCGGCGGGCGGGCCCCGCGGTCCTCGAGCAGCGACCAGGGATCGGCGGCGGTCGCGAGGGCCTGGGGATGCGCGGACCACTCCGCAGCGGTGCGGACCCGGACCGCGATGCCGCCGGCCGCGGTGAGCTGCTCCTCGACCTCCGCGGCCTCGCGTCGGCCGACCTCCCGATCCAGGCCTGCCCGGTCCTCGATGCCCAGCACCACGCGGGTGATCGCGGCGTGGTAGGGGTAGTTCCCGTGCAGGCGCAGCCAGCCGTCGCGGGCCCGGACCAGGCCGGAGAGCTCGGCCCAGACCAGGGGTGCCCGGCCGTCGATCCGCAGGTGCTCGAAGGCGGCGAAGGAGGCCGCGATCAGCTCCGGGGCGGTGTCGATCGCGAGGTCCAGCCCGCGGGCGGCGGCGACCTCGGCCGCGGCGTTGCGCCCGCGCGCCACCGCGGCGGCGGCCAGCGACTCGACGTCGAGCGGGCCGCGCCACCAGCGCGCGGGCGCATGCTCCATGGCGGAAGCGTAGCCCCGTCCCGGCGTCCGCGCCGGGGACGACGATGCCCCCGACCCGGAGGTCGAGGGCATCGCGTGGGCGCTCCGGCGGCAGGGCCGCCGGTCAGCAGGGGCTGAGGATCAGCGCTTGGAGTACTGCGGAGCCTTGCGGGCCTTCTTCAGACCCGCCTTCTTGCGCTCGATGACGCGCGGGTCGCGACGCAGGAAGCCGGCCTTCTTGAGGGTCGGGCGGTTGTTCTCCTCGTCGATCGCGTTCAGCGCGCGGGCCACGCCGAGGCGCACGGCGCCGGCCTGTCCCGACGGGCCGCCGCCGTGCAGGCGGACGATGACGTCGAAGCGTCCCTGGAGGTCGAGGACCGTGAACGGGTCGTTGACCTCCTGCTGGTGGACCTTGTTCGGGAAGTAGTCCTCGAGGCTGCGGCCGTTGAGGGTCCACTGGCCGGAGCCGGGGATCAGGCGCACGCGGGCGATGGCCTGCTTGCGACGGCCGGTGCCGTAGCCCGGGGCGGTGGCCGACTGGCCGGCGCCGACGGCGGACTCGCCGGTCGATTCGGTGGTGAAGGTCTCCGGGGCGGACTCGTCGGTCACGGCCTCGAGGGACTCAGGGGTGGTCTCAGTCACGGTTCTCCTTGGTTCTTCCGTGCGGCAGGGCGGTTGGCGGGACGCCCCGCTTACTGCGCCACCTGGTCGATGGTGAAGGGGGTGGGCTGCTGAGCGGCGTGCGGGTGCTCGGAGCCCGAGTAGATCTTCAGCTTCTTGATCTGCTGATCGGCGAGCTTGTTCTTGGGGAGCATGCCGCGGATGGCCTTCTCCACCGCCCGCTCGGGGTTCTTCTCGAGCAGCTCGGAGTAGGGGATGCCGCGGAGGCCGCCCGGGTAGCCGGAGTGGCGGTAGGCCAGCTTGGCCTCGCGCTTGTTGCCGGTCAGCGCGACCTTGTCAGCGTTGATGATGATCACGAAATCGCCCGCATCCACATGGGGTGCGAAGACCGGCTTGTGCTTTCCCCGGAGGAGCTGTGCAGCCTGGGAAGCGAGCCGGCCGAGGACGACATCCGTGGCGTCGATGACGTGCCAGGAACGCTCGACGTCGCCGGGCTTCGGGGTGAACGTACGCACTCGTGCCTTCTTCTCTCGTCAGTGGTGCCCGGCGGCAGGACGCCGATCGGACACGTTTCGATGGACCGTGGGCACGCTTCCTTCGGGTAAAAGCATGGCCCTGTGGCTGTACCCGGCCCGCTCCGCTCACGACGCGACGGCGGTCCTGGATGTGTGTGAGATGCCCTGTTCGCGCCGGGCGTGAGAGAACGGCTGCGGGTAGGGCACACATCGAGGCACAACGACCGCCAACACTAGTGGTCGCGAGCGGGCAGCGTCAACGCAGGAGGCGCCGGGCGGGCTGTGATCTCCGGCTCCGTCGGCGCCCTCAGCCCCGCCGCGCGCGAGCGAGGGCCGCGCGGGCCGCCAGCTCCTCGTCGGGAGGATAGGCCACGTGCTCGAGGGTCAGCCCCTGCGGCGGGCACAGGGGGGCGGCGCCGACGCCGTCCCGGGTGGCGGCCTCGCGGGTGCGGGCCGCGAGCACCCGGGCCGGCCAGTCCTGCTCCCGTCGGCCCTCGCCCACCCCGATCAGCGCCCCCACCAGCGAGCGCACCATGTGGTGGCAGAAGGCGTCGGCGACGACGGTGGCGACCACCACGCCCTCGTCGGCCCGCCCCGCCCCCGGGCGCTCCCAGCGCAGCTCCTGCAGGGTGCGGATGGTGGTGGCGCCCTCGCGGGGCCGGCAGTAGGAGAGGAAGTCGTGCTCCCCCAGCAGGGCCCGGCTCGCGGCGTCCATCGCGCCGACGTCCAGCGCCGCGCGGTGGCGCAGCACGTCGCGCCGCAGCGGGTCGTGCACGGCGGGGCCGTCGGAGATGCGGTAGCGGTAGCGGCGCCACAGCGCCCCGAAGCGGGCGTCGAAGGAGGCCGGCACCTCGCGCGCGACATGCACGACCACGTCCGACGGCAGCACCCCGGCCAGGCGGGTCACCAGCGCCTGGGCGGGGGTGCGGTCGGAGCGGCCGGGCAGAGTGGCCAGCACGCCGGGGGGCAGGTCGAGGTGGCAGACCTGCCCGCGGGCGTGGACGCCGGTGTCGGTGCGACCGGCGACCGTGACCCGGACCGGGACGCGCGCGATCCGCCCCAGCGCCTGCTCGAGCTCGCCCTGGACGGTGCGCTGGCCGGGCTGGGCGGCCCAGCCGTGGAAGTCGGTGCCGTCGTAGGAGAGGTCCAGGCGCAGCCGGACGCTGCCGGCGACGCTCCCGGTCGGGTCGGCGGCGGGATCGAGGTCCGGGAGGGCAGCGGGCATGATCCCGATCGTAACCGCGCCCGCAGGCCGCAGTGCGGGCACCGCTGTGGGGCCGGTCCCGCGCGGGGTACCTTGACCCGCGTGAAGATCCTCGTCATCGGCAGCGGAGCTCGCGAGCACGCGATCATCCGCCGCCTCGCCGCCGACCGCCCCTCCCCCGAGCTGCACGCCGCGCCCGGCAACCCCGGCATCGCCCGCCTCGCCACCTGCCACGACGTCCTGTCCACCGATCTCGACGCCCAGGTGCGCCTGGCGCAGCAGCTCGCGGTGGACCTGGTCGTGATCGGCCCCGAGCAGCCGCTGGTCGCGGGCGCCGCGGACCGGCTGCGTGAGGCCGGGCTGACGGTGTTCGGACCCTCGGCTGCCGCCGCCCGGCTCGAGGGCTCGAAGTCGTGGGCGAAGGAGATCATGGCCGCCGCGGGCGTTCCCACCGCCGCGTCCGTCACGGTCACCGCTGCCGAGCAGATCGAGCCCGGGCTGGACCGGGTGAACCCGCTGAGCGACGTGCCCTTCGTGGTCAAGGCCGACGGGCTGGCCGCCGGCAAGGGCGTCGTGGTCACCGACGACCGCCGCGCCGCCGTCGCGCACGCCGAGGCGGTGCTGGCCGCCGGGGGCTCGGTGGTGCTCGAGGAGCACCTCGACGGCCCCGAGATCTCCCTGTTCTGCGTCAGCGACGGCACCCGCGTGGTGTCGCTGGCCCCGGCCCAGGACTTCAAGCGCGCCCTGGACGAGGACCGGGGCCCCAACACCGGCGGCATGGGCGCCTACTCCCCGCTGCCCTGGGCGCCGGAGGACCTCGCCGAGACGGTGGTGCGCACCGTCGCCCGGCCCACCGTCGACGAGCTCGCCGCCCGGGGCATCCCCTTCGTGGGCATCCTGTACTGCGGCCTCGCCCTGACCCGGCGCGGCCTGCGGGTGATCGAGTTCAACGCCCGCTTCGGCGACCCCGAGACCCAGGTGGTGCTCGAGCGCCTCGCCTCCCCCTTCGCCCCGCTGCTGCACGACGCGGCCCGCGGCGAGCTCGACGAGCGGCAGGGGCTGCAGTGGCACGAGGACGCGGCGGTGGCGGTGGTGCTGGCCTCGGCCGGGTACCCGGCGACCGTCCGCACCGGCGACGTGATCACCGGGATCGACGCCTGCGAGGCGCTCGGCGCGCATGTCCTCCACGCCGGCACGGCGAGGCTGGACGGCGAGCTGGTCAGCGCCGGCGGCCGGGTGCTGTCGGTGGTCGGCACCGGCAGCGACCTGGAGGGCGCCCGCACCCTCGCCCTGGCCGGCGTCGAGGCGATCGGGCTCGAGGGCGGCCACCACCGCAGCGACATCGCCCGCCGCGCCGCCGCCGACGCGCTCGGCACCGCGGAGGGACGCGCATGAGCGCCGCGCTGGTCGAGGCCCCGCAACTGCCGGGCTGGGACCACGTGGTCGCCGGCAAGGTCCGCGAGCTGTACGTGCCGGCCGGCGCGGACCCGGCCACCGCCACCGAGGTGCTGGTGGTCGCCACGGACCGGATCAGCGCCTACGACCACTCCCTGCAGCCGGGCATCCCCGACAAGGGCCGTCTGCTGACCGGCATCAGCCTGTTCTGGTTCGAGCAGCTGGGAGACATCGTCCCCCACCACGTGCTCTCGGCCACCGACGTGCCGGACGCCGTGGCCGGGCGGGCCCTGCGCTGCCGCGGGCTGGACATGCTGCCGCTGGAGTGCATCGCCCGCGGCTACCTCACCGGCTCGGGCCTGGCGGACTACCGGGCGGGCGGCAGCGTGGGCGGGCACGTGCTGCCCGCCGGACTCACCGAGGCCTCGCGGCTGGACCCGGCGCTCTTCACTCCCTCCACCAAGGCCGGTCCCGGGGAGCACGACGAGAACATCACCGTCGCCCAGGCCCGGGAGCTGCTGGGCGAGGAGCTCACCGAGCAGCTGGAGGCGCTGACCCTCGCGGTGTACGAGCGGGCACGGACCCTCGCCGCCGAGCGCGGGATCCTGCTGGCCGACACCAAGCTCGAGTTCGGCCGCTCCCGCCTGGACGGCACCCTGGTGCTCGGCGACGAGGTGCTCACCCCCGACTCGAGCCGCTTCTGGTCCGCCGACGCGGTCGTGCCCGGGACGGCGCCGCCGAGCCTGGACAAGCAGTTCGTGCGCGACTGGCTGACCTCCCCAGCCTCGGGCTGGCACCGCGGCGCGGACCTGCCGCCGCCCGCGCTGCCCGCGGAGGTCGTCGAGCAGACCCGGGCGCGGTACGTCGAGGCCTACGAGCGGCTCACCGGCACGTCCTTCTGAGCGCGGCCGTCCCGCCCGCTCAGGGCGGGTCCTCGATCAGCGGGACGAAGGCGAAGGCCCCGTGCGCGCTCTCGCGCAGATGATCGCCGTCCCGCACGAGGCGCCGCATCTCCCGTCCCACCGGGATCACCATCACGCCCCGCTCGCCGAGCTGGGCGTCCAGCGCCGGGGGCCGGCGCCGCGCCTCAGCGGAGACCAGGATGCGGTCGAAGGGGGCGTCCTCGGGGGCGCCGAGCACCCCGGGGCGGGCGAGCCTGATCTCCGCGACCCCGGCGGTGTCGATCGCGGCGACGGCCTCCCGCGCCGGGACGATCAGGCTCTCCACCCGTTCGACGCCGATCACCCGCCCGGTGGGCCCGACCAGCCGCGCCAGCAGGGCCGTGGTCCATCCGGAGCCGGCGCCGAGGTCGAGCACCCGCTGCCCGGCGTGCACGTCCAGCAGGCGCAGCATCACCTCCACCGTGTAGGGCTGGGAGTTGGTCTGGCCATGGCCGATCGGCAGCGGGGCGTCCACCCACGCCCGGTCGCGCAGCGCCGGAGGCAGGAACGGGGCGCGCGGCACCTCCCGCAGCGCGCGGGTGACCGGGTCCTCGCTCTCGCTCATCGGATCAGCCGGGGATCTCGACCACGCCGTCGGCCGGCCAGTCGCGCACCTCGGTGCCCTCCGGGGCGAGGTTCGTGGCCTGGCGCAGGTAGATGGCCCGGCCGCCCGGGCTGGCGACGCCGTCGTGGACGGGCAGCGCGAGGCGGGGCCGGACGGCGCGCAGGAAGTCGATGGTCTCGGCCATCTTCGACCAGGGGGCGACGACCGCGAAGGCCAGCACGTCGATGCCGACGAACTCCTCGAGCACCTCGAGGGAGTCACCGGTGATGCCCAGGCGCGGGCCGTCGCCGACCTGGAGCAGCAGGGCCGTGTTGCCCACCTGGGGCAGGTCCGGATGGATGACCGCATGGCGTCCGCCGGCGGCCCGGATCAGCAGCGGCGCGGCACCGTCCTGCGCCGGCAGCTCATGTGCGTCGCCGACCGCGAACGCCCGCAGCCGGTCCGGATCGACCGGGGGCGCGCCGGCGGCGGCCTCGGCGAGCTGGTCCGCGGTCTCCGGCTCGGCGAGCACCTCGGCGCCGGTGGCCAGGCCCAGCACCTCGTCCAGCAGCGCGCGATCGACGTGGTCGGGGTGCTGATGGGTCACCAGCACCGCGTCGATCCCTGCCAGCACCTCGCGGCCGAGGCCGCGCACGGCGTCACCGCTGAAGCCGCCGGGGTCGATCAGCAGCCGGCGCCCGGCGACCTCCACGAGCAGGCACGAATGGACGAGGTGGCGGATCTTCATCGGTCCTCCTGGGGACGGCGGTCGCGGACGCCTCGAACCTACCGCCGACGGCGGTCGCTGCCCAGGGGGACGGCCCCTCAGCCCTCGCCGCGCACCAGCAGCCCGTCGTCGTCGCGGACCGCGCGCAGGGCGATGTCGCGGTAGCCGAGCTCCTCGAAGAACACCGTGAGGCGGTCGGGCTCCACCGCCATCACCGTGCCGGCGCCGAACTCGCGATGGGTCACGGAGCTCTGGGCCGGGAAGTCGTCCGGCCGCTGCGCCTCCTCGAGCTCGAGCCGGCCGCGGCCCAGCACCTCGCAGACGTCGCAGGCCCCGCAGAACGCCCCGGCGTCCTCGCCGAAGTAGGTCAGCAGCGCCCGACGGCGGCAGGAGGAGGTCTCGGCATAGCTGCGGATGCGCTCGATCCGGGAGGCGTCGATCGCCTCGCGCGCCTCGGCCGCCTCCTGGGCCGCGGCGACCGCGTCGGCGACGCCCAGCCCGGAGCGCACGCGCAGACCGTCCTTCCTCACGGTGATGCTGCCGCTGTGCTCGAGCAGGTTGGTCACCCGCTTCTGCGCCCGCGCGGTGAGTCCGGTGTGCTCGCGCAGCGCGGCGGGGCGCAGCGGGCCGTGGTCGCGGATCGCCGTGAAGGTCGAGCGCAGGTCCGCGGGCGCGGCGGCGCCGCCCGCGAAGAAGCGCTGCATGCCGAGGTCCTCGGGGCGGTAGTGGAGGTGGATCGCGGCCGGCTCCCCGTCGCGACCGGCCCGACCGATCTCCTGGTAGTAGCTGTCCAGGGAGCCGGGCACCTGGGCGTGGACGACGAAGCGCACGTCGGGCTTGTCGATCCCCATGCCGAAGGCGGTGGTGGCGACCACCACGTCCAGGTCACCGGCGAGGAACTGCTCGTGGATCTGCTCGCGGTCGCGGGCGCGCCGACCCGCGTGGTAGGCGGCGGTGCGCAGTCCCCGCTCGGCGAGCGCGGCCGCGCACTCCTCGGTGTCCCGGCGGGTCCCGGCGTACAGCAGACCGGGACCGGGCAGGGAGGCGACCTGCTCGATCACCGCGGCGCGCTGCTCCTCGGCCTCGCTGTGGCGGGTGACGTCCAGGTGCAGATTGGGCCGGTCGAAGCTCTGGAGCACCACGGCCGGCTCCTGCATCCGCAGCCGTTCGACGATGTCGTGGCGGGTGTCCGGCGAGGCGGTCGCCGTCAGCGCCACCACCGGCGGGTGGCCGAGGCGCTCGATCGCCGTGCCCAGGCCCAGGTAGTCGGGCCGGAAGTCGTGCCCCCAGGCCGAGACGCAGTGGGCCTCGTCCACGGCGATCAGCGAGATCTCGGCCGCCGCCAGCCGCTCCAGGGTCTCCTCGCGGGCGAGCTGCTCGGGGGCGAGGAAGAGGAAGGTGGCCGAGCCGTTCTCGAGCGCCGCCCAGGCCGCCCGGACGCGGCGGGCCGGCAGGGCGGAGTTGACCGCGACGGCCCGGCCCGGCCCGAGCCGGCTCTCGATGTGGTCGACCTGATCGGCCTGCAGGGCGATCAGCGGCGAGATGACCAGCGCGGTGCCGGGCCGCATCACCGCCGGCACCTGGTAGATCGCGGACTTGCCGTGGCCGGTGGGCATGACCGCCAGCACGTCGCGGCCGGCGACCACGGCGGACATGGCCTCGGCCTGGCCGTCGCGCAGCTCCTCGAGGCCGAAGTTCTCCCGGGCCACGTCCTGCACGTCGACGCGGTGGGTCCTCTGGTCGCCGGACATCGCTTCCTTTCCGGTCGGGGTCCTCGGCATCCCCGAACGGGATCCCGGGCGCAGGTCCCGCCGGTGCGGACGGAGGGCTGCCGGCGCACTGTACCGCTCGGACCTCCGCCGCCCGCCCCCGGGGCCTCCCGCCCGAGCGGTCGGTCCGCGCCGCCGGCGGGGCGCCCGGGCAGGCCCCGGGGCGCCCCGCTCCCGCGCTCAGCGGCGGCGCGCCGAGCCGTCCGGGGAGCGGCGAGCGCGGGCGTACCCGGGCTCGCGCAGGCGCCGGGTCCAGTCGTAGGTCCCGGCGCCCGCCGGGACGTTCAGGAGCGGGTCGAACCGGTCCCGGTCATCGCCCGCCGGATCCGGGGACAGCTCCAGGCGGGCGAAGCGCCGCCGGGGCCCCAGCGGGGCCGCCCAGAACAGGTCCAGCTGCCAGGGCTCCGCGGCGAGCTCGGCGCTGAAGCGTGCGCGGTGCGCGGGCAGCGGGCGGGAGCGGGGTCGCGGGGCGACGGCGATCAGGACCGGTCCGCGGCGGCCCCGCCACGGCATCATCGACCAGAACATCCCGCGGCCGGCATCGCGGTGGGGCGTGAGCAGGTACCGGGAGAGCCGGCCGCGGCCGGTGGTGGCCAGCAGCAGGTCGGCGGCGCCGCCGTCGGGGCGCGGGCAGCGCAGCGCGAGCCCGAGCACGTCGGGCCAGGACTCCGGCAGGCCGATCCCGCGGGAGAAGCGGGCGCGGACCGGGTCCTGCCCGCCCTGGTCGAGCCGGTCGATCCCGCTGCGGCCGCCCGGGAACCGGGTCAGCGTGCCGCGGAGCCAGACCCCCTCGGGGTGGAACGGCCGGCCGGTCCGGACGCGGCCGACGAGGGCGACGGCGCCCGCGAGTCCGGCCCCCGCCGCTCGGGCGACGGGCCCGGTCAGGACCCGCAGGACGCTCTGCCGGGCGCCCCGCTGGTGGCGGTCGATGCTCATGCTCATCCCTCCCAGGGTGGGCTCCGCGCCGCTGCGGTCCGGCGGCCGGGCCGTCCGGACCGCGTCGGCCCGGCACCGCTACGATAGAGGAGGTGTTCCCCGCCCCGGCAGAGACAGCGCCGCGGACGGGTCGACCCGCATCCCGCATCCGCCCGCCGCGCCCCCGCGGTGGGACGATCCTCAGGAGAGCCCATGCCACGCGTCGTGGTCCACGTCATGCCCAAGCCCGAGATCCTCGACCCGCAGGGGAAGGCGGTCCATGCGGCGCTGCCGCGACTGGGCTTCGAGGGCATCAGCTCCGTGCGCCAGGGCAAGCGCTTCGAGCTCGAGGTCGACGGGGAGATCACCGACGAGGTGCTGGCCCACCTGCGCGAGGCCGCGACCACGCTGCTGTCCAACCCGGTGATCGAGGACGTCGTCGCCCTCGAGGTCGAGGACCTGCAGACCGCGCCCGGAGCGGTGCTGTGATGCGCGTCGGCGTGGTGACGTTCCCGGGCACGCTGGACGACCGCGATGCGCTGCGCGCCGTCCGCCTGGCCGGCGGCGAGCCGGTCGCGCTCTGGCACGGCGACGCGGATCTGCAGCGGGTCGATGCGATCGTGCTGCCCGGCGGCTTCTCCTACGGCGACTACCTGCGCGCCGGCGCGATCAGCCGCTTCTCCCCGGTGATGGACAGCGTGATCGACGCCGCCCGGGGCGGGATGCCCGTGCTGGGCATCTGCAACGGCTTCCAGATCCTCTGCGAGACCCACCTGCTGCCCGGCGCGATGATCAAGAACGCCCACCGGGCCTTCCTCTGCCGCGACCAGCCGCTGGTGGTGGAGAGCACCCGCACCGCCTGGACCACGGCCTACGAGCCCGGCCAGGTGATCCGGATCCCGCTGAAGAACCAGGACGGCCAGTACGTCGCCGACGAGCGCACCCTCGCCGAGCTCGAGGCCGAGGGTCGTGTGGTCTTCCGCTACACCGCCGGCGCCACCCACGGTCCGGCGGGTTTCGAGGTCAACCCCAACGGCTCCCGGAACGACATCGCCGGCATCACCAACGCCGAGGGCAACGTGGTGGGCCTCATGCCCCATCCCGAGCATGCGGTCGAGGCCGGCTTCGGTCCCGACGAGCCGGGCGCGGGCACCCGCTCGGGCACCGACGGCCTGGGCATCTTCAGCTCGGTCCTGCGCAGCCTGGTGGCCTGAGGCCCCTCCGGCCGGGGACGCTCAGGCGCGGGTCGCCGAGAGCACGGTGAAGCGCCGGTCCCGCGCGCGCTGCTGCACGGGACCCACCCGGGTCGCGAGCTCGCTGCGGTAGCGCAGATGGGAGTTGTGCACGAACCACAGCTGCCCGCCGGGGCGCAGCACCCGGGCGGCGGCCTCCAGCAGGCCGTGGACCAGCGTGGCGTCGACGACGGTGCCGTCATGGAACGGCGGGTTCAGCAGCACCAGGTCGGCGCTGCCCTCCCCCACCCGTGACAGGGACTCGTCCCAGGCCACCGTGACGCCCGGACGCGACAGCCCCGCCGCCTCCAGGGTGGCGGCGGTGGCGACGACCGCGTCGGCGTCGTCGTCGCTGCCCAGCACCTGCGCCGCGGGCAGGGCCGCCGCGAGGTAGGCGGTCAGCAGCCCGTTGCCGCTGCCGAGGTCGACCGCGGACTCGGCGGCGACCTCGCCGGCGAGCAGCGCCGCATCGAGCGCGCCGAGCAGCAGCAGGCTCCCGGCATCGGGCCGGGCTGCGCTGAACACGCCGCCGATGCCGCGCAGCGGGATCTGTCGTTCGCCGCCCCGCACCGCGATCCGCGCGGACCCGGTCGCCGGCTCCGGAGCGGGCAGGCCCCCTCGCGGGTCGGTGGCGATCAGGGCCCGGGACTTGCCCAGCCCGCGGGAGGCGCGGACCTCGGCGAAGGAGGCGGCCAGCACCTCGTTCTGGGTGCGGGTCATGTGCTTGACGCGGCCCCCGGCGATGAGGGTGAGGTGCTCGCGGCCGCGCGCGGCGGCGAGCCGGGCCAGTCGCCGGGCGAGGTCGTCCAGGGCGGCGAGCGCCTTGGGCAGGCGGGCGAGCACGAGATGCGCGTCGGCGTCGGCGGCGAAGACCTCGAGGGGCAGCGGCTGCTCGCCGTCGGCGAGCAGCAGCCGCCCGGCCCGCCGCTGCGTCGCGAAGCGATCGGCGAGCGCGGCGGTCTCCGCCCGGGAGCTGCTCCAGGACCAGACCCGAGCCTCCGGATGGGCGGCGGTCAGCTCGAGCGCCGCGGCGGTGAGAGCGCCGGTCACGTCGCCGACGATGATCAGGTCACAGGGACAGCCGGCCCCCTCCTCCTCGGCGGCGCGCAGGATCACCCGCTCGGTCTGATCGAGGCCCTGAGGGGGCCCCTCGGGGTGGGGGGCGGCAGGAGTGCTGGTCACGTGATCCTTCATCGTCAGGCGGGAAGGCCCCGTCGGCCGCGGGAGCGGAGCCGACCGTTGGGCAGGGCGGGGGCGGGGAGGGCGCCGGGGGTGTGCGGGTCGAAGGGGCCGAACTGCTCCGCGTCGGCCGCGAGACCACCGCGCTGGCGGGCGATCGGGGCGATCGGGGCGTCCTCGAGGGGCAGCTCCACCCCGATCTCCGCCTGGTAGCGGGCGCGGACGTGGACGATCTCCTCATGGGAGCGGCCGACGAAGTTCCACCACATGATGATCTCCTCCGCCAGGGGCTCCCCGCCGAGCAGCATCACCCGCAGGTCCTCGCCGTCGGCGGCCTCGAGGTCCAGGTGGTCGGCGCCGTCGGGCAGCACGGCGAGCTCGCCGCGGCGCACCGCGTGCTCGCGCCCGGCGAGACGCAGGTGGGCGGTGCCGCGATCGACCAGGTCCGGGAGGGTGCGCAGCACGGTCATGCCGCGGGGCCCGCCCAGCGGCACCTCCCGCGGGGCCAGCAGCGCCAGTTCCTCGAAGGAGCTCATGGCCGGAGTCTAGACGGGCACCTCCGCCCGCTCCGGGGCGGGCAGCGCGCCCGGTGACGAACCTCCTGACCCTCGACCACCGCCCCGCCCGCGCCTACGCTGTGCCCATGTCGAGGACGACCAGCGATCCCGCCGAGCTGCTCGGGCGCTTCGTCGCGGACGGCACGATCCCCGGCGGGGTGATCGCGCTCGGCCGGGACGCGCAGCCGGTCGCGGTCGGACGGGCCGCGCTCGAGGGAGAGCCGCTGCGCACCGACGCGATCTTCCGCATCCAGTCGATGACCAAGCTGGTCACGGCCGTCGTGACCCTGCTCCTGCTCGAGCAGGACCGGCTCGGCCTCGAGGACCCGGTGGCGACCTGGCTGCCGGAGCTGGCCGCACCCCGGGCGCTGCAGCGCCCCGACGCCGCGCTGACCGACACCGCGCCGGCGCCCTCCCCGATCACCGTGCGCCATCTGCTGACCTGCACCAGCGGCTACGGGATGATCCTCCAGGACACCCCGCTGCAGCGCGCCATGACCGCGAACCGCACCGAGGCCGGTCCCGAACCCTCCCCGCTCGGCGCGCAGGACTGGCTCGACGCGCTGGCCTCCCTGCCGCTGGTGGGCCCGCCCGGCACGGTGTGGCGCTACCACCACTCCTTCGGGCTCCTGCAGATCCTGCTCTCCCGGCTCACCGGCGCCCCCGTCGCCGAGCTGTTCGCGCAGAGCCTGTTCGCCCCGCTGGGCATGTCGGACACCGGCTTCTTCGTGCCCCGGCAGCGGCGGGACCGGCTGCCCGCCGCGTACGCCGAGCAGGACGGTGACCTGGTCGAGGTCGAACCCGCCGGCGGGGGCTTCCACGTGGGCCCGCCGCCGCACGACCTCACCCACGGCGAGCTGCTCTCGACCGCCGCGGACTACCTGACCCTGCTGCGGGCCCTGCGCGACGGCGAGCTGATCGCCCCCGCGCACCGGCGGATGCTCGGCAGCGACCAGGTGCCGAGCGCCGCCAAGGACCCCGCCGCCTTCTTCCCCGGGTTCTGGGAGACCACCGGCTGGGGCTGGGGGGTCGGCGTGAGCACCGTCGGACCCCACAGGGGCCGCTGGGGCTGGTCCGGCGGCGCCGGCACGGACTTCTTCGTGGACCCCGACGGCACGGTGGGCCTGCTGCTCACGCAGGTGCAGATGGGGTCGCGGCTCATGCCGCTGCTGGAGGCGTACGGCGAGCTCGCCGGGAACTGAGGATCAGCGGGCCGCGTCGAGCTGGGCCACCAGGCGCCGGGGCGCGACCAGGCGGTACGACTCCTCGATGAGCTCGGCGAGCTCCACCGGGTCGGTGCGCTCATCGAGGTCCACCCCGATCCAGCCCGAGGCCCCCAGGTACGCGGGCACGAAGGTGCGCGGCTGCTCCTGCAGGGCCGCGGTCTCCGCGGGCGGCAGGTGCAGCACCACGGACCGCGGATGCTGCTCCCACTGCCCGTCGACCGTGAGGGAGGCGCCGTAGTAGCAGTGGACGCGGTCGGTGAAGAAGGCGGGGCGGCCGTGACTGATCTTCTCCCGCGCACCGGGCAGCGCGAGCGCGATCGACCGCACCCGCTCGAGCCACGGATCGTCGTCGTCGAACATCCTCGGGTGCGCCATGGGGAGATCCTTCCGCACCGGACGCCCCACCGCCAGAGCCCGCACCGGGTCCCCGTAGCCTGGGCGCATGAGCCTTCCCCTCCTCGTGGACTGCGACACCGGCATCGACGATGCGATCGCCCTGAGCTATCTCGCGGCGCGCGGCGACGTGGAGATCCGCGGCATCGTCTCGACCGCCGGCAACGTCGAGGTCGCCGCCGTCCACCGCAACAACCTGCTGCTCGCGCAGCTGCTCGGGATCGCGGCCCCGATCTCCTGCGGCGCCGAGGCCCCGCTCGCGCAGGAGCTGATGACGGCCGACGACACCCACGGGCCGCAGGGGCTCGGCCATGCCGCGCTCCCTGCGCCCCGGCGGCGCGCGGACCCGCGCTCCGGGGCGCAGCTCTGGGTCGATATCGCGCGCGAGCACCCCGGCGAGGTGGTGGGCCTCGTGCTCGGCCCGCACACGAACCTGGCCCTCGCCCTCGAGATCGAGCCGGAGCTGCCCGGCCTGCTGAAGCGTCTGCACATCATGGGCGGGGCGATCCATCACCGCGGGAACACCGGCCCCACCAGCGAGTGGAACGTGGCGGTGGACCCCGAGGCCGCGCAGCGGGTGCTGGCGGCGTTCAGCGCCGCGCCGACGCGGCCGGTGCTCGGCGCCCTCGAGGCCACCGAGACGGTGCGCTTCACCCAGTCCACCCTGGAGCGCTTCGAGGCGCTCGCGGCCGGGACCGGGCATCCGGTCGCCGCGATCCTGGCTGATGCGCTGCGCTGGTACTTCGAGTTCCACCAGGCCGACGGCCTGGGCTGGATCGCCCATGTCCACGACCCGCTGGTCGCCGCCCACGCCGTCACCGGCGACTTCGCCTCCACCCGGCCGCTCGCGGTCGACGTGGAGCTGGCCGGCACCCTGACCCGCGGCCAGACGGTGGGCGACGAGCTGGGCCGCTGGGGGCGACCGCCCAACGTCGACCTGCTCACCGAGGTGCGGGCCGACGCCTTCGTCGAGCACCTGCTCGGCGTCCTCGAGCGGGGCCTGTCCACCTGAGCGCGGCGGGCCCGCTCCCCATCCCGGCCCGCCGGCGACTGTGCAGCGCGCCGGCGACTGTGCGGCGCGCCGGCGCCCGCTCAGCCCAGGGTCGCGACCTCCACGCTGAAGCTGCGTCGGGCCGGCTTCTCGCCCCGGGCGGGCTTCCAGCCCACGCAGCGCACGCTGCGAGCGTCGGGCTGGTCGTCGTAGGCGACCAGCACGGTCCCGGGCAGGGTCACCGGGGCGTCGAAGGTGACGTCCCAGCGCAGCGGCCGGGAGAGGTCAACGCGGGACTCGGTGAAGGCCCGCGAGGCCGTGTACATGCCGTGCGCGATCGCCGCCGGGAAGCCGAAGGCCTTCGCGGTGAGCGCCGAGAGGTGGATCGGGTTGACGTCCCCCGAGACCGCGGCATAGCGGCGCCCGGTGTCGGCCGGCAGCGACCAGCGCCCCGTCGGCTGCGGCGGCGCGAACTCCCGCCGCTCGGCGCGGGCGCCCGCGCCCTCCCCCGCCGGCGACGTCCCGGAGGCCTCCGCCCGGGAGGCGTCCTTGGCGAGGTAGGTGGAGACGTCGGTGGCGATGATCTCGCCGTCCTCGGACAGGATCGTGGAGACCGCTTCGAAGGTGCGTCCCCGGTGGTGGGGGCGCAGGTCGCGCACCCGGCACTCGACGTCCACGAGCTCCCCCACCCGCACCGGACGGTGCTGCAGCACCTGGTTGCGCAGATGCACCAGCCCCAGCAGGGGAAAGGGGAAGTCGCGCCGCGCCATCACCGCGAGCGAGACCGGGAAGGCGAGCACGTGCAGCACCCCGGGGTGGACCAGATCGGTGGCGGGCCCGCCCATCAGGTGGTCGAAGTCCCGGGCCCGCTCGGCGTCGATCCGCACGCCGCGCACCCGGTAGGCGAGGGCGGGCAGCACCGGCTCGCCGCGGCGCGCGACCCGGGCCGCGCGCGGGTCCAGGGCCGCCGCGTAGACGGCCGGGAAGGACGGGACGTCGGCGAGGTCCCTGAGCTGCTCGCCGGCGGCGGGGCGGCCGGGGCTCGGCACGGCGCTCACCTCCCCACCATGTTCTGCCCGCACACCCGCAGCGTTTCGCCGCGCAGACCGCCGGCCTCCGCGGAGGCCAGGAAGGAGATCGCCTCGGCGACGTCGACCGGCAGGCCCCCTGCTGGAGGGAGTTCAGGCGCCGGGCCACCTCCCTCGTCAGCGCCGGCATCCGCGCGGTCATCTCGGTCTCGATGAAGCCCGGCGCGACCGCGTTGGCGGTGCCGCCGAGCGGCGCGAGAGCGGCGGCGAGCGCCTCGACGAAGGCCATCACCCCGGCCTTCGAGGCGGCGTAGTTGGTCTGCCCGCGGTTGCCGGCGATGCCGCTGGTGGAGGCCAGCGACACCACCCGCAGCTGATCGCCGAGCACGTCGCCGGCCTCGAGCAGGGCGTCGGTGAGGTCGATCTGGCTGGTGATGTTCACGGCGAGCACGGGGTCCCAGCGCTCGGGGGTCATGTTCGCGAACAGCTTGTCGCGGGTGATGCCGGCGTTGAGCACCACGGCATCGAGCTGCAGGCCCCGCTCCCGGAGGGCGGAGACCAGGCGCCGGCCCGCGTCCGGGGCGGTGACGTCGAGCTGCACGGGCACCGCGCGCAGCTCGTTGGCCAGGCGCGCGAGCTCGGTGCCGGCGGCGGGCACGTCGAGCACCACGAGGTGCGCGCCGTCGGCCGCGAGGGTGCGGGCGATCGCCGCGCCGATCCCGCGGGCGGCCCCGGTGACCAGGGCGGTGCGTCCGGCCAGCGGCGCGGCCACGTCCTCGCTCGCCGCGCCGTCGGCGGTGGAGACGCGCAGGAGCTGGCCGTCGACGAAGGCGCTGCGGGCCGAGAGCAGGAAGCGCAGGGTCCCGGTGACGCCGGGGGCGTCGAGGTCCACGCCGTCGGCGACCAGGATGCCGTTGGCGGTGGCGCCGCCGCGCAGCTCATGGGCCAGGGAGCGCAGGAAGCCCTCGACGCCGCCGCGCGCCGCATCGGTCGCGGGGTCCTGCCCGCGGGCGGGGCGGGAGATGGTCACCACCCGGCCGCCGGGGGCCAGCGAGCGCATCGCCCCCGCCAGCGGCAGCAGGATCGGACCCAGCTCGGCCGGGGCGGCGACCTCGTCGAGCACCACCACCACGGAGCCGACCGTGGGCAGCTCCTCGAAGCGTCGGCGCACGTCGGCGCCCCAGCCGAGCAGGGTCCGGGCCACGTCGTCGGCCCCCGGCGAGGTGCCGAGCACGACGACGGGGTCGAGCACGGGCTGGGGACGGTCCGCGCGGCGCGGCAGCCGCGCCGGGTGGGGCAGGCCGGTCCGCTTGGCGAGCACCCGGCCGGGAGCGGTGCGGATGAAACGGGTGTAGGCGTCGGTCATGGGAGCCTCCGGGAAGCGATCGGGCGCGGGCCGGGCCCGGGCTGGTCGCCCGGGCGCGGGAGGTTCAGTCGGTGACGGACTCGAGCAGGAGCGCGGTGCCCTGCCCGGCGGCGGCGCACACGGAGATCAGTCCCCGCTGGGGGCGGCCGGTCTCGCGAGCCCGCTCGTTCAGCAGCTTGGCGAGCGTGGCGACCAGGCGCCCCCCGGTGGCGGCGAAGGGATGCCCGGCGGCGAGCGACGACCCGGCGACGTTCAGCCGGCTGCGGTCGATCACGCCCAGGGCGCCGTCGCGGCCCAGCCGCTGTCGGCAGAACTCCTCGGACTCCCAGGCCTTCAGCGTCGAGAGCACGGTGGAGGCGAAGGCCTCGTGGATCTCGACGAGGTCGAGGTCCGCGAGGGTGAGGCCGTGGGCGTCGAGCAGCTCGGGCACCGCGTACACCGGGGCCATCAGCAGGCCGTCCTCGCCGTGGACGAAGTCGACCGCGGCGGAGCGGGCATCGACCACCCGGGCCAGCGGCCGCAGGTTCCTCTCGGCGGCCCAGGCGGCGCTGCCCAGGAGCACCGAGGAGGCGCCGTCGCTGAGCGGGGTCGAGTTGCCGGCGGTCATGGTGGGCTCCGGCACCTGCGGGGACCTCACCCCGAACACCGGCTTCAGGGAGCCGAGCTTCTCGAGCGTGGAGTCGGGGCGCAGGTTCTGGTCGCGGGCGAGGCCGCGGTAGCCGGTGACCAGGTCGTCGAAGAAGCCGGCGTCGTACGCGGCGGCGAGGCTCCGGTGCGAGGCCAGCGCCAGCTCGTCCTGCTCCTGGCGGGTCACTCCCCACTGCGCGCCGGTCAGCGCCTGGTGCTCGCCCATCGACAGCCCGGTGCGGGGCTCGCCGTTGCGGGGCGGGACCGGGGCGAGGTCGGCGGGACGGATCGCGCTGAGCGCCTTGAGGCGCTGCGTCGTGGTCCTCGCGGCGAAGGCGCGGTGGAGGATGCGCCGCAGCCGCGGGGTGACCTCGATCGGGGCGTCGGAGGCGGAGTCGACGCCGCAGGCGATGCCGGAGTCGATCTGGCCCAGCCGGATCCGGTTGGACACGTGGAGCACGGTCTCCAGGCTGGTCGCGCAGGCCTTGGACAGGTCGACCGCCGGGGTGCGGGGGTCCAGCGGGGTGCCCAGCGCACTCTCGCGGGTGAGGTTGAGGTCCCCGGCCAGCTTGAGGACCGCGCCGCCCGCGATCTCGCCGAGCCGCTCGCCCTGCAGCCCGAACCGCGCCACCAGTCCCTCGAGCGCCGCGGTGAGCAGGTCCTGGTTCGAGATGCCGGCGTAGGCGCCGCCCGAACGGGCGAAGGGGATGCGGTTGCCGCCCAGGATCAGGGCGTCGCGGGGAAGGTCGGGAACGGTCACTGTGTGCACCTCTTCGTGGTCAGGCGGTGGCGCGGGGCGGCCGCACGGAGTCAGCACTTTACATAGAACCCTCGGTACTTGATACCCTAGGTTCCGTGAATGCGACGACGCAAGCCCCCGTGGACGGCCGTTCGGCGCGCTGGGCGCTCCACCGCGAGCAGCGCCGGGCCGAGCTGCTCGACGTGGCCCGGCACCTGATCCACGAGCAGGGCCCCGACGTGACGATGGAGGACATCGCCGCCGCCTCCGGGACCTCCAAGTCCATCGTCTACCGCTACTTCGAGGACAAGGCGCATCTGCAGCGCGCGCTGGGCCGCAGCATCCTGTCCACCATGCACGCCAAGCTGCTGGACGAAATGCGGGCGCTGGAGTCCTCCGTCGGCCGCGAACCGGACGCCGACGAGCGCATCCACGCCATGATCCGCGCCTACGTCGAGACCGCGCAGCGCTCCCCGGGCGTGTACCGCTTCGTCACCCGACCCAGCGACGGGCTGAACCACTTCCTCGGTGCCGTCTCCCGCCTGGTCGCGACCTTCCTGCCCGCCGAGGTCCCCGCCCCCCAGATCTGGGCCCACGGCGCCGTGGGCTTCGTCGAGCGGGCCGTGGACACCTGGATGACCGACCACGAGGCCGCCGTCGCCGGCGACGGCCCCGCCCCCTCACCTCCGAACAGCTCGTGACCCGTCTGGTCGCCTGGCTCATGAAGGGACTGCTCGAATGACCACCCTCTCCCCCACCGACCCCACCGCCGCGGCGCCCGCCCGCACCACGCCGACCCCCACCGGCCCGATCCCGGTGCCGCCCCGCGGCGCCGCCCGGCTCGACGTCGAGCTGGTCACCGAGGCCCTGCTCGGCCGCTGGGCCGCGGCGCGCCGCACCGCCCGCGAGCGCGCCGCCCGTCCCGAGCTGCACCGCCCCCTGGACGCCACCGTCGCCGAGCACCGCGAGCGGGTCTTCGCGCAGCTGCAGCTCCTCGCCGAGGAGGGCGTCTCGCGCCCGATGCTGCCCGAGCACCTGGGCGGCCCCCACGACAACGGGGCCAACGTCGCGGCCTTCGAGGAGCTGGTCGTCGCGGACCCCTCGCTGCAGATCAAGGCCGGGGTGCAGTGGGGCCTGTACACCGCCGCGATCATCCAGCTGGGCAGCGAGCAGCAGCAGCGCGACTGGGTGCCGGATGCGATGAGCCTGGCCACCCCCGGCGCGTTCGCGATGACCGAGATCGGTCACGGCTCCGACGTGCAGTCGCTGGCCACCACCGCCACCTACGACCCCGCCACCGAGGAATGGGAGATCCACACCCCGTTCCGCGCCGCCTGGAAGGACTACCTCGGCAACGCCGCGATCCACGCGCGGGCCGCCACCGTCTTCGCGCGGCTGATCACCGGCGGCGTCGACCACGGCGTGCACTGCTTCTACGTGCCCGTGCGCGACGCCGACGGCGCGCTGCTGCCGGGCATCTCCAGCGAGGACGACGGCCCCAAGGGCGGCCTGAACGGGATCGACAACGGCCGCCTGGCCTTCGAGCACGTGCGCGTCCCCCGCACCCACCTGCTGAACCGGTACGGCGACGTGGCTCCCGACGGCACCTACACCTCGCCCATCGAGTCCCCGGGGCGCCGCTTCTTCACCATGCTCGGCACCCTCGTGCAGGGCCGCGTGTCCCTGGACGGCTCCGCGATCCGCGCGAGCCAGCTCGCCCTGCACATCGCCCTCACCTACGCCACCCAGCGCCGCCAGTTCACCGCCGCGGATCCCACGCAGGAGATGGTGCTGATGGACTACCAGGCGCATCTGCACCGCCTGCTGCCGAAGCTGGCGGCGACCTACGCGGGCGCCTTCGCCCATGAGCAGCTGCTGCAGGCCTTCGACGACGTCTTCTCCGGCCGGGCCGACGATCCCGAGTCCCGGGAAGACCTCGAGACCCTCGCCGCGGCGCTCAAGCCCACCTCCACCCGGCTGGCCCTGGACACGATCCAGGAGTGCCGCGAGGCCTGCGGCGGCTCCGGCTTCCTGGCCGAGAACCAGCTGGTCGGCCTGCACCAGGACCTCGACGTGTACGCGACCTTCGAGGGCGACAACACCGTCCTGCTGCAGCTGGTCGCCAAGCGCCTGCTCTCGGACTACACCTCCGAGCTGCGCAGCGTGGACCGGGCCGGCATCGGCCGCTTCATCGCGCAGCGCGCCGAGGTGCTCGCCAAGCGCCACACCCCGTGGGCCCGCCTGGGCCAGGACCTCAGCGACCGCCGCAGCCCCCGACGGGCCTTCGACTCGATGCGCGAGGCCCACTTCCAGGAGGACCTGCTGGCCGACCGGGCCCGGGTGCGGGTCGAGGAGGTCGCGCTCGCGCTGCGGCCGACGGCGCGGATGAGCCCGGCCGAGGCCGCCGCCGAGGTCAACAAGCACCAGGTGGAGATGCTCGACGCCGCCCGCGCCCACGTGGACCTGGTGCGCTGGCGGGCCTTCACCGCCGGCATCGAGCAGCTCGAGGACGAGGGCACCCGGGCCGTGCTGACCGATGTGCGGGACCTCTTCGGGCTCACCCTCATCAACGACGACCTGGCCTGGTTCCTGCTGAACGGCATGATCTCCACCCAGCGCGCCCGGCAGATCGGCTCGGACCTGCGCCGGCTGCTGCGGCGGATCCGGCCGCACGTGCTCGACCTGGTCGCGGCCTTCGACGTGCGCCCCGGCCACGTGCGGGCCCCGATCGCGCTGGGCGGCGAACAGGAGCGCCAGGAGGAGGCGGCCGCGTACTTCCGCGACCAGCGGGCGCGCCACGACGCCCCGGTCAGCGAGAAGGTGCTGCGGGAGCGGGCCCGGCCGTCCCGGCGCGAGGCCGCGAAGCACACCGAGGCGCACTGAGCGGAGGGAACCCGCGCTGCCGGACGGTCCGGATCTCAGCCCCGACGGCCGGGCCGTCCGTTCCCTCGCCGCGATCGTAGACTGGGGGCGCCGCGCCGGCCCGGTCGGGCCCGCCGCTCCCCTGTCCCCGTGACGATCGGATCCGAACCCACGATGACCGCTGACCACGTCCCCGCCACCGCGGCCGCCGCCCCGCACGACCGGACCGCGGACGCGGACACGGTCGAGCACGCCGCCGCCACCCCCGACCAGGCGCAGCCCTATGCGGAGCTCGGCCTGAAGGACGACGAGTACGCGAGCATCACGCAGATCCTGGGTCGCCGGCCCACCAACGCCGAGCTGGCCATGTACTCGGTGATGTGGTCGGAGCACTGCTCCTACAAGTCCTCCAAGCGGCATCTGCGCACCTTCGGCGCGCACACCACCCCGGCCATGCGCGAGAAGCTGCTGGTGGGCATGGGCGAGAACGCCGGCGTGGTCGACATCGGCGACGGCTGGGCGGTGACCTTCAAGGTCGAGTCCCACAACCACCCCTCCTACGTCGAGCCGTACCAGGGCGCCGCCACCGGCGTCGGCGGCATCGTGCGCGACATCATCTCGATGGGCGCGCGGCCGGTGGCGGTCATGGACCAGCTGCGCTTCGGTGCGATCGACCACCCCGACACCGCCCGGGTGGTGCACGGGGTGGTCGCCGGGGTGGGCGGCTACGGCAACTCCCTGGGCCTGCCGAACATCGGCGGCGAGACCGTCTTCGATCCCGCCTACCAGACCAACCCCCTGGTCAACGCCCTGTGCGTGGGCGTGATGCGGCATGAGGACATCCATCTGGCCTCCGCCACCGGCCCCGGCAACCAGGTGGTGCTGTTCGGTGCCCGCACCGGTGGCGACGGCATCGGCGGCGCCTCGATCCTCGCCTCGGAGACCTTCGAGGAGGACGGGCCCGTCAAGCGCCCCAGCGTGCAGGTGGGCGATCCCTTCATGGAGAAGGTGCTCATCGAGTGCTGCCTCGAGCTGTTCGCGGCGGGCACCGTCGAGGGCATCCAGGACCTCGGCGCCGCCGGGATCTCCTGCGCCACCAGCGAGCTGGCGGCCAACGGCGGCTCCGGCATGCACATCGACCTCGAGAACGTGCTGCTGCGCGACCCCACCCTGACCGCCGGCGAGATCCTCATGAGCGAGTCGCAGGAGCGCATGATGGCCGTGGTCCGCCCCGAGAAGCTGGCCGAGTTCCAGGCGATCGCGGCCCGCTGGGACGTGGAGGCCGCGGTGATCGGCGAGGTCACCGGCGACGGCCGCCTCACCATCGACCACCGGGGCCACCGCATCGTCGACGTCGATCCCACCACGGTCGCGGTCGACGGCCCGGTCTACGACCGCCCCTACGCCCGGCCCGACTGGCAGGACGCCCTGCAGGCCGACCGCGCCGAGGACCTCCCCCGCCCCCAGGGCGCCGAGGAGCTCGCCCGGACGCTGCGCGCGCTGATCGCCTCCCCGAACCTCGCCTCCAAGGGCTGGGTCACCGACCAGTTCGACCGCTACGTGGGCGGGGACACCGCGCTGGCGATGCCCGATGACGCGGGCGTGATCCGGGTGGACCAGGCCACCGGTCGCGGCGTGGCCCTGGCCACCGACGCGAACGGCCGCTACACCAAGCTGGACCCCCGCACCGGGGCCCGGCTCGCGCTCGCCGAGGCCTACCGCAACGTGGCGACCACCGGCGCGGTGCCGCTCGCGGTCACCGACTGCCTGAACTTCGGCTCCCCCGAGGACCCGGGCCCGATGTGGCAGCTGGTCGAGGCGATCGGCGGTCTCGCCGAGGCCTGCGAGACGCTCGAGGTGCCGGTGACCGGCGGCAACGTCTCGCTGTACAACTCCACCGGCGAGGCGGGGCTGATCGACTCCGCGATCCACCCCACGCCCGTGGTCGGCGTGCTGGGCGTGTTCGAGGACGTCTCCCGTCGCGTCCCCTCCGGATGGCAGGACGAGGGCCTGACCGTGCTGCTGCTGGGCACCACCCGGGAGGAGCTCTCCGGCTCCGCCTGGGCGGATATCGCCCATCAGCACCTCGGCGGGCTCCCCCCGCAGGTCGACCTCGAGGCCGAGCGCTCGCTGGCCCGGGTGCTGATCGCCTCCGCGGAGGAGGGCCTGGCCCCCGCCGCGCACGACCTCTCCGAGGGCGGCCTCGCGCAGGCCCTGGTGGAGTCCGTGACCCGCTTCGCCACCGGCGCCCGGGTGGACCTCGCGCCGCTGCTCGCCCGTGACGGCGTCGACCTCGCCACGGCGCTGTTCTCCGAGTCTCAGGCCCGCGCGCTGGTCGCGGTGCCGGCGGCGCAGGAGGAGCGCCTGGTGGCCCTGGCCGCCGAGCACGGGATCCCGGTGCTGCGCCTGGGCGCCACCGGCGGCGACGCCCTCGAGCTGGCCGGGGTGGGCGCCTTCGCGATCAGCGAGCTGCGGGAGCTGCGGGAGGCCACCCTCCCCCGCCACTTCGCCTGAGTCCGGCGGGCGCGGCGGGGCCTCCCGCCGCGCTCAGTCCCGGGAGCGGGGCGGGAGGACCTGGCGACCCTGCTGCCAGGCGCGGCGGCCCACCCGTCGCGCGAGCCGGACCGCGCGCAGGCCCGCCCCGGCGGGGTCGAGGCCGTCGAGGCGCTCGTGCAGCTCGGGCGCGACCTCCTCGCGCAGGGCCCGCAGCTCCTCCAGCAGGCGCTCCTCGCTGCGCGCCACGTGGGCCGGTGTTCTTGGACAGGAACATGGGCAGCCCGATGCCGTGCTCGGCGCTCCACTGCCGGAAGTAGCGCTCCGCGCAGCTCGGCGTCGTGGTGGCGGTGGCCGCCGGAGCGGGCGTACATCGAGTTGCTGCCGGCGCCCACCGCGGTGGGGCGCTGCGCGCCACTGGGCGAGCGGACGGTCCAGGAACCCGACCTCCGAAGTGCTGCAGCAGCCGGAGGTGGAAGCCGCGTAGTCGCCGACCACGGGCAGGGCCTCGTCGTACTCGCCGACGCGCTCCGTGGAGCCTGCCGGCGATGGAGCATCGAGATCGGCACGTTGCGGTTGACCCCGATGTAGTCGACCAGGCGCGACCCCCTCGAGCTCCGCGCCAGGACAGGAACATCTCGTCCTCGGACGATCCCGGCCGGGGTCTCGTGCTCGTGCACGATCAGGGTGCGCACCACCACGGCGGCGTGCCCGGATGGGCCTCGAGGTGGGCGAGGGTCTCCTGGAGGAAGGTGGCGTGCCAGGTGTCGTCGTCGTCGTGGACGGCGACGGCGGGCGCGGTGGTCTCCCGCAGGCCGTGGTTGCTGGCGGCCTCCATGCCGGTGGAGGTCTCGCGGTGGAGGATCCGGATCCGCCCGTCGCGCCTCGGCGGCGCAGCGGGCGAGGACCTGGTCGACCTCCTCGGGGCGGCCGGCGTCGTCGACGATCACCAGCTCCCAGTCCTGGCGGGTCTGGGCCAGGACGTCCTGCACCGCGCGGTCCAGCAGGCGGGGGCGGTCGCGGGTGCGCATGATGATCGCGGCCGACGGGCCCGCCGCGGGAGCCTCGACGGCCCGGCTCCACGGGGCCAGGCGGCGCCGCAGGGCGTCGTCCCAGCGCTGGTGGGGCTCGATCCCGGCGCCGGCGGGGTCGCCGGCCGGGGCGGTGGCGGCCGTGGCCCCGTCGCCGGAGCAGCGCCGCGGACACGCGGTCCCACCAGGCCTCGGCGGCGGCGCGCAGCGTCGGTCGGGCGGCCTCGAGATGCGCCTGCTCGGCCTCGCGGGAGACGACCAGCGCCTCGACGACGTCGCCGACGAGGTCGGAGGGACCGCCGGTGACCGGGTCCCAGAGCGCGGCCAGGGGCACCGCGGCGCCGGCGGGGCCGACGTTGCGCAGGGCGCCGTCCATGCGGGAGTGGCCGTAGCGGTTCAGGGGCAGCGCGAGCACGGAGGAGCCCGCGGCGGTGCCGAAGACGACCGGGTGGAAGCGGGTGGTCAGGATCCAGGCGGCGCCGGTGGTGCGGGCCGCGGCGACGGTGTCCGTCTCGAGGGGGACCACGGCGGCGGGGACGCTCAGCTGCTCGGCGACCCGTGGTGCAGCTGCAGGTCGCCGCCGCCGGTGTCGGGGTCGGCCATGTGCGCCACCAGCTCGACCCGGGCGCCGGTGCGGGCCGCGAGCGCCTCGATCAGCGCACCGGCCACGGCGACGTGTCCTCGCGCGGCAGCGGGTCGCCGTCCCCGCCCAGGGTGACGCTGAGCAGCTGGGGATCGCGGTCCCCGGGCTCCGGCCGCGCTCTCCGGCAGGCCGAGGCCGACGGCGTCGTCGAGGGTCTGCACCAGGGCCGGATGGTCCGGGCACAGCTGCCGGGCGATCCGCACGCTGTGCACGTCGCGCACGCCCACCAGCGCGCACAGCCCCAGCAGCTCGCGCAGGGAGGCGCGGTCGCTGTCGGTGAGCTCGGGGCCGAGGCTCGCCCGGTCAGCACCACGGGCTTGCCGAGCGCCCGGGCCACCGGCGCGGTGGCCAGGCGCTCGTCCAGCAGCCAGCCGTACCGGGAGGTGAGGCTGCCCCCGCCGCCGATCACCACCGCGTCCACCGCCCGCAGCTGCTCGATGATCTCGAACAGCTTGTCCGTCGCGGGCAGGGCGGCGCGGTCGCCGCCCAGCACCCGCCGGATCTCCGCGAGGTACCGGGACCGGTCCTCGAGGGGCCAGGGGAAGGTGAGCGCCGGGATGATCCCCGGGGCCGCGACGCCGCCGGGCCCGTACTTCTCCCGCCGCGAGATCCGCACGACCTCGTGCCCGCGCGCCCGCAGCCGCCGCGCGCTCATGGTGGCGATCGCCTCGTCGCCGACGTGGTAGACCGTCTGATCGACGTCGCACAGCAGAGCGACCTTCACCGGCATCTCCTTCTCCCCAGCGAGTCCGCCCCACGGCCGGTCAGAGCCCGAGCTCGTCCATCCAGCGCATCACGAAGGCCGCCATCTGGTCGCGGGTGATGTACGCATCCGGTCGGAAGGTGCCGTCCTCCCAGCCGCGGGAGATCTCCGCGTTCGCCAGCCATCTGATCTCCGGCGCGAACAGGTGGGTGCGAGGGACGTCCCTGAACTATCAGGGGGGAGGGGTTGGCACTGGTCCGTTGCGTCTTGAGGACGCTTCGAGGCCCGGTAGAGGAATGCCGCGACGGCGTCCCGCTTGACCGGTTCGAGGGGACGGAACCGACGCACCTTCCCTTCCTTCCAGCCCTCCACGATCTTGGCGTCGTAGGCCCAGCAGATCTCTTTGTAGAACACGAAGCTCGGATCGACGTCCACGAAGGGCGACCGGGCAGGGGCGGTGTACTGCGGCGATCCCAGCGCCCGGTAGATGAACACGATCATCGCGTCGCGCAGGTTATTGCTGTTGGGCTAGAATGTGCGGTTGCTCCCGCCTTCCCAGCCCTGTGTCACTCCGGCGGCGAAGAGGTCTTCGATCTCGACGAGGAACACCCGCCACGGGGGGACGTCGCGGAAGGTCGGCGCCACGAAGCGGACCTTGCCGCTCTCCAGCGCGGCGGTGCCGTGCTGGAAGGGCTGGATCTGCCGGTCGCCGTCCTTCGGGGCGCTGGCCGCCGGCCGTCCCCACGAGCTGCTCCATTGCGGAGCGAATGGGGTGGCGTACCCGCTGGCCGCACCGCTCTCCTGGAGCACCAGGCCCTTGGTGAGAATCGTGGCGCTGTACTTCCCGGTGCGGTGGTTGCTCCTGACCACGGTGCCCAGCGTCGCCGCGCCGCCGGCGCCCTGGAAGGCCCAGAGGTGCTCCTTCCCGCCCGAGTCGAGGTAGCGCTGCGCCTCGCTGCGGATATTTCCGAACTGGCTGTAGATCCTCGCGCCGGGGCATTCGGTGAAGTTGACGTCGCGATGGCCCATCATCCGCGGCAGCGAGACGGTGGACCCCACCGTGTGCCGGGTGCCGGAGGTGGTGACCTGCCAGGAGACGTCGCCGCCCACGCTGGTCTGGAAGGTGCTCAGCAGCTTCCAGGCCACCAGTCGCGCCACGGCGGTGCGGGCGGCCGATGGCAGCGAGGTGGAGGAGTAGTTGCCCATCACCGAGATGCCGAAGGAGCCGCTGTTGAAGCCGAGCGAGTGGGCGCCGGTGATGTTGCGGTGCAGGCCGCCGCTGCGGCCCTCGAAGATCTGGCCGTACTTGTCGACCAGGACGTTGTAGCCCAGGTCGGCCCAGCCCAGGGTCGTGGTGTGGTAGGTCAGGATGCCGCGGACGATCTGCGCGGACTGCGAGGAGCTGTAGTTGTTCGTCCCCGCCGTGTGGTGGAGGACGACGGCCTTCAGCGCGTTCTTCGCGGAGGTGCCCCGCACGAGGGACTCGTCGGCCCGCCAGGCGGCGCGGGTGACGAAGGCCGGCGCGCCCGGGCCGAGGGCCGGCGTCGCGGGGTTGGCGGCGGGAACGGCGGCCCGGGCGGACATCTGCTGGCTCTGGGTGCGGGTGGCCGAGGGGCCGGTCAGCTGCCGGACCTGGTCGTCGCTGTCGAGGGGCGAGGTGGTCACGACGTGGGCGGTGAGGTCGGCGGAGACGTCGCCGCCGTCGAGCTCGGCGCGGATCTGCAGCGCGGAGACGACGCCCAGCCAGGCGACCTCGGTGGCGGCGGCGCTGGTGCCGCTCTCGGGGTCCTCGGCGACCTCGAGCTCGGTCCACTCGGTCCAGCTGCCGTCCTCGGCCCGGCCGCGGGCGCTGACGGCGGGGGCGTCGGTGCCCTCGGGCCAGGTCACCCCGATCATGGTGGCGGGCTGCTCGGCGAGCTCGCGCACCCGCGCACCGTCCACCTCGACGAGTGGGGCCTCGGCCAGCGGCACCTCGACGATGCGGGTCTGCCCATCGGTGACGGAGGGGTCGGCCAGGGCCGGGGCGGCGGTGGCGAGGGCCGCGGCGGTCGGCACGCCGACGGCGGTGGCGGTCAGCAGCGCGCGGCGGGACAGGCCCGGCGTGCGCGAACGGTCGAGGTCGGCGTGGGGACGGTGCCGCTGGGACATCACAAAGCTCCGGATCTAGGGGGTGGTGCGGGGAGCAGCCTGGGCCGCGGGCACGAGGCCGGCGCGGGGGCGCTGCGGGCGCGGCCGTCGGCCTGCACCTGCTCCGCCCTCCACGCTAACCCACCGGTAGTCCGCATGATCGGACTCTCCGATAACGATCCGCGAACCGCCTGTGGGCTGCGACTCCCCGACCACATCCCGCGGCCCCTCGCCGTGCGCCGGGAGGCCGCGCGGTGTCCCTCGAGTGCTCGCACGGACGCCGAGGGCGGGTCGGCGGGATCGCTCCCGTCGACCCGCCCTCGGCGTGGTCACTCCGCTCGGTGCGAGCGGATCAGTTCTTCTCGTCGGCCGCGTCGTCGGCGCCCTCGGCGGGCTCCTCCGGGGTGACGCGCTCGACGGAGGTGTCCTCACCGGGCTGCTCGGCGCCCTCGGCGGGCTCGACCAGCGCGGTGTCCTCCGCAGCGGCGGTGGTGTCCTCGGCCTTGGCGGCGTTCTTGGCGGCGCCCTCGGCCTCCTTCACCACGGCCTGCTTCGGGGAGTACTCCTCGCTGACCAGCTCGATGACGGCCATCGGGGCGTTGTCGCCCTTGCGGGGGCCGATCTTGGTGATCCGGGTGTAGCCGCCGGGACGCTCCGAGAAGGTCGGGGCGATCTCCTCGAACAGCGAGTACACGACGCCGCGGTCGCGGATGGTGCGCATCACGCGACGACGGGAGGCCAGGTCGCCCTTCTTGGCGAAGGTGACCAGACGCTCCGCGTAGGGGCGCAGGCGCTTGGCCTTGGTCTCGGTCGTGGTGATCGCCCGGTGGCGGAACAGCTCGGTGGCGAGGCCCGCGAGGATCATCCGCTCATGCGCGGGGGATCCGCCGAGCCGGGCGCCCTTGGTGGGTGCAGGCATGGTCGTTCTCCTAGGTGAAGAGGAAGGTCAGTACTGGTCGCCGAAGTCGTCGGAGTAGGACTCCAGGGCGGACGGATCGAATCCGGCCGGGGAGTCCTTCAGCGACAGTCCGAGGTCGGCGAGCTTCGCCTTGACCTCGTCGATGGACTTCTGACCGAAGTTGCGGATGTCGAGCAGATCGGCCTCGGAACGGGCGGTCAGCTCGCCGACGGTGTGGACACCCTCGCGCATCAGGCAGTTGTACGACCGCACCGTGAGGTTGAGGTCGTTGATCGGCAGCGCCAGATCGGCGGCGAGGGCCTGATCCGTCGGCGAGGGGCCGATCTCGATGCCCTCCGCCTCCTGGTTCAGCTCGCGCGCCAGTCCGAACAGCTCGACCAGGGTCTTGCCGGCCGAGGCCACCGCGTCGCGCGGGGTGATGGCCGGCTTGGTCTCGACGTCGACGATCAGCTTGTCGAAGTCGGTGCGCTGCTCGACACGGGTCGCCTCGACCTTGTAGGTCACCTTGAGCACCGGCGAGTAGATCGAGTCGACCGGGACCCGGCCGATCTCGCCGTCGACGCCCTTGTTCTGCGAGGCCGAGACGTAGCCGCGGCCGCGCTCGACGATCAGCTCGATCTCCAGCCGACCCTTCTCGTTGAGGGTCGCGATGTGGAGGTCGGGATTGTGGATCTCCACGCCGGCCGGCGGGGTGATGTCGGCGGCGGTGACGCGACCGGCTTCCTCACGGCGCAGGTACATCACGACGGGCTCGTCGTTCTCCGAGGAGACGACGAGGTTCTTGATGTTGAGGATGACCTCGGTGATGTCCTCCTTGACGCCGGGGACGGTGCTGAACTCGTGCAGCACGCCGTCGATGCGGATCGAGGTGACCGCGGCGCCGGGGATGGAGGACAGCAGGGTGCGGCGCAGGGAGTTGCCGAGGGTGTAGCCGAAGCCCGGCTCGAGCGGCTCGAGGACGAACCGGGAGCGGTTGTCCGACACGACCTCTTCGGTCAGCGTGGGGCGCTGTGCAATGAGCACTGTGGATCCTTTCAGCGAGCGTCCGCCATATGACGCTCAGAAGGGGGCGGTGGGCCTAGAAGGTGGATGGTGTCCAGGATGTCGGGCGCGGCGAGGCCGCGCCCGACGGCTCGCGGCCGGGCGGGGCAGTGCCTCCGCCGCGGCCGACGAGGTCAGACGCGGCGGCGCTTGGCCGGGCGGGTGCCGTTGTGCGGCTGCGGGGTGACGTCCTGGATCGAGCCGACCTCGAGGCCGGTCGCGGTGAGCGAGCGGATCGCGGTCTCGCGGCCGGAGCCCGGGCCCTTGACGAAGACGTCGACCTTCTTCATGCCGTGCTCCTGCGCCTGGCGCGCGGCGGCCTCGGCGGCCATCTGCGCGGCGTACGGGGTCGACTTGCGCGAGCCCTTGAAGCCGACCTGCCCGGCCGAGGACCAGGAGATGACGGCGCCGGTCGGGTCCGTGATGGACACGATCGTGTTGTTGAACGTGCTCTTGATGTGGGCCTGGCCGTTGACGATGTTCTTCTTGTCCTTGCGGCGCGGCTTGCGCGCAGCGGCCTGACGGGTCTTGGTTGCCATACGGCGGAACTCCTCTGGTGGTGTGTGGGTGCGCCCGATCCCTCAGCGGCGCGAAGTGACTGCGGGCCTGCCTCGAGGGCGGCCCGGGCAGCCGATCAGCGGATGCCGCGGATCAGCGAGCCTTCTTCTTGCCGGCGACCGTGCGCTTGGGGCCCTTGCGGGTGCGCGCATTGGTCTTGGTGCGCTGACCGCGCACGGGAAGGCCGCGACGGTGGCGCAGGCCCTGGTAGCTGCCGATCTCCACCTTGCGGCGGATGTCGGCGGCCACCTCGCGGCGCAGGTCACCCTCGACCATGTAGTTCGCCTCGATGTGGTCGCGAAGCTGGACGAGCTCCTCGTCGCTCACCTCGCGCACGCGCTTGTCGCCGGAGACGCCGGTCGCGGCCAGGGTCTCCAGGGCGCGGGTGCGTCCCACGCCGAAGATGTACGTCAGGGCGACTTCGAGGCGCTTTTCGCGCGGAAGATCGACTCCCACCAGACGTGCCATGTGCATTGCTCCTACTGTTCCGGAGGCCTGATCCGACGCCTCGTCCACGGGCGATGTCCCGGGACGCCGCAGCCTCCGAGCTGCGGGTGGCCGGCCCGAGGGCCGGTGGTGTCGGTTCTTCTGTTGTGTGTCCGACGGATCGGACGATGCCCCTGAGGGGCTGCCGTCCGCGCGGGACGGCGGTCACGGCAGGTGCCGGGACGGGCGGAGTGCTCCGCTCAGCCCTGGCGCTGCTTGTGACGGGGGTTCGAGCAGATCACCATGACGCGCGAGTGGCGACGGATCACCTTGCAGTTGTCACAGATCGGCTTGACGCTCGGATTGACCTTCATAGCTTTCCTTCTCCCGGGACGATCACTTGTAGCGGTACACGATGCGGCCCCGGTCGAGGTCGTAGGGGCTCAGCTCGACGACCACGCGGTCCTCGGGAAGGATGCGGATGTAGTGCTGGCGCATCTTCCCGGAGATATGCGCGAGCACCTTGTGCCCGTTGTCGAGCTCGACCCGGAAGCGCGCGTTCGCGAGCGCCTCCGTGACCCTGCCCTCGACTTCGATCACGCCGTCCTTCTTCGCCATGCCTCCCCAATCTCCCGCCTCCGGCACGCCGGGGGCCGAGTTCCGCGTTCCTGAACCTTCAGGCCCTGCACACCGGCCGCCGGGTGGCGGTACGGTGGTCAACGAGGGTGGCGCCGCGGCGCCTCGTCGGACTCGCTCGTCGATCCGGCGGGGCCGGACGACGTGTCAGTGCGACGGGACTGCTGAACAGCGCGATGACGACGACGCGTTCGGAGCACACCCGATGGACGAGCCTACACGCCCCGCCCCACGAGGGCGAGCATCGGGGACGATGAGGCCGCTCACGTCACAGTCCGGGCCGGCCCGTCGGGCTCCGGAGCCCCGCCTCACTCCCCCGCCCGGGGCGCGCCGGGTCCGGCCAGGGGGTCCGGGGCCGCGGTGATGCCGCGCCGGGCGAGCTCGGCGGCGCCGCCGTCGCCCTCGGTGAGCACCAGCAGCCCCTGGTCGGTGACCGCCACGGAGTGCTCGGCGTGCGCGGCGCGGCCGCCGGCGGTGGCGCGGACGGTCCAGTCGTCGTCCTCGAGCTCCCAGTTGCCGGGGCCCTGGATGAGCATCGGCTCGATCGCCAGGCAGAGGCCGCTGCGCACGCGCGGACCCCGGGAGCGGGTGCGGTAGTTCATGACGTCGGGGGCCTGGTGCATGGCGGTGCCGATGCCGTGGCCGCCGAAGCCCTCGAGGTGGGACAGGGAGTCCCCCGCCGCCTCGGCGACGAAGTCCTCGATGGCCGCGCCGATCTCCCCCACCCGCTGGGCGGAGGCGAGCGCGGCGATGCCGGCCCACAGCGCCTCCTGCGTGATCCGCACCAGCTCCTGGTCGCTGACCGAGCGGGGGGCGCCCACGATGTGGGGGCGGGCGGCGTCCGAGTGCCAGCCGTCGATGATCAGCCCGCCGTCGATGGAGACCACGTCCCCGTCCTGCAGCGGGCGGTCGTCGGGGATCCCGTGCACCACCACCTCGTTGACGCTGATGCACAGCGTCGCCGGGTAGCCCTGGTAGCCCAGGAAGTTGGGGGTCGCGCCGGCGTCGCGGATCATGTCGTGGGCGAGGGTGTCGAGCTGGTTCGTGGTGATCCCCGGGCGGATCGCCGCGGCGAGCATCTCGTGGACCTCGTGCAGCAGCTTCCCGCTCCGGCGCATCACCGCGATCTGCGCGGGGGTCTTCAGCTCCACCCGTTCGGGCCGGATGCTCATCGTGCGGCGAGGGCCTCGCGCAGGGAGGCGGTGACCTCGTCGATGGCGGCCATGCCGTCGACCCGGCGCACCAGGCCGCGGCGCTGGTAGACGTCGATCAGCGGGGCGGTCTGCTCCGCGTACACGTCCAGGCGGTGGCGGATGGTCTCCTCGGTGTCGTCGCTGCGACCCAGCTCGGCGCCGCGGGCGACCAGGCGGCCGATGACCTCCTCGGGCTCGACCACCAACAGCAGCACCAGGTCCAGCGAGGTGCCCAGCTCCTCGAGCACCGCGTCGAGCGCCTCGACCTGGTCGAGGGTGCGGGGGTAGCCGTCGAGCAGGAAGCCGTCCCGAGCGTCCTCCTGGGCGAGCCGCGAGCGGACCATGTCGTTGGTGACGGAGTCCGGGACGTACTCGCCCTTGTCCATGTAGGACTTCGCGAGCACGCCCAGCTCGGTCCGCCCCGAGACGTTGGCGCGGAAGATGTCGCCGGTGGAGATGGCGGGGATCGACAGCTCCTCGGCGATGCGCACGGCCTGGGTGCCCTTGCCCGCGCCGGGCGGGCCCACGATCAGCAGTCGGCGGGCGGCGGAGGCGGCGTCCGTGGAGGCCGCGTCGGGGGTGGAGGTCACCGGAGGATCCCTTCGTAGTGGTGCTGCTGGAGCTTCGCGTCGATCTGCTTCACGGTGTCGAGGCCGACGCCGATGATGATCAGCAGCGAGACGCCGCCGAGCGGGAAGTCCTGGGAAGCACCGAGGTAGACGAGTGCGAACAGCGGGATCAGGCAGATCACCGCGAGGTAGACGGCGCCGGCGGACTGGATCCGGCTGATCACGTAGCGCAGGTAGCGCTCGGTGGGCTTGCCGGCCCGCACGTTGGGGATGAAGCCGCCGTACTTCTTCATGTTGTCGGCGATCTCCTCCGCGTTGAAGGTGATCGAGACGTAGAAGAAGGCGAAGAAGACGATCATGCCGACGTACACGACGGCGTAGACCCAGGAGAAGGAGAAGCCGAGCACGAGGTGGGTGTTGACCCACTGCACCCAGCCCGCCTCGGGGTCCCCGAAGGAGGCGGCCATCTGCGGCAGCGCCAGGATCGAGGAGGCGAAGATGACGGGGATGACGCCGGCCTGGTTGACCTTGATCGGGATGTAGGTGGACGTGCCGCCGTACATCCGGCGTCCCACCATGCGCTTGGCGTACTGCACCGGGATCCGGCGCTGGGACTGTTCGACGAAGACCATGCCGACCATCACCACCAGCGCGACCAGCAGCACCAGCGAGAAGGTGATCCACCCCTGCAGCTGCAGCACCTGGCCGAGGGAGGCGGGGAAGGAGGCCGCGATCGAGGTGAAGATCAGCAGCGACATGCCGTTGCCGATGCCGCGCTCGGTGATCATCTCGCCCATGAACATGATCAGCACGGTGCCGACGGTCATCGTCATCACCATCAGCAGCAGCGTCGGGATCGACTGGTCGGGGACCAGCTCGAGGTTGCAGCCGACGAAGAAGTTCCCGGAGCGGACCAGCGTGATGATGGTCGTGGACTGCAGGATGCCCAGGCCGATGGTGAGGTACCGGGTGTACTGGGTGAGCTTGGCGGTGCCGGAGGCGCCCTCCTTGTGGAGGGCCTCGAAGCGCGGGATCACCACGCGCAGCAGCTGCACGATGATCGAGGCGGTGATGTAGGGCATCACGCCGAGCGAGAAGATGGACAGCTGCAGCAGGGCACCGCCGGAGAACATGTTGACCATGCCCAGCACGTTGGCGCCCTGACCCGAGGCGGCCTGGTCCGCGCACATCATCACGTTGGTGGCGTCGAATCCCGGGGTGGGGATGAAGACGCCGAGGCGATAGACGGCGATCAGACCGAGCGTGAAGAGGATCTTCGCCCTCAGCTCGGGGGTGCGCAGCGCGCGCACGAACGAGTTCACCTGTTTCCCTCCTGGAGGTCCTGGGACGGGGACCAGGCTGGCACCGTCCGTCCCGGCGCCGCGGCGTCCGAGCGGCCCACGGACCGGCCCCGATATGACGACGGGGCACCGCCGCACAGATTATTCTGCGCCACGGTGCCCCGTCAAAAGAGACTCACGCGGTGGTGACGGACCCGCCAGCCGCCGCGATCTTCTGCTCCGCCGAGGCGGAGAACTTCTGCGCGGTGATGTCGAGCTTGACGCTCACATCGCCGGAGCCCAGCACCTTGACGGGCTGGTTCTTGCGCACGGCGCCCTTGGCCACGAGGTCCTCGACCGTGACGGTGCCGCCCTCGGGGAACAGCTCCTGCAGGGTCGCCAGGTTCACGACCTGGTACTCGACCCGGAAGGGGTTGGTGAAGCCGCGCAGCTTCGGCAGCCGCATGTGGAGCGGCATCTGCCCGCCCTCGAAGCCGACGGACACCTGGTAGCGGGCCTTGGTGCCCTTGGTGCCGCGACCGGCGGTCTTGCCCTTGGAAGCCTCACCACGGCCGACGCGGGTGCGGCGGGTCTTGGAACCCGGCGCGGGGCGCAGGTCGTGGAGCTTCAGAGGGCTCTGGTTGGAATCAGTCATGTCAGTCCACCTCTTCGCTCGTCACCAGATGGGCGACGGTGCGGATCATGCCGCGGATCTCCGGGCGGTCTTCCTTCACCACCGTGTCACCGATGCGCTTGAGGCCGAGGCCGCGCAGGGTGGCTCGCTGGCTCTTGGTGCCGCCGATGTCGGATCGGGTCTGGGTCACCTTGATCTGCATCAGGCACCCACCTTCTCCGCGCGAGCCGCGGCGCGGCCTGCGGCCTGGGCGCGCAGCAGCGGGCCCGGGGCGACGTGCTCGACGGGGAGGCCACGACGTGCCGCCACGGCCTCCGGCTCCTCGAGCTGCTTGAGGGCGTCGACGGTGGCCCGCACGATGTTGATCGCGTTGGTCGAGCCGAGCGACTTGGAGAGCACGTCGTGCACTCCGGCGCACTCGAGCACGGCGCGGACCGGGCCGCCGGCGATCACGCCGGTGCCGGGGGCGGCGGGGCGCAGCAGGACGACGCCTGCCGCATCCTCACCCTGGACCGGGTGCACGACGGTGCCCTGGATGCGAGGGACGCGGAAGAAGTTCTTCTTCGCCTCCTCGACGCCCTTGGCGATCGCCGCGGGCACCTCCTTGGCCTTGCCGTAGCCGACACCGACCGTGCCGTCGCCGTCACCGACCACCACGAGGGCGGTGAAGGAGAAGCGACGGCCGCCCTTGACGACCTTGGAGACGCGGTTGATGCTCACGACACGCTCGAGGAACGCCGACTTCTCGGGCTCCTGTCCGCGGCCGCCGCGGCCACCCTGGCGACCGCCGCCGCCCTGACGGGCCCCGCGATCGCTGCTGTTGTTGTTGGCGTTGTCGTCCCGCCGGCCGGCGGCCGCGGGACCATTGCTTCGCTGCGGTGCAGCCATGTTCAGATCCTCTTCTCGTCCTGTGTCCGGGGGGCGATCACAGCGCCAGGCCGGCCTCGCGGGCGCCGTCCGCGACGGCGGCCACACGACCGTGGTACTTGTTGCCGCCGCGGTCGAACACGACGGAGTCGATCCCGGCGGCCTTGGCCCGCTCGGCGACCAGGGTCCCGACGGTGCGGGCCTTCTCCGCCTTGGTGGCCTCGGTGCCGCGCAGGTCCGCCTCCATGGTGGAGGCCGACGCGAGGGTCCGGCCGAGGGCGTCGTCGACGACCTGGACGAAGACGTGGCGCGCCGAGCGGGTGACCACCAGGCGCGGACGCTCGGCGGTGCCGATGACGCGGCGACGGACCCGCAGGTGACGACGGCCGCGGGAGCGCAGCTTGCTGCCGCGGTTGCCCTTGGTGTGCTTGAGTGCGTAACCCATGGTCACTTACCAGCCTTTCCGGCCTTGCGGAGCACGACCTCGTCGGCATACCGCACGCCCTTGCCCTTGTAGGGCTCCGGCTTGCGGATCTTGCGGATGTTGGCCGCGACCTCGCCCACCTGCTGCTTCGCGATGCCGTTGACCGAGAACTTCGTCGGCGAATCGACGGTGAAGGTGATGCCCTCGGGCGCCTTCACCACGACGGGGTGGGAGAAACCGAGGGCGAACTCGAGGTCCGTGCCCTTGGCGGTGACACGGTAGCCCGTGCCCACGATCTCCAGCTTCTTGGAATAGCCCTCGGTGACACCGAGGACGATGTTGTGGATGAGCGTGCGGGTCAGGCCGTGGAGGGCCTTGCTCTCGCGCTCGTCGTCGGGGCGGTTGACGACGATCGAGCCGTCCTCGCCGCGCTCGACGGTGAGGGGAGCCGGCACCACGTGCTTGAGCTCGCCCTTGGGGCCGGTCACCGTGACGGTGCGGTCCTCGATGGTGACGTTCTGGACTGAGGCCGGTACTGCGACCGGCAGGCGTCCGATGCGGGACATATCGGTTCTCCTCTCCCGCTCACCAGATGTAGGCGAGGACTTCCCCACCCACACCCTTCTTGGCTGCCTGCTTGTCGGTCAGAAGGCCGGAGGACGTGGACAGGATCGCCACGCCCAGTCCGCCGAGGACCTTGGGCAGGTTGGTGGACTTCGCGTACACACGCAGGCCGGGCTTCGAGATGCGACGGATCCCGGAGATGGCACGCTCGCGGCCGTCGGAGTACTTGAGCTCGAGGACGAGCTTGGAGCCCACCTCGGCCTCTTCCTCGCGCCAGCCGAGGATGTAGCCCTCTGCCTTCAGGATGTCCGCGATGCGGGCCTTCAACTTCGAGTACGGCATGGACGCGGTCTCGTGGTACGCCCCTGAGGCGTTACGGATCCGCGTCAGCATGTCCGCGATCGGGTCGGTCATGGTCATGTCTGTTGCTTCTTCCTCACCTGGTTTCCCTCGGCGCTGCCGAGGGACCTCTGGCGGTAGTCCTTACCAGCTGCTCTTGGTGACGCCGGGGAGCTCGCCGCGGTGAGCCATCTCGCGAAGGCAGATGCGGCAGAGACCGAACCTGCGGTAGACCGAGTGGGGTCGACCGCAGCGCTGGCACCGGGTGTAGGCGCGCACCGCGAACTTGGGCTTGCGCTCCGACTTCTTGATCAGGGCTGTCTTGGCCATTTCAGTTCTCCTTGAAGGGGAAGCCGAGCAGCTTGAGCAGCGCGCGTCCCTCGTCGTCGGTCTTCGCGGTGGTCACGACCGTGATGTCCATACCGCGGACGCGGTCGATCTTGTCCTGGTCGATCTCGTGGAACATGACCTGCTCGGTGAGACCGAAGGTGTAGTTGCCGTTGCCGTCGAAGTGCTTCGGCGACAGTCCGCGGAAGTCGCGGATGCGCGGCAGCGCGGTGGACAGCAGACGGTCCAGGAACTCCCACATGCGAGCGTTGCGCAGGGTGACGTGCGCGCCGATCGGCATGCCCTCACGCAGCTTGAACTGCGCGATGGACTTGCGGGCCTTGGTGACCTGGGGCTTCTGGCCGGTGATGGCCGCGAGGTCCTTGATGGCGCCGTCGATGACCTTGGAGTCGCGAGCGGCGTCGCCGACGCCCATGTTCACGACGATCTTGGTCAGGCCGGGCACCAGCATGACGTTCTGGTAGCCGAACTGCTCGGTGAGCGCCGGCTTGATGGTGTCGTTGTACTTCGCCTTGAGGCGCGGGGCTGCGGTCACGGTGGTGTTCTCAGACATCAGATGTCCTTCCCGGAGCGCTTCGCGAAGCGGACGCGCACCTGCTTGGAGCGGCCGTTCTCGAGCTCCACGGTCTCGACGCGGTAACCGACCTTGGTCGGCTTGTTGTCCTCCGGGTCGACCAGGGCCACGTTCGAGACGTGGAGGGGGGCCTCGCGCTGCTCGATGCCGCCCGCCCCGCCGGCCTGGTTGGGCTTGACGTGGTGGGTGCGACGGTTGATGCCCTCGACGAGCACGCGCCCGGTCTCGGGGAACACCTGCAGCACACGACCCTGCTTGCCCCGGTCACCGGGCTCCAGGCCGCGCGCGGCGGCCTTGTCGCCGTCGCTCGTGCGACCGGTGATCACCTGGACGAGGTCGCCCTTCTTGATCTTCATCTTGGCCATTTCACAGCACCTCCGGTGCCAGCGAGATGATCTTCATGAAGCGCTTGTCGCGCAGCTCGCGGCCGACGGGGCCGAAGATGCGCGTTCCGCGCGGCTCGCCGTCGGTCTTGAGGATCACCGCCGCGTTCTCGTCGAAGCGGATGTAGGAGCCGTCGGCGCGCCGACGCTCCTTGGACGTGCGGACGACGACCGCCTTGACGACGTCGCCCTTCTTGACGTTGCCACCGGGGATGGCGTCCTTGACGGTCGCCACGATGGTGTCCCCGATGCTGGCGTAACGGCGACCGGAGCCACCGAGAACGCGGATGCAGAGAATCTCCTTGGCACCCGTGTTGTCGGCGACCTTGAGTCGCGACTCCTGCTGAATCACTCGTTCTCCTATCGTCTCACCGGTTCTCTTCCCACCCGCGGGAGCGGGCAGGCCGAGCCTGGCGGAACGGAATGTGGACCATGCCCGGTATCGCGCCCGACCGCAGCTGCGGTCGAGGGCGTCACCGTCGATGGGACCCGGGCACCAAGAAGACCCTCGGCCGGACTCAGGCACTAGCGTGGAGAACGCAGAACGTTCGCTTCTCGTGCGAGGTCTCCGGCGAGGACGGATCTGGTGGTACGGATCCTGTCGCGGACGCACGGTCAGGCGCATCATGGAGATGCGAAAGCCCAGCCATCCGGCAACCGCTCCAGAGTACGCGTCCCGCGCGGGGATGTCACCAGCAGCGGACGTGCGGGGGCGTGTGTGCTTGCTCTCCTGCCCCGGCGCGCGCTCCTCGGCGCCCGAGCCGGCTCCCGGCCGTCTCCCCGCTCCCCCGCTCCCGCGCTGCGTCGCTGCGTCGCCGGATCGCTGGATCGCTGACCGCGACTCCCAGCGCGGTCGGTGCGGCGGAGGGTAGGTTCGTCGCATGATCGACATCGACGTGGCACGACGACTGCAGGCCGCGGGCCTGCCCTGGGAACCGGCCGACGGGGACTGGTTCGTGATCGACAACGAGGAGCTGCGGGACGAGCACTTCATGCTCTCCTCGATGGTCATCGAGCGCGGGGTGGGCCGCGCCGGCGGCGAGCTGTTCCGCTTCAACGGCACCACCGAGTGGGCGCTGGACTCGGTGGAGCAGCACGAGGCGCTCTGGATCCCGCGGGCGGACCAGCTGCTCACCGCGCTCGGGGCCGCCTTCCGGGCCCTGGCCCGCGGCGCCGACGGCACGTTCACGGTGAGCTTCGGCCCCGCCGGGGCCGAGCCCCGCGAGGTGCGGGCGCCGGCCGCCGAGGACGCCCTCGCCGGGGCGCTGCTGGTGCACCTGACCGACTGAGCCCGCCCGGCGGCGCCGGCGCCGCCCCGGCGCCCACCGGGCACGGCGCCCACCGGGCACAGCAGAAGGGCCGGCCCTCCCCCGTGGGGTGGGACCGGCCCTTCTCAGGTGCCGTGCGCGGTCAGCTCGACCGGCTCCGGATCACTTGGCGCGTTCGATGATCTCCACCAGACGCCACCGCTTGGTCGCGGAGGTCGGGCGGGTCTCCATCACGAGGACGCGGTCGCCGATGCCGGCGCTGTTGTCCTCGTCGTGTGCCTTGAACTTGCTGGTCTTGGTCGTGACCTTGACGTAGCGGGCGTGCTTCACACGCTCCTCGACCTCGACCACGATCGTCTTGTCCATCTTGTCGGAGACCACGAGACCGCGGACGGTCTTGCGGTAGGGGCGCTCGGAGGACGACGCGTGCGCGCCCTCCGCCACATGCTCCTCGGCGGCCGCGTTCGCGGCCTGGGTGTTCTCAGTCATGTCTGTTCCTCGCTTCGCGGTCACTCGGCGCTGCCGGGCGCCTGACGGATGCCCAGTTCGCGCTCGCGCAGGATCGTGTAGATCCGTGCGATGTCCTTCTTGACGGACCGCAGACGGCCGGAGCTCTCGAGCTGACCGGTGGCGGACTGGAAGCGAAGCTTGAACAGCTCGTCCTTCGCCTTCGCCAGCTCCTCGGCCAGCTTCGCGTCGTCCAGCTTGTCGAGTTCATCGGCGGTGAGCTTGGTCGCTGCCATCAGATGTCACCACTCTCTCGGCTCAGGATGCGGCTCTTCATGGGGAGCTTGTGCATCGCCAGGCGCAGTGCCTCGCGAGCCACCTCCTCGTCGACGCCGGCGATCTCGAACATGACCCGTCCCGGCTTGATGTTGGCGATCCACCACTCGACCGAACCCTTGCCGGAGCCCATGCGGACCTCGGCAGGCTTCTTGGTGAGCGGACGATCGGGGTAGATGTTGATGAACACCTTGCCGCCGCGCTTCATGTAGCGCGTCATGGCGATACGAGCCGCCTCGATCTGACGGTTGGTGACGTAGGCGGGCTCGAGAGCCTGGATGCCGTAGTCGCCGAACGCCAGCTCGGTGCCGCCCTTGGCCATGCCGCTGCGGGTCGGGTGGTGCTGCTTGCGGTGCTTGGTCCTGCGGGGGATCAGCATGTCGCTCAGGCCTCCGTTCCGGACTGCTGTGCGGGAGCGGACGCCTGCTCGGCGGGAGCCGCGGCCGGAGCAGCGGACTGCTCGGCGTTGTCCCCACGACGCGCGGTGGCGTTGCGCTCGTTACGACGGCCGCGCGGACGCTCGGCACGCGGGCCCCGGGCGCCGGAGCGCGGACCCTGCGAGGCGGCCTGCTGGGCCGCGAGCTCCTTGGCGGTGACGTCGCCCTTGTAGATCCACACCTTCACGCCGATGCGGCCGAAGGCGGTACGGGCCTCGTAGAAGCCGTAGTCGATGTTCGCGCGCAGGGTGTGCAGAGGCACGCGCCCCTCGCGGTAGAACTCGTTGCGGCTCATCTCGGCGCCGCCGAGGCGACCGGAGACGGCCACTCGGATGCCCTTCGCACCGGCGCGCTGCGAGGACTGCATGCCCTTGCGCATCGCGCGACGGAAGGAGACGCGGGCGGCGAGCTGCTCGGCGATGCCCTGAGCGACCAGCTGCGCATCGGCCTCGGGGTTCTTGACCTCGAGAATGTTCAGCTGGATCTGCTTGCCGGTGAGCTTCTCGAGCTCGCCGCGCAGGCGCTCGGCCTCCGCACCGCGACGCCCGATGACGATGCCCGGGCGGGCGGTGTGGAGATCGACGCGGACTCGATCGCGGGTGCGCTCGATCTCGACCTTGGAGATGCCGGCTCGTTCCATTCCATCGGACATGAGCTTGCGGATCGCGACGTCTTCCTTCACGTAGTCGCGATAGCGCTGCCCTTCCTTGGTGGAATCGGCGAACCACCGGCTGCTGTGCTCCGTGGTGATCCCGAGGCGGAACCCGTGCGGATTGACCTTCTGGCCCATTCGGGACTCCTTACTTGTTCACGGGAGCGACCACCACGGTGACGTGGCTGGTGCGCTTCTTGATCTGGAAGGCTCGACCCTGTGCTCGCGGCTGGAACCGCTTCATGGTCGGGCCCTCGTCGACGTAGGCGGCGGAGACGACGAGCTCGCGCTCATCGAAGCGCTCCCCCGTCTGATCTGCCTTCACCCGCGCGTTGGCGATCGCGGACTCGACGAGCTTGAGGACGGGCTCACTGGCGGCCTGCGGTGCGAACCGCAGGGTGTTCAGGGCCTCGGCCGTGCTCTTGCCACGAATCAGGTCCACAACGCGGCGAGCCTTCATGGGCGACATGCGGAGGTACCGCACCTGCGCCTTGGCTTCCATTGCTGTCCTGCTTTCTTCTGGATGTCGGGACGTGCTGCCGTGCTGACCGTGGTCAGCGACGACGGCCCTTTCTGTCGTCCTTCTCGTGGCCCTTGAAAGTCCGCGTGGGAGCGAACTCGCCGAGCTTGTGACCGACCATCGACTCGGTGACGAACACCGTGACGTGCTTGCGGCCGTCGTGCACTGCGAAGGTGTGGCCGAGGAAGTCCGGGGTGATCACCGAACGACGCGACCAGGTCTTGATCAGGTTCTTGGTGCCCTTCTCGTTCTGGACGTCCACCTTCTTCTGAAGGTGGTCGTCCACGAAAGGACCCTTGGCGATACTGCGAGGCATAGTCTCTGAATCTCCCTATCAGCGCTTCTTGCGACGGCGGCGCACGATGAGCTTGTCGCTCTCCTTGCCGGGGCGGCGGGTACGGCCCTCAGGCTGTCCCCAGGGCGAGACCGGGTGGCGACCACCGGAGGTCTTGCCCTCGCCGCCACCGTGCGGGTGGTCGACGGGGTTCATGACGACACCACGGACGTGGGGGCGCTTGCCCTTCCAGCGCATGCGGCCGGCCTTGCCCCAGTTGATGTTGGACTGCTCGGCGTTGCCGACCTCGCCGATGGTGGCGCGGCAGCGCGCATCGACGTTGCGGATCTCGCCGGACGGCATGCGCAGCTGCGCATACGGCCCGTCCTTGGCGACCAGCTGCACCGAGGCGCCGGCGCTGCGGGCGATCTTGGCCCCGCCACCGGGACGCAGCTCGATCGCGTGCAGCACGGTGCCCAGGGGGATGTTGCGCATCGGCAGGTTGTTGCCGGGCTTGATGTCCGCGCCCGGACCGTTCTCGATCCAGTCGCCCTGGCGCAGCTTGGCCGGGGCGAGGATGTACCGCTTCTCGCCGTCGGCGTAGTGCAGCAGCGCGATGCGCGCGGTGCGGTTGGGGTCGTACTCGATGTGAGCGACCTTCGCCATGACGCCGTCCTTGTCGTGGCGGCGGAAGTCGATCACGCGGTAGGCCCGCTTGTGGCCACCGCCCCGGTGACGGGAGGTGATGCGACCGTTGTTGTTGCGTCCGCCGGTCTTGCTCAGCGGACGGACCAGCGACTTCTCCGGCGTGGACCGGGTGACCTCGACGAAGTCGGCGCCACTCGAGCCGCGACGACCGGGCGTGGTCGGCTTGCTCTTACGAATTGCCATGTGGGTTTCCCTCAGACTCTCTTCGGCTCCTCGGTGATCGATCGCCTCAGGCGACCGACCCTCCGAAGATGTCGATGGCTCCGTCTGCCAGGGTGACGATGGCGCGCTTGGTGTCCTTGCGCTTGCCGGTCCCGAAGCGCGTGCGACGCGACTTGCCCTGACGGTTGATCGTGTTCACCGAGGAGACCTTGACGTCGAAGATGTTCTCGACGGCGATCTTGATCTCGGTCTTGTTGGCGCGGACGTCCACCAGGAAGGTGTACTTGCCCTCGTCCATCAGCCCGTAGCTCTTCTCGGAGACCACCGGGGCCAGCAGGACGTCGCGGGGATCCTTGTTCAGCGAGGTCACTTCGACTCCTCCTGTGCGGCCTCATCGGCCGGGGTGGACTCCTTGACAGCGTTCACGAACCCGGCGGCCTTGGCGGCCTCCTCGCTCGCGAACCAGACCTCGGCCTTGGTGCGGCCGTACCAGGGGGAGTCCGGGGTGTGGAACTTCTTGGAATCCTGCTTGGCCTTGATGGCGAAGCCCTCGGGGGCGGAGCCGTCGGCCAGAGCAGCCGCCGAACCCTCGCCGAAGGGCGCCTCCTCGGCGGCCGGGGCCGCAGTCTTCGCCGTGGCGAAGGTCGAGGTGGGCAGGGCCAGAGTGGCCTGGGCCACGAAGTCCTCGAGCGCGTCGGCGGTGAAGACCACGTCGTCGGAGAGCATGACGTCGTAGGTGTTCACCTGGTCCGCGTACAGGACGTGGGTGGCCGGCAGGTTGCGGGTGCTCAGCGCGCCCAGGTCGTCGTCACGACGCACGACCACCAGCAGGTGGCGACGGTCCGAGACGTGCGACAGGGTCACGCGGGCGGCCTGGGTGGAGGCCGCGTCGCCCTCGAGGAGGGAGGAGACCACGTGGATGCGGCCGTTGCGGGCCCGGTCCGAGAGGGCACCGCGCAGCGCGGCGGCCTTCATCTTCTTGGGGGTGCGCTGGCTGTAGTCGCGCGGGACGGGCCCGTGGACGACGCCGCCGCCGGCGAACTGCGGGGCGCGCAGGGAGCCCTGGCGGGCACGACCGGTGCCCTTCTGCTTCCAGGGCTTCTTGCCGCCGCCTCGCACCTCGGCGCGGGTCTTGGTCTTGTGCGTGCCCTGGCGGGCCGCAGCCTGCTGGGCGACGACCACCTGGTGGATCAGGGGCACGTTGGTCTGCACGTCGAAGATCGACGCAGGCAGCTCGACGGTGCCGGACTTCTTGCCGGCCGTGTCGAGCACGTCGACGGTCAGGTTCGCTGCCATCGGGCTCAGGCCTCCTTCGCGGGGCTCTTGACAGCCGAGCGGACGAGCACGAGGCCGCCCTTGGGGCCGGGAACGGCACCCTTGACGAGCACGAGGCCCTTCTCGACGTCGACCGCGTGAACGGTCAGGTTCTGGACACTGGTGCGGTCGCTGCCCATGCGGCCAGCCATGCGCTGACCCTTGAACACGCGACCGGGGGTGGAGGCGCCGCCGATGGAACCGGGCTTGCGGTGGTTGCGGTGCGCACCATGGGAGGCGCCGACACCGGCGAAACCGTGGCGCTTCATGACGCCCGCGGTGCCCTTGCCCTTGGAGGTGCCGACGACGTCGACCTTCTGGCCCGACGCGAAGATCGACGCGTCGATCTCCTGGCCGAGCGTGTACTCGGAGGCGTTGACGGTGCGCAGCTCGACGAGGTGGCGACGCGGGGTCACGCCGGCCTTCTCGAAGTGGCCGCGCAGCGGGGCCGACACCTTGCGGGGGTCGATCTGCCCGTAGGCGATCTGCACGGCGTCGTAGCCGTCGGTCTCGACGGACCGGATCTGGGTCACGACGTTGGCACCGGTCTGCACGACGGTCACGGGGACGAGCTTTCCGTTCTCGTCCCAGACCTGGGTCATGCCGAGCTTGGTGCCGAGCACGCCGGACACCGGACGGGCCTTCTGGCCGGTCAGTTCGTTGCTCATGTCCACCTGCCTCAGAGCTTGATCTCGATATTGACGTCCGCCGGCAGGTCGAGACGCATGAGCGAGTCCACGGCCTTGGGCGTGGGATCGACGATGTCGATCAGTCGCTTGTGCGTGCGCATCTCGAAATGCTCACGGGAGTCCTTGTACTTGTGCGGCGACCGGATCACGACGAACACGTTCTTCTCGGTCGGCAGCGGCACCGGGCCCACAACCGTCGCGCCGGCACTGGTGACCGTATCGACGATCTTGCGCGCCGAGCTGTCGATCACCTCGTGGTCGTACGACTTGAGCCGGATGCGGATCTTCTGTCCCGCCATGGCGTCCTGTCTCTCTTCCTCGTCTGGCATGGAAGCAGCCGTCTCCCGACACCCGAGGACGGGCGTGTCGGCCTCTGCAGGGCACACGAGCCCAGCACAGGACCACCGAGAATCGGCTGCTGCTGCGTCGGATCCCTGGTCACGATGCGCGATCGATGCCGGGTGGCAAGGTTCGCATCCTCGGGACGGGCCTCATCCGGTGATCATTCGCCGAGGTGACCCTCGGAGAACGGAACCGGGCATGTCGGCCCGCGCAGACAACTCGAACAGTCTGCCAGACGTCACGAGGCCCCCACAAGGGGGAGGCAGGTGCACCCGGTCACAGAACCCCGTGACCGCGGCCCGGCCCGGATCCCGGGCACCTCGTCGGCGACCCCGGGGCGTACCTCGCGGCGGCGTCCCGGACGCGCTCCGGCGCCCCCACCCTGCCCGCCGCGAGGACGGGCGGCAAGGGCGCCGGGGCCATCCTCACTTGATGGTGCTGGGTCCCACGCCGCCCTGCAGCTGGCGCTGGAAGATCACGTAGACCACCAGCACCGGGATCACCGTGATCACCACCGAGGCGAACATGCCGCCCCAGTCGACCTTGTAGCCCTGCTGGGCCTGCAGGTTCACCAGGCCCTGGGCGAGCACGTAGTTGCGCCGGTCCGTGTTCAGCACCAGCGGCAGCAGGTACTGGTTCCACAGCCCCAGGAAGTTGAAGATCGCGACCGAGGCGAGGCCGGGCTTGGCCATCGGCAGCATCACCTGGAAGAAGGTGCGGAAGTCCCCCGCCCCGTCGATGGCGGCGGCCTCGCTGATCTCGTCGGGCAGGCCCGCGAAGAACGAGTGCAGGAAGAACACCGTGAACGGCAGCGCGAAGGCGACGTAGGCCAGGATCACGCCGACCAGGCCCATCCGACCGTCCAGCAGCCCCATGTTCTTCAGCACGAAGAACAGCGGCACCACCGCGAGGAAGATGGGGAACGTCAGCCCCGCCACCATCCCGAAGTAGATGATCCGGTTGCCGGGGAAGCGGAAGCGCGCGAGCACGTAGGCGCACATGGCCCCCAGCAGCATCACGATGACCAGGGCGGAGCCGACCACCACCAGGGTGTTGAAGAAGTACTCCCCGATCTTGGCCTCCTGCCAGGCCCGGGTGTAGTTCGTCAGCTGCGGCGTCTCGGGCAGCCCGAAGGGGTCGGTGAGGATCTCCCGGGAGGTCTTGAAGGAGGTGTAGACGGTCCACAGCAGGGGCAGCACCACCAGCAGCGCCCAGAGGCTGAGCACGACGTGGTGCAGCGCGGTGTAGCCGGCGCCGTCGCTGTGCCGCTCGCGGCGGCGCGGACGGTGCGAGCCCCGGCCGGCGGCGGAGGTCTCCGGGGCCGCGGGGTCGGTGCCCCCCGGGGGCGGTGGTCATGAGGCTCATCGCTGCTCCTTCCTCGAGCGGCCCAGCCAGATCACCAGCACGGCCACCAGCATCGTCACCAGCGCCATGATCACGCCCATCGCGCTGGCCTCACCGAAGCGCCCGTCGCGGAAGGCGGTCTGGTACAGGTCCAGGGAGACCACCTTGGTGCTGTTGGCCGTGCCGCCGTTGGGTGTCATCACCGAGACGAAGGTGAAGGCGTCCAGGGCGAAGATGCCCATGTAGACCAGGGCGGTGGAGACGTTGTCGCGGATCATCGGGGCCACGATCTGCACGGCGCTGCGCAGCCGGCCGGCGCCGTCGATGCGCGCCGCCTCGAGCACCTCCTGCGGGATCGACTTGATGCCCGCGACGAACAGCACCATGTAGAAGCCCACGAAGGTCCAGATGATCGCGAAGGCGACGGCGGCCAGGGCGAAGCGCTGATCGCCGAGCCAGGCCACGCCGAGGTCCGCGACGGGCTCGGCGCCGACCAGTCCCAGCACGGCGTTGACCGGTGCCAGCAGCAGGTTCAGGAACCCGTTGAGCAGGCCGCCGCCGGGGTGGTAGATGAAGTTGAACAGGATGCCGGTGATGACCGCGGGCACCGCGTACGGGAAGAAGCTGACGACGCGGTAGAAGCCCGCTCCGCGCACGCCGCGCACTCCCCCGTGGGTGCTGCCGCCGATCGTCACCATCACCGCGAGCGCGAAGGCCAGCAGGATGGTCACGCTCGGCAGCACGATCAGCAGCACGAGGTTGTTGCGCAGCGATGTCCAGAAGACGGGGTCGGCGAAGATCCGCTGGTAGTTGGCCAGCCCGATGAACTCCATGGACGGGGACAGCCCCGACCAGTTCGTCAGCGAGTAGTAGAACGACTGCACGAACGGCGAGACGACGAACATCAGGTAGACCGCGAGCGGGAGCCCCAGGAAGACCAGGAAGAACACCATCCGCTCGACGGTCGGGACGCGCCGACGGCGGCGGACGGCCCGCTGGGCCGTCGCCGCCGCCGTGCCCCCTCCGACGTCGACGCCGGAAGCGGTCATGAACCAGCCTCGAACTTGGTGATCGAGTCGTCCTCCCGGACCCGGTCGATCATCGCCTGCTCCGCCTGGCGCAGCCCCGCGGCGTCGAGGTCACCCTTGAGGAAGCTGGTCCAGTTGGTGATGGAGTCGGCCCCCAGCCCGTACCAGTCCGAGAAGTTGTAGGTGAAGGTGTTGTCCCCGGCCGCCTGGATCATCGTGTTCACCGAGGCCAGCGCGGTCGAGCCGAAGCCGTCCTCGGGGACGGTGTCCTTGATGACCGAAGGGGCCTTGGTGAGCTCGGCGAAGTTCTGGGCCTGCTCCTTGGAGAGCATGATCCGCAGGAACTCGGCGCCGCCGGCGGGGTTCTCGCCGCCGGAGGGCACGAAGTACTGCTCCGCCGCGGTGCCGTGGAAGGCCTCGTGGGGCATGGCGCCGCCGCCGAGGGAGGGCACCGGGGCGCCGGTCATGTCGTAGCCCTCCGGGGTGACGTCGGCCTGCTCGTTCTCGATCCACGAGCCCGAGGGGTAGAACACCGAGGTGCCGGTGACCCAGTTGGTCTGGGCGTCGGTGTGCTTGATGCCCTCGCCGCCCGGCTCGAAGTAGCCGGCCTCGACCGCGGCGGCGAGGGCGTCATAGGCCTGCACCACCGCGTCCTGCTCGAAGGCGCCCTCCTCGAGGCTGTCGATCTTCGTGAGCACCTCGGGGCCGCCGAACTTCGCGGCCATCGACAGCGCCATCTCCTGGTAGTAGTTCGAGGCGTTCTGACCGCCGTAGGAGAAGAGGTAGCGCCCCTCGCCCTTGACCGTCTCGCCCAGGGCCATCAGGTCGTCCCAGGTCTCGGGGACGGTCCAGCCCTTCTCCTCGAACTCGGAGGCGGAGTACCACAGCGCGAACACCGTGTAGACGTAGTTCATGCCCAGGAACTTCCCGTCGAACATGCCCGGCGAGGTGACTCCCGGCAGCAGGTTCTCCTCGACGGTGCCCTCGGCGTCGAGCATCGGCGCGGCGAGCAGGTCCCCGAGATCGGCGAGCTGCGGGACCAGGCCGTCGATCGCGAGCTTCTGCGCCCCGGAGTTGTCGAACACGTCCGGCGGGGTGCCGCCGGCGAACTGGGGCTGCAGGTCCTGCTGGATGTTCACGGTGCCGGAGACGTCGACCTCGGCCTCCGGGTAGAGCTCGACGTATTTGTCGCCGGTGTCGATCGCGTACTGGGTGCCGTAGCCGCCGTCGAAGATGACGGCGGTCAGCGGCAGGGAGCCGTCGACGGCGAGCGGGTTCTCCTCCGAGGCCTCTCCCTCTCCGGTCACCGATCCGCCGCCCTGCTCACCGCCCTCGTCACCGCCGCCTCCCCCGCCGGCGCAGGCGGCGAGCACGGAGGCGCCGGCACCGGCGCCGGCGATGGCCAGGAAACTGCGGCGCGAGGCGCCGATCCGCTCGAGCGGGGTCAGGTCGTCAGCGGGCATGCCCATGGGAAACCTCTTTCGTCCTTGAAAGCGTCGGGCGACCCGGTGGGCGCCCGACGAATGGTGTGAGCCACACTACGTCGTTCTGTCCCGGTTCCAGGACGGCTCCGGGCCCTCGAACATCACGGTTCGATGTACCTCGGCTCCCCGGCTCCTCGCCCGTTCCGCCCAGCGGACTCGCGAACTGCTCGACTACCGTAGGGCACATGAGTCAGCCCACGCCGTCCTCGTCTCCCCTGACCGCGCGTCTGTACGACCTGGAGTACCCGCGGTCCCTCGGTGTGTACAGCACGTACCAGGAGGTGCAGTCCGTCGTCGACACCCTGGCCGACAACGCGTTCCCGGTCCAGAGCACGCTGATCGTGGGCACCGACCTCAAGCTCATGGAGCGCGTCACCGGGCGCCGGACCTGGGGCCGGGTGATCTCCCAGGGCGTCCTGTCCGGGCTCTGGATGGGTCTCTTCCTGGGCCTGCTGCTGCTGCTGATCACCCCGGGCAACTTCATGATCGTCCTGACCAGCATCCTGATGGGCATCGTGTTCTTCACCGTCTGGTCGGTGATCGGCTATGCCATGACCGGCGGCAAGCGCGACTTCACCTCGATGACCGCGACGATCCCGATGCAGTACGAGCTGCTGGTCGAGCACAAGCACGCCGATCAGGCCCGACGGATCCTCGCCGAGTCCGGGGCCGCCCCGGCGCCCGTCCCCGTCGCCCCCAGCACCCCGCTGCCGGGCCAGGGCGCCCCCCGCGGGCCACGCGGGGGGCTACGGGGCCGCCCCCGGGCAGGGCTCAGCCAACGGCATGCCCGCCCCCGCCGGCCCTGCGTCCGGACGCCCCTCCTTCGGGCAGTCCGCCCCCACCCCGGCGCCCGCCCCCGGCGCCGGCGAGCAGCAGCCGCGCAGCGGACGGCCGTCCTTCGGACAGCCCGCCGGCACCCCGCTCCACGACAGCTCCCGGCCCGCGGCCGGACCCGCCGCCTCCCCCGCCGAGCCGGAGCGGCGCCCGGGCGAGCAGGACGGCGGCTTCGGCCGCTGACCCCGGGCCCTCGGCCGGCGTCCGACGCGCATCCCTCGAAGGAGCCCCCGTCCGTGGACGGGGGCTCCTTCGTGTGCGGGCTCGGCGGCGCCGATCACGCCGGTCCGGTGCCGCCCCGCGGTGTCGGGCGACGTGCCGGGCCGCACGGGTGCCGGTCCGGCGGCCGGGCCGGCTCCGGGCAGCGAGAAGGCCCCGCACCGGTGTTCCCGGTACGGGGCCCTCCCCCTGTTCGGCGCCCGCGCTGCGGACGCCTCACGGCTGCGGGGTCTCCCCCGCCGCGATCACTTCAGGATCTTGGTGACGCGGCCGGAGCCCACGGTGCGGCCACCCTCGCGGATGGCGAAGCCGAGGCCCTCCTCCATGGCGATCGGCTGGATCAGCTCGACCGTCATCTCGGTGTTGTCGCCGGGCATGACCATCTCGGTGCCCTCGGGCAGCGAGATGACGCCGGTGACGTCGGTGGTGCGGAAGTAGAACTGCGGGCGGTAGTTCGAGTAGAACGGGTTGTGACGCCCGCCCTCGTCCTTGGACAGGATGTAGACCTGCGCCTCGAACTCGGTGTGCGGGGTGATCGAACCCGGCTTCACGACGACCTGGCCGCGCTCGACGTCCTCGCGCTTGGTGCCGCGCAGCAGCAGACCGCAGTTCTCGCCGGCCCACGCCTCGTCCATCTGCTTGTGGAACATCTCGATCCCGGTGACGATCGTCTTCTGGGGCGAGCGGATGCCGACGATCTCGACCTCGGAGTTGATCGCGAGCTTGCCGCGGTCGACCTTGCCGGTGACGACGGTGCCACGACCCTGGATCGTGAAGACGTCCTCGATCGGCATCAGGAAGGGCTGATCCATGTCGCGGATCGGGTCCGGGATGGACTCGTCCACGGCCTCCATGAGCTCCTCGATGGACTTGACCCACTTCTCGTCGCCCTCGAGCGCCTTGAGGGCGGACACCTGGATGACCGGTGCGTCCTCGTCGAAGCCCTGAGCGCCCAGCATCTCGCGGACCTCCATCTCGACGAGCTCGAGGATCTCCTCGTCGTCGACCATGTCGGCCTTGTTCAGCGCGGCGAGCAGGTAGGGGACGCCGACCTGCTTCGCGAGCAGGACGTGCTCACGGGTCTGCGCCATCGGGCCGTCGGTGGCGGCGACCACGAGGATCGCGCCGTCCATCTGAGCGGCACCGGTGATCATGTTCTTCACGTAGTCGGCGTGGCCGGGGGCGTCGACGTGCGCGTAGTGACGCTTCTCGGTCTGGTACTCGATGTGCGAGACGTTGATCGTGATGCCGCGCTGCTTCTCCTCGGGCGCGTTGTCGATCGTGTCGAAGTCACGCTTCTCGTTGAGGTCCGGGAACTTGTCGTACAGGACCTTCGAGATCGCGGCGCTCAGCGTGGTCTTGCCGTGGTCGACGTGACCGATGGTGCCGATGTTGACGTGCGGCTTGGTCCGCTCGAACTTGGCCTTCGCCATGATGTTGTCCTCCTAGGACTTCTACTCGTGGTAAATCTGGATCGGGTTCGGATGCCGCCTCGGCGAGGCGGGCGTCCGACGGGAGCGGCGGGGGAAGCAGGAGGGCGAGCCTACCTGCCTCCCCCGACTCCTCACTCGCCCCGGGTCTTCGCGACGATCTCGTCAGCGATGCTGGACGGGACCTCCGCGTAGCTGTCGAACTGCATGGTGTACATCGCGCGGCCCTGGGTCTTGGACCGCAGGTCGCCGACGTAGCCGAACATCTCCGACAGCGGGACGAGAGCACGGACGATCTTGACCCCGCTCGCGTCCTCCATCGACTGGACCTGACCTCGCCTGGAGTTCAGGTCGCCGATGACATCTCCCATGTACTCCTCCGGAGTACGGACCTCGACGTCCATGAGGGGCTCGAGGAGGACCGGCTGCGCCTTGCGCAGGGCCTCCTTGGCCGCCATGGAACCGGCGATCTTGAAGGCCATCTCCGAGGAGTCGACGTCGTGGTACGCGCCGTCGAGCAGGGAGGCCTTCACGTTGACGACCGGGTAGCCGGCGAGGATGCCCGACTGCAGGGCGGACTGGATGCCCGCGTCCACGCTCGGGATGTACTCGCGCGGGATACGGCCACCGGTGACCTTGTTCTCGAACTCGTAGAACACGCCGTCCTCGGCCTCGCCCAGCGGGCCGAAGGTCAGCTGGACCTTCGCGAACTGGCCGGAGCCACCGGTCTGCTTCTTGTGGGTGAAGTCGAACTTCTCCACCGTCCGCTTGATCGTCTCGCGGTAGGCCACCTGCGGCTTGCCGATGTTGGCCTCGACGTTGAACTCGCGGCGCATGCGGTCCACGAGGATGTCGAGGTGCAGCTCGCCCATGCCCTTGATGACCGTCTGGCCGGTCTCCTCGTCCTGCTCGACCTGGAAGGTGGGATCCTCCTTGGCGAGCTTCTGGATGGCCACACCCAGCTTCTCCTGGTCGCCCTTGGTCTTGGGCTCGATGGCCACCGAGATCACGGGCTCCGGGAAGCTCATGGACTCCAGCTGGACCGGGTTCGCCGGGTCGGCCAGGGTGTCACCGGTGGTGGTGTCCTTCAGGCCGATGAAGGCGTAGATGTGGCCCGCGAAGGCCTCCTCCACCGGGTTCTCCTTGTTGGAGTGCATCTGGAACAGCTTGCCCACGCGCTCCTTCTTGCCGGTGGTGGTGTTGAGGATCTGCATCCCCTGCTGCACCTGGCCGGAGTAGACGCGCACGTAGGTCAGCGACCCGAAGAACGGGTGCGCGGCGACCTTGAAGGCGAGACCGGAGAAGGGCTCGTTCCAGTCAGGCTTGCGGATGATCTCGGTCTCCTCGTCGCCCGGCTTGTGGCCCACCATGGCGGGCACGTCGAGCGGGGAGGGGAGGTAGTCGATGACGCCGTCGAGGACGAGCTGGACGCCCTTGTTCTTGAACGCCGTGCCGCAGAAGACCGGGTAGGCCTCGGAGGCGATGGTCAGGGCGCGGATGCCGGCCTTGAGCTGCTCGAGGGTGAGGTCACCCTCCTCGAGGTACGCGTCCATGAGCTCCTCGGAGCTCTCGGCCACGTCCTCGACCAGCTTCGCGCGGTACTCGTCGACCGTGTCCTGCAGCTCGGCGGGGATCGGGATCTCCCGCTGCCACTGGCCCAGCGACGCATCGCCCTTCTTGGCGTTGATGACCGGCATGTCCTCCTCGAGGGTCTCCGGCCAGTCGTAGGCCTTCATCTCGACGAGGTCGACGACGCCGGTGAAGTCGTTCTCGGCACCGATCGGGACCTGCATGACCAGCGGCTTCGCGCCGAGGCGGTCGACGATGGTCTTGACGGTGAAGAAGAAGTCCGCGCCCAGCTTGTCCATCTTGTTGACGAAGCAGATGCGGGGGACCTCGTACTTGTCGGCCTGGCGCCAGACGGTCTCCGACTGGGGCTCCACGCCCTCCTTGCCGTCGAACACCGCGACCGCGCCGTCGAGCACGCGCAGCGAGCGCTCCACCTCGACGGTGAAGTCGACGTGGCCGGGGGTGTCGATGATGTTGATCTGGTTGTCGTGCCAGTAGCAGGTCGTCGCGGCCGACGTGATGGTGATGCCGCGCTCCTTCTCCTGCTCCATCCAGTCCATCGTGCCGGCGCCGTCGTGGGTCTCGCCCATCTTGTAGTTCACGCCGGTGTAGAAGAGGATCCGCTCGGTCGTGGTGGTCTTACCGGCATCGATGTGAGCCATGATGCCGATGTTGCGGACCTTGTTCAGGTCACTGAGCACTTCAAGTGCCACGGGCTTATGCCTTTCTGGGGGACGGTTGCTGGTCGGAGTGCCGGAGGCGGCTGGTGGGGTCCGTCCGCGCGGACGGACCCCACCGTGGACTCACCAGCGGTAGTGCGCGAAGGCCCGGTTGGACTCGGCCATCTTGTGAGTGTCCTCGCGACGCTTGACAGCGGCGCCGAGACCGTTCGAGGCGTCCAGGATCTCGTTCATCAGACGCTCGGTCATGGTGTTCTCGCGACGAGCACGGGCGTAGCCGACCAGCCAGCGCAGCGCCAGGGTGGTGGAACGGCCGGGCTTGACCTCGATCGGGACCTGGTAGGTCGCGCCGCCGACGCGGCGGGAGCGCACCTCGAGGGAGGGCCGGATGTTGTCCAGGGCCTTCTTCAGGGTGACGACCGGATCCTGGCCGTTCTTCTCACGGGCGCCCTCGAGGGCCCCGTAGACGATGCCCTCGGCGACGGTCTTCTTGCCGTCCTGGAGGATCTTGTTGATGAGCTGGGTGACGATCGGCGAGCCGAAGACGGGGTCGACGACCAGCTGGCGCTTGGGAGCGGGGCCCTTACGAGGCATTACTTCTTCTCCTTCTTCGCGCCGTAGCGGGAGCGAGCCTGCTGGCGGCCCTTCACGGACTGGGTGTCCAGGGCGCCGCGCACGATCTTGTAGCGGACACCGGGGAGGTCCTTCACACGACCGCCGCGCACGAGCACGATGGAGTGCTCCTGGAGGTTGTGGCCCTCGCCGGGGATGTAGGCGGTGACCTCGACGCCGGTGGACAGCCTCACGCGCGCGATCTTGCGCAGCGCGGAGTTCGGCTTCTTGGGGGTCTGGGTGTACACGCGCGTGCAGACACCGCGGCGCTGGGGCGAACCCTTGAGCGCGGGCGTCTTCGAGGCGGACGACCGAGCGTCACGCCCCTTGCGCACCAACTGCTGAATAGTGGGCACAGCTTCTCTTCCTTGTCAGCCCTCGGAGCTGTTCGCACCGAAGGATCAACATCTTCGACCGCTCGCACGGCCGGCGACCCGTCGCACCGTTCCCAGGGCCCGGGAGACTTCGGTGCAGCGACCCGCCCGTCAGGTGATGGCACCTGCCGGGCGTCCAGGAGGACCGTGATCGACGGCCCGCGGCGAGGGGGCCGGGCCTGGCCGCCTCATCCGAATTCGGGCACACCGCGAGGATCCGCTCCTCGCGGGGGACACCCCCCGCCTCCCCCGAAGGGTGGGCGGGTCAGTCCCGGGTCACGACCAGAGGGCACTCCGGACGCATTCGCAGTCTACTGATGCGCTCGGCACCCGGTCAAAGCTTCCTGGCGGTTCCGACGCAGATCACATGACGCTGCGAGGCCGCCGATTTGCGCTCCTCGCCTCGGGGCCGTACGGGCGCGGTCGCGGGGCGGGGTCCCGCCGCCCCGGTCGGCGGCAGGGCCCGAGGCCCCGCGGATGCGACGAGCGCGCCGCGGGGGACGCGGCGCGCTCGGGACGGGGAGGCGGTGACGGCGGGCCGTCGGCCGCGTCCCGGGGCGGGATCAGCGGATGCCGAGCTTCGAGGTGCAGGAGGGCCAGGCGCCCCAGCCCTGGGAGGCCTGGACCTTCTTGGCGATGTCGATCTGCTGGGCGCGGCTGGCCTGGTCCGCGGTGGAGGCGTACGCGCCGCCCCCGAAGCCGAGCCAGGTGGACTTGGAGAACTGCAGTCCGCCGTAGTACCCGTTGCCGGTGTTGATGGACCAGTCGCCGCCCGACTCGCAGCCGGCCAGGCGGTCCCACACGGAGCCCGAGGGGGCGGCCGGGGCGGAGGCGCTGCTGCCGGAGCTCTTGGAGGACTTGCGCTCGGAGCTCTCGGAGGAGCTGCGCTCGGAGCTGCGGCTGGAGGAGCTGCCCGAGCGCTCGGCCGGGGCGGACTTCTCCTGCGCGGGCTTCTCGACCGGCTTCTCGACCGGCTTCTCGACCGGCTTGGGCTTGGTGCCCTTGACGACGACCTCGGTCACCGGCTCGGTGACGACGGTCTCGGAGACCAGCTCGGACTCGGTGACCTCGCCGTTGACGGTGGTCTCGGCGAAGACCTTCTCCTTGGAGCCGGCCCTGCCCTCGGTCCGGGTCTTGGTGGTGCCCTCGAGCAGGGAGTCGTCCTCGACCGTCTCGGTCGCGAAGGGGATCGCCTCGGTCTCGGTGCGCTCGCCCTCGCGGACGCGCTGGATGCTGTGGGTGGCGCCGTCGACCAGCAGGGTGTCGCGGTCGACGTCGGCGGTGTCGGTGTCCTGGATGTCGCCGAGGACCATCTCCATCGCCTCGCCCACGGTCAGGGCGGAGACCTCGAAGGTGTCCTGGCCGTACTGGCCCACGAAGGTGACCGTCTTGCGGGTGACGACCTCGACCTGGCCCTCGGCGTCCGTCAGCGCGGTGGCGGGCTCGGGGGTGATGCGGGCGCCCTCGGCGTCGTAGTCGGCCTCCTCGAGCGCCTCGGCGACGGTGTCCCCGGTGGTGAGCAGCTCCTGGTCCACGCCGTCGACGGTCACGGTGACCGGGGTGCGCTGGACGACCTGGATCTCCATGCCGTCGGTGACGGGCTCCTCGAGGCCGGGGACGACCAGGTCGGTGTCCTTGACCTGGATGCCCTGCGCCTCGAGCAGATCACCGACGGTGGGCTGGGCGAACGTGCGCACGGAGGATTCCTCGCCGTACACCGTCAGCTGGGTCTCGTTCGACATGGCGAACGCGGTGCCGCCACCTCCGACGGCGACGACGCACACGGTTGCGGCTGCCACGATCCACGGGGTCTTCTTCACTGTTCCACCTGTTTCCTCGCCGCGGAGCGACGTTCCTGGTCCCTGAGCCTCGGGCCCCGCGCCGCGGGGCCTGCAGCCCCGGTACGAGCGCGCCCTCGGACGGGGCGCAGCGGGAAGACCGCACGGGAACTGCCAGCACCCATGGTTTCCTTTTCGTCAGCATGGCGAAAGGCCCGCGGCGAGACCTTGGGGTCCCGCCCAGGAGGTCTTTACCCTCCCGTGACGCTCCGGGTCCGGCAGGTCACAGCACGGCGCCGCCGAGAGCTCCGCAGCGTGGCGCAGGCCATGCGGCGCGCCGGCGCTCCGGGTCGGTCCCGGTCGCTCCGCTCCCCCGCTCCCCCGCTCCCCCGCGCCGCGCCGCCGCCGGCGGTGGCCGGGCCCGGCGCCCCTCCCGCACCCGCACATGCGAAGAGGGCGGCCCCACCGTGGTGGGACCGCCCTCTTCGCGATCTCGTCGCGCTGCCCTCAGGCGGCGGGCGACGGGTGCGTCGATGACGCGGGGGACGGCTCCGGGTCAGCGGAAGTCCGTCCGGAACGGATCGGCGTAGTCGATGTCATCGAGGTTGACGGCACCGGTCTGGCCGAAGCCGGAGAAGTCCAGCTCGTCGTAGCCCGGCACCTGGTACATCTGCGCCTTGGCCTCGTCGGTCGGCTCGACCGCGATGTGGCGGAACCGCGACAGGCCGGTGCCGGCCGGGATCAGCTTGCCGATGATGACGTTCTCCTTGAGCCCCATGAGCTGGTCGCTCTTGCGGTTCAGGGCGGCCTCGGTCAGCACCCGGGTGGTCTCCTGGAAGGAGGCCGCCGACAGCCACGACTCGGTCGCGAGCGAGGCCTTGGTGATGCCCATCAGCTCCGGACGCCCCGAGGCCGGCTGACCGCCCTCGGCGAGGACCCGACGGTTCTCGCGCTCGAAGTTCACCCGCTCGGCGAAGTCGCCGGGCAGCAGATCGGTGTCGCCGGACTCGATGACCGTCACGCGACGGAGCATCTGGCGCACGATGACCTCGATGTGCTTGGCGTGGATGTCCACGCCCTGGCTGATGTAGACCTTCTGCACCTCGTCGACCAGGTGCTGCTGCACGGCCCGGGGGCCGAGGATCCGCAGCACCTGCTTCGGGTCCACGGAGCCCTGGGTGAGCTGCTGTCCGACCTCGATGTGGTCGCCGTCGGAGATCAGCACCGTCACACGCTTGGACACCGTGTAGACGACCGGCTCGCTGCCGTCGTCCGGGGTGACCGTGATCCGACGCTGCTTGTCGTTCTCCTCGATCTCCACGCGACCGGCGAACTCCGAGATCGGCGCGAAGCCGGCCGGGGTGCGCGCCTCGAAGAGCTCCTGGACACGCGGCAGACCGTGCGTGATGTCGCCGTCCGCGCTGGCCACACCACCGGAATGGAAGGTGCGCATGGTCAGCTGGGTGCCGGGCTCGCCGATGGACTGGGCCGCGACGATGCCGACGGCCTCGCCGATGTCGACCAGCTGGCCGGTCGCGAGGGAGCGGCCGTAGCACTGGACACAGGTGCCCACCGCCGAGTCGCAGGTCAGCACGGAGCGGATCTTGACCTCGCGCACGCCCGCCTCGACGAGCTGCTCGATCAGGACGTCGCCGACCTCCGAGCCGGCCGGGGCCGCCTCGGTGCCGTCGGCGCCGATCGCCGCGGTGGCCAGCACGCGGCCGTAGACCGTGGACTCCACGTGGTCGTGCGGGCGCAGCCGGCCGGCCTCCTCGACCGCGATCGGCAGGGTCAGACCCTTGGTGGTCGCGCAGTCGTCCTCGCGGACGATGACGTCCTGCGAGACGTCGACCAGACGACGGGTCAGGTATCCCGACTGGGCGGTCTTCAGCGCCGTGTCCGCCAGGCCCTTGCGGGAGCCGTGCGAGGCGATGAAGTACTCCAGGACCGAGAGCCCCTCCTTGTAGTTGGAGATAATCGGACGCGGGATGATCTCACCCTTGGGGTTGTTCACCAGACCGCGCATGCCGGCGATCTGACGGACCTGCATCCAGTTGCCTCGGGCGCCGGAGTTCACCATCCGGAAGATGGTGTTGCCGGACTCGAAGTGCTCCCGCATGGCCTGGTCGACCTCGTTGGTCGCCTCGGTCCAGATGTCGATGAGCTCCATGTTGCGCTCGGACTCGGAGACCAGACCGAGGTCGCGGTTCTCCTGGACCTGCGCGGCCTTCTCCTCGTACCGGGCGATGATCTCGCCCTTGCCGGGAGGGGTGACCACGTCCGACAGCGCGAAGGACACGCCCGAACGGGTCGCCCAGGAGAAGCCGTAGGACTTCAGCGCGTCCAGCGACGCGGCGACCTGACCCTTGTCGTAGCGCTCGGCGAGAGCGTTGACGATGCCGCCCAGGCGCTTCTTGCCCACCTGGCCCTGCACGTAGGGGTAGTTCTCCGGGAGGGTCTCGTTGAAGTACACGGTGCCCAGGGTGGTCCGCATGATCAGCGCATCGCCCTCGGTCCAGCCCTCGGGGAGCTCCAGCTCGGTCGGCGGCACCATGTCCGTGAAGCGGATGTCCACGGGCGCGTTCAGGTGCAGCTCGCCGCGGTCGTGGGCCATGATCGCCTCGGCCACGGAGGAGAACGACCGGCCGGCGCCGGGGACGTCCTCACGCACGGTGGTGAGGTGGTACAGGCCGATGATCATGTCCTGGGTGGGCATGGTCACGGGGCGACCGTCGGAGGGCTTGAGGATGTTGTTGCTGGACAGCATCAGGATGCGGGCCTCGGCCTGCGCCTCCGCGGACAGCGGCAGGTGCACGGCCATCTGGTCGCCGTCGAAGTCCGCGTTGAACGCGGCGCAGACCAGCGGGTGCAGGTGGATGGCCTTGCCCTCCACCAGCTGCGGCTCGAAGGCCTGGATGCCCAGACGGTGCAGGGTGGGCGCACGGTTCAGCATCACCGGGTGCTCGGTGATGACCTCCTCGAGCACGTCCCAGACCTCGGGGCGGGCACGCTCGACCATCCGCTTGGCGGCCTTGACGTTCTGCGCATGGGACAGCTCGACCAGGCGCTTCATGACGAAGGGCTTGAACAGCTCGAGCGCCATGCCCTTGGGCAGACCGCACTGGTGCAGGCTCAGCTGGGGGCCGTTGACGATGACGGAGCGGGCGGAGTAGTCCACGCGCTTGCCCAGCAGGTTCTGACGGAACCGGCCCTGCTTGCCCTTGAGCATGTCCGAGAGCGACTTCAGCGGGCGGTTGCCCGGTCCGGTGACCGGACGGCCGCGACGGCCGTTGTCGAACAGCGAGTCGACCGACTCCTGCAGCATCCGCTTCTCGTTGTTCACGATGATCTCGGGGGCACCGAGGTCCAGCAGCCGCTTGAGGCGGTTGTTGCGGTTGATCACGCGGCGGTACAGGTCGTTGAGGTCGGAGGTCGCGAAGCGGCCGCCGTCCAGCTGCACCATCGGACGCAGGTCCGGCGGGATGACCGGGACGGCGTCCAGCACCATGCCGGTGGGCGAGTTGGTGGTGGTGCGGAAGGCGGAGACGACCTTGAGGCGCTTGAGCGCCCGGGCCTTCTTCTGCCCCTTGCCGGTGGCGATGATCTCGCGCAGCGTGACCGCCTCGGCGTCCAGGTCGAAGTCCTGCAGACGACGCTGGATCGCCTCGGCGCCCATGCCGCCCTCGAAGTAGGTGCCGTAGCGCAGCTTCATGGCGCGGTAGAGCTGCTCGTCGCCCTCGAGGTCGGCGACCTTGAGGGACTTGAAGCGCTCCCACACGCGGGTGATGCGGTCGATCTCCGCGTCGTACTTCTTGCGGATCTGGGCCTGCTCGCGCTCGGCGGAGTCGCGGACCTTGCGCTTCGCGTCCGCCTTGGCACCCTCCTCCTCGAGCTGGGAGAGGTCCTTCTCGGCGGACAGCGCGCGCTGGTTGATCGCGGCGTCGCGCTCGTTCTCGAGCTCCTTGACCTCCAGGTCGAAGCGCGCCTGCAGATCAGGCATGTCGTCGTGGCGGGCCTGCTCGTCCACGGCGGTGACCATGTACGCGGCGAAGTAGATGATCTTCTCGAGATCCTTCGGCGCGAGGTCGAGCAGGTAGCCCAGACGGCTCGGCACGCCCTTGAAGTACCAGATGTGGGTGACGGGAGCGGCGAGCTCCACGTGGCCCATGCGCTCACGGCGCACGGAGGACTTGGTGACCTCCACGCCGCAGCGCTCGCAGACGATGCCCTTGAAGCGCACGCGCTTGTACTTGCCGCAGTAGCACTCCCAGTCCCGGGTGGGGCCGAAGATGCGCTCGCAGAACAGGCCGTCCATCTCGGGCTTCAGGGTGCGGTAGTTGATGGTCTCCGGCTTCTTGACCTCGCCGTGGGACCAGCCGCGGATGTCATCGGCGGTGGCGAGGCCGATGCGCAGCTCATCGAAGGTGTTGACGTCGAGCACAGGTGTCCTTCTCTCGATCGGAAGTCGTGGTGTCTGAGGGAACGGGGGGCCGAGGGCGGGGCCGGGAGGGCCGGCTGCTCAGGGCAGCGACGGCTCTCCCGGTCCCCCGTCCGTCAGACCTCTTCGATGGAGCCGACGCCCTCGTGGGGTCGGCGTGACAGGTCGATGCCGAGCTCCTCCGCCGCGCGGAAGACCTCCTCGTCGCTCTCCTGGACCTCCTGGGCGGTGCCGTCGCTCGAGAGCACCTCCACGTTCAGGCACAGCGACTGCATCTCCTTGAGGAGCACACGGAAGGACTCGGGGATCCCCGGCTCGGGGATGTTCTCGCCCTTGACGATCGCCTCGTAGACCTTGACGCGGCCGGCGACGTCATCGGACTTGATGGTCAGCAGCTCCTGGAGCGCGTACGCGGCGCCGTAGGCCTCGAGGGCCCACACCTCCATCTCGCCGAAGCGCTGGCCGCCGAACTGGGCCTTTCCGCCCAGCGGCTGCTGCGTGATCATCGAGTACGGGCCGGTGGAGCGCGCGTGCAGCTTGTCGTCCACCAGGTGGTGGAGCTTCAGGATGTACATGTAGCCCACCGAGATCGGCTCGGGGAACGGCTCGCCGGAGCGGCCGTCGAACATCTGCGCCTTGCCGTTCTCCTTGACCATCCGCACGCCGTCCCGGTTGGGGCGGTGGTTGGCGATCAGGCCGGTGACCTCCTCGGCCGAGAGGCCGTCGAAGACCGGGACCGCGACCGGGGTGCCGGGCTCGCCGTGGAGGGCGGCCTCGGGCAGCTCGGCGGCCGTCTCGTCGGCGGGATCGAGGTCCCAGCCGGACTTGGCGACCCACCCCAGGTGGGTCTCCATGACCTGGCCGATGTTCATCCGCCCGGGCACGCCCATCGGGTTCAGGATGATGTCGACCGGGGTGCCGTCCTCCAGGAACGGCATGTCCTCGACCGGCAGGATCTTGGCGATGACGCCCTTGTTGCCGTGGCGGCCGGCGAGCTTGTCGCCGTCGGTGATCTTGCGCTTCTGGGCCACGTAGACGCGGACCATCTCGTTGACACCGGTGGGCAGGATGTCGCCGTCCTCGTCATCGGTGAAGACGCGCACGCCGATGACGGTCCCGGTCTCGCCGTGGGGGACGCGCAGCGAGGTGTCGCGCACCTCGCGGGCCTTCTCGCCGAAGATGGCGCGCAGCAGGCGCTCCTCCGGGGTCAGCTCGGTCTCGCCCTTGGGGGTGACCTTGCCGACCAGGATGTCGCCCGGCTCCACCTCGGCGCCGATGCGGATGATGCCGCGCTCGTCGAGATCGGCCAGCACGTCGTCGCCGACGTTCGGGATGTCCCGGGTGATCTCCTCCTTGCCCAGCTTGGTGTCGCGGGCGTCGACCTCGTGCTCCTCGATGTGGATCGAGGTGAGGACGTCGTCCTGGACCATCCGCGAGGACAGGATGATGCCGTCCTCGAAGTTGTGGCCCTCCCAGGACATGAACGCGACCAGCAGGTTCTTGCCCATGGAGAGCTCGCCCTGGTCGGTCGAGGGACCGTCGGCCAGGATCGAGCCGGCCTCGACGCGGTCACCCTCGTCGAACAGCACGCGCTGGTTGTAGGAGTTGCCCGCGTTGGAACGCTTGAACTTCCCGATCGGGTAGGTCTGGCGGGTGCCGTCGTCGGCCATCACGACCACGAGATCCGCGGAGAGCTCCTCGATGACGCCGGCCTTCTCGGCCACGACCACGTCGCCCGCGTCGACCGCGGCGCGCCGCTCCATCCCGGTGCCGACCAGCGGCATCTCGGCCTTGAGCAGCGGCACGGCCTGGCGCTGCATGTTCGCGCCCATCAGCGCGCGGTTGGCGTCGTCGTGCTCGAGGAAGGGGATCATCGCGGTCGCGACGGAGACCATCTGCCGGGCCGAGACGTCCATGTAGTCCACGTCGGCCGCGTCGACCAGGTCGGGCTCGCCGCCGGAGAGGCGCACCAGCACCTGCTCCTCGAGGAAGCGGCCGTCGTCGCCGATCTTGGCGTTGGCCTGGGCGATGATGTGGTGGTCCTCGTCGTCCGCGGTGAGGTAGACGATGTCGTCGGTGACCACTCCGCCCTCGACCCGGCGGTACGGGGTCTCGATGAACCCGAACGGGTTGATGCGGGCGAAGGTCGCCAGCGAGCCGATCAGACCGATGTTCGGACCCTCAGGGGTCTCGATGGGGCACATGCGGCCGTAGTGCGACGGGTGGACGTCACGGACCTCCATGCCGGCGCGGTCGCGGGAGAGACCGCCCGGGCCCAGCGCCGAGAGGCGGCGCTTGTGGGTCAGGCCCGACAGCGGGTTGTTCTGGTCCATGAACTGCGAGAGCTGGGAGGTTCCGAAGAACTCCTTGATCGCCGCGGTGACCGGACGGATGTTGATCAGCGTCAGCGGGGTGATCGCCTCGACGTCCTGCGTGGTCATGCGCTCGCGGACGACGCGCTCCATGCGGGACAGACCGGTGCGGACCTGGTTCTGGATCAGCTCGCCCACCGCGCGGATGCGACGGTTGCCGAAGTGGTCGATGTCGTCGGTCTCGACGCGGATCGTCCGGCCGTCCTTGGAGGTGTACTCGCTGACGCCGTCGTGCAGGGCGACGATGTACTTGACCGCGGCGACGATGTCCTCGAGGCGCAGGGTCGACTCGGAGAGGCTGCCCTCGAGGCCGAGCTTCTTGCCGATCTTGTAGCGGCCGACCTTCGCGAGGTCGTAGCGCTTGTTGTTGAAGTAGAGGTTGTTCAGCATCGCCTCGCCCGCATCGCGCGTGGGCGGCTCGCCCGGACGCTGCTTGCGGTAGATGTCGATGAGCGCCTCGTCCTGCGAGGAGATGCGGTCCTTCTCCAGGGTGGAGCGCATCGACTCGAACTCGCCGAACTCCTCGAGGATGTCGCTGTGGGACAGGCCCAGGGCCTGCAGCAGGGTCGTCACCGACTGCTTGCGCTTGCGGTCGATGCGGACGCCGACCTGGTCGCGCTTGTCGATCTCGAACTCGAGCCAGGCGCCGCGCGAGGGGATGACCTTGGCCGAGAAGATGTGCTTGTCGCTGGTCTTGTCGATGCTCTCCTCGAAGTACACGCCCGGGGAGCGGACCAGCTGGGAGACGACGACACGCTCGGTGCCGTTGATGATGAAGGTGCCCTTGTCGGTCATGAGCGGGAACTCGCCCATGAAGACCGTCTGGGTCTTGATCTCACCGGTCTCGTTGTTCATGAACTCCGCGATGACGTACAGCGGAGCCGCGTAGGTGAGGTCCTTGTCCTTGCACTCCTCGACCGTGTACTTCGGGTCGTCGAAGGTGTGGTCCCGGAAGGACAGCGACATGTTGCCGGCGAAGTCCTCGATCGGGGAGATCTCCTCGAGGATGTCCGCGAGACCGGAGGTCTGCGGCACGTCCTCGTGGCCGGCGGCGGCGGCCGCGGCGGCACGCTCCTGCCAGCGGCTGTTGCCCAGCAACCAGTCGAACGAGGTGGTCTGCAGACTCAGCAGATCCGGAACGTCGATGGGGTCGCCGAGCTTCGCGAAGGTCACGCGAGGTGAGGCGGTGCGAAGTGCGATGTCGGTGGTGCGATCGGTGCTCGAGGCAGCCAAGGGGGGTCCTTCCACAGGCCGATGACGGAATCCCAGGCGCGGCGAACACCCGTCAGGGCGGTGGAGCAGGCTTCGTGGTGAACGGAGCCGCAGAACCGACGGGAGACGCCAAGCGCAAGGACTGAGCATACACAAAGTCGCGGATGGGCGCAACAGCCGCAGCGCGGCGAGCCCATCCGCGTCGGCCGCTATATGCCTGGCGCGGAGGTTCTGTCGGCGCTCCCTGCCCGTCTGGCTCGACCGGCCCGGCGGTGGACTCACACCGGGCACGTGCGGCAGGAACAGCTCCGTACGGGAAAAAGCATGGAGGAAAGTCCGGCAGGAGTCAAGCAGGCGGGGGTCCGCGCCGGGTGTCGGAGCACGTCAGGCGCGCGGCGGACCCGCGGTCGGTGGCGTTCTGCGCGGCCGATGGACCCCCGCCGACCCACCGGAGGCCGAGGTGGGCCGCCCCGGTCCGGGGCGGCCCACCATGATCTCGCTCACCGCCGATCGGGGACGCGGCGCGAACGCGCCGGGCGACCGCCTCGGCGGCGCCCCTCAGCGCCGACGGCGCAGCGCCAGCAGTGCTCCTCCGGCCAGCAGCAGGGCCGCGGCCGCGGCGAGCGGACCGGCCAGCTCGGCGCCGGTGCGCGCGAGCGGGCCGCCACCTCCCGCCGCGCCGTTCCCGCCGGTCGTCCCGCTGCCGCTGCCCGGGCCCGCTCCGGGCCCGCTGCCGGTCCCGTTGCCGGCGCCGTTGCCGGTGCCGGTGCCGTGCCCGTTGCCGGCGCCGTTCCCGGCGTCACCGCCCCCGCCGTCGCCTCCGCCGTCGCCCCCGCCGTCGCCTCCACCGTCACCGCCGCCGCCCGCGGCGTCGGCCGCGAGGATCAGGTAGACGCCCTGCGAGGGACCCTCGAAGGTCAGCACCCCGCCCGCCCAGGTGGAGCCGACCGGCAGCCGGGTGCCGTCGGCCAGCACGCGGACGACGCGCTCGTCCTGCGCGCCCGGGGCGGTGATGGCCGCCGGCAGGGGCGCGAAGGCGTTCGCGAGCACGAGCATCCGGCCCTCCTCGCCGTCGAGCTCGGCAATCTCCGCCGTCAGCGCGTCGTCGCTGCGGAAGGTGGCGGTGGCGGTGACCTCCCCGTCGGTGAGCGTGACCGTCTCCAGGGCCACCGTCACGGTGATCTCCCGCTCGGCCGTCCGGCCCGCGCCGTCGGTCGCGACCAGGGTCACGGCCTGCTCGCCCGGGAGCAGGACGGTGCCGGGCGCGAGGGCGAGCACGGCCCCGGCCTCCTCGGCGGCCGCGGCGTCGCCGCCGAGCCGCGCCTCGTACGACGCGAGCACCGCAGAGCCCAGGGCCGCCTGGTCGCCGAGCTCCTCGCGGTGGATGCTCAGCTCCACGGCGCCCGGACCGGAGATCTCCAGCTGCTCCGCGACGGCGAAGGCGCGCACCTCGGCGGTGCGGTTGCCCGCGAGATCGGTGGCGATCACCTCGAGCGTATGGGCGCCGGCGGCGAGGTCCGCGGTGGGCACCGCGGCCTGGAGCGCATCCTGCAGGACGGTGGTGGAGGCCCCGGAGGCGGTGATCTCGGCGCCCTCGGCGTCCTCGAAGTCCCGCAGGTCCAGCAGGGCGTCCTCGAGGGAGTGCTCCTGGGTGGCCAGGTCGGTGACGGACTCGTGGACGACCTCGCCGTCCAGCAGCACCTGCAGACCGGCCAGGTGCTCGTCGCCCGCGGAGACCTCGATCTCGCGCTGGTCGTCGATCACCGCGCCGTCCTCGAGGTCCGTCACCTCCACGGAGGGGTCGGTCCGGTCCAGGACGACGGGGATCAGTCCCAGCAGCAGGTTGCCGTTGGCGTCGTGGAACTCCACCAGCAGGGTGTCGCCGTCGGCGACGGTGATCTCGGTGGAGAAGCTGCGGGTGTTCGACTGCTCCCCCGGGCTGGCGAGGTCGAACCGCTCCAGCACGGCGGAGTCGTTCAGCGACAGCGAGTAGCCCCAGCCGTCGTCCGCGGCGGTGCCCGCCACGGTGACCTGCTCCCGGTTCGTGAACAGGGTGCCGCCGAGCAGGGTGGGCTCGTCGATCTGCAGGGTGGGGGCGGTGACGTCGAAGTGGATCCGCACCCCGCGGTCGTAGCGCACCTGGCCGTCGGCATCGGTGACGACCATGCGGACGTGGTTCTCGCCGGTGGCCACCGGGAGCTGGGCGCTGAAGGTGCCGTCCTCCGCGAGCTCGGCGGTGATCGGGGCGGCGTCGACGTACTGCCCGTCCTCCCCCACCCGCGAGGCGGGGGTCAGGGTGATGGTGCCACCGGCGGGGTACTCACCGCGCAGGGTGAAGGTGGCGCCGTCGTCGCTGACGTCGTCGGTGTCGCCCGGGACGAAGCAGGCCCCGGAGTCCAGCACGCAGTCGGCGTTGGTGATCACGGGCATCGCCCAGCTGGGCGCCGGTGCGCGGCCCGCGATCGCCACCGGGAGCGCGGTGGTGTTGGCGCCGTCGGTGGCGGTGAGGGTGAAGCCCGCGGCCCGCGCATCGGGGGTCACGGTGAGGGTGAAGCCGCCGTCCTGACCGACCTCCGCCTCGGCGTCCCCGGCGGAGACGCCGAGCTGTGCGTCCTTCCGGCTGTCGGTGACGGTGCCGGTGATGGTCACGGCGCCGTCCTCGTCGAGGATCGCGGCGCCCTGCTCGTCGACCGGCATGTCGGTGATGGTCAGCTCGGGGGCGACGGAGTCGTAGGTGACGGGGAGGCGCTGGGTGGTCACCACGGCGCCCTCGGCGTCGAGCCCCTGGACCGTGAACTCCTGGGCGCCCTCGATCAGCGGCACCGACAGGGCGAACCGTCCCTCGGCCGCCGTGGCGACCTGGTCGCCGACCCGCACCTCGGCGATGTCCGCGGAGGCGTAGCCGCTCAGCAGCAGCTCCCCCTCGATCACCAGCGGGAAGTCCGCGCCGATCACGGTGGAGGCGAGCTGGGGTGCGCCCGCGATCAGCAGGCTGGAGGGAGTGAGCACCTTGGTGGCGATGCCCTCGGTGAAGCCGCGGTCCACGGCGGAGACGGCGACGAAGGGGACGGTGGCGGGGTCGACCTCGAGGGCGTAGCTGCCGTCGGGGCTCTGCACGACCTCGAGCTCGTTGCCGGCGGCGTCGGTCGCGACCGGCAGGTCGTAGAGACCGGAGCCCTCCTCGGCGACGGTGAAGGTCAGCACCCCGCCCTCGAGCGGACCGAACTCGACCACCGGGGCGGTCGCATCGAGGCCGAAGGGCAGGTCGAGGATCTGCCAGGGCTGGTCCTCGCTGAGCCGGGTGCTGACGCGGTAGGTGTAGTCGCCGTCGGGCAGCGCCGGGTAGTCCACGGTCTGCGGGTCGTAGCGGGTGCCGTCGAAGGCGTACCCGATCCACGGCAGCTCGGCCGGGTCCGGGGCCGCGGTGTAGTCGCTCAGCAGGTAGCGGAACAGGCCCTGCTCCTCGCCGAGGGTGGTGATCGCCGTGCCGTCCTCGGCGAGGATCTCGTAGCGGACGTCGGAGGCGTTGCGCATCACCACCATGCTGGGGGCCACGGAGTCCATGTAGCCGTCGCCGTTGGGCGAGAGCCAGAACCGGCCCAGTCCCTCGCTCTCGACGGGGACCGCCTGGCCGCCGGCGTCGGTGATCAGACCGGTCTCCACGCCCACCGGCTCGAGCTGCTGACCGGGGGGCAGCAGGATCTGCTCGGCGTTCCAGTCGCCGACGAAGCCGAGGAAGGGGACGCTCAGGCTGGGCTGCCCGGCGGTGTCCGAGGTGAGGCCGATCCAGCCGCCGGTGAAGTGGTCCGGGCCGGCCTCGGGCTCCACGGTGACGTCCACGGTGGCGGTGCCGCCGGCGGGGACGGTGACGCTGCCCGGGGCGGTGACGGTGCCGCTCGAGCGGCGGGTGTCGGTGGCGGCGCCGGCCGCGTTGGTCTCGGCGATCAGTCCGGTCGCGGGCAGGGTGAACCGCGCGTCGGCCTGCCCGCTGTTGGTCAGGGTGATGGTGAACGAGGCGGAGCCGGAGATCTCCCGCAGCGCCGCGGCGCCCTCGCCGTCGACGGTGGCGATGACCTCGGAGTCCAGGGCCTTGTCGACCTGGGCGAGGCCCGCACCGATCTGACGCGGGGAGTACGGCACCCCGGCCTCGTCGGTCGGCACCAGGGCGGTGTTCATCAGCAGGATCTTGGCCAGGTCCACGCGCTGCGCCCCGGTGACCTCGGGTCGGGTCCGCTCCAGGTGCTGGAGGATCAGCGCGGAGAGCCCGGCGACGTTCGGCGAGGCCATGGAGGTGCCGGAGTTCGAGCCGTAGGTGCCGTCGTTGTAGGTGGAGTACACGTTGCCGCCGATGCCGGCGATCTCGGGCTCGAAGTCGAGGGAGGGCGTGGTGCCCCAGGAGGTGAAGGAGGAGGGGGTCAGGGCGCCCGGGCTGGGGCGCACGTCGAGCTCGTCGGTGATCCGCAGGGTGGTCTCGCCCTCCGCGACGGCGGCCTTCAGCTCGAGGCCGACGGAGCGGGTCAGGGTGATCCCGGGGATCGTGAACGTCTCCACCCCGGCCATGGCGAAGGGCTCGTCGGCCGTGTTGTAGAGGACCACGCCGCCCGCGCCGGCGGTGATCGCGTTCTCGTACTTCTCGGTGAAGGAGATGTCGCCGCGCTCGATGAGGGCGTAGTCGCCGTCCAGGTCCTTCCCCGCCGTCTCCGCCGGGGTGGCCCGGCCCAGGTCGACCAGGCGGTGGGGCTCGCCGTCGTGGACGCCGGTGGCGGGCGAGTACGGGATGCCCTCGGTCGCATCGTCCACGTAGGCCATCAGCTGGGTCAGGACGCTGTTGTCGATCGAGGCGACGGTGAAGGCGGAGCCCAGGGTGCCCGGGGAGCCGACGGTGCCGTCGTCCAGGCGCCCGTAGGCGTCGTCGCCCACGGCGGTGGGCGAGAAGTTCTGGCCGTCGTTGCCGGCGGCGATCACGGTGAGCACGCCGGCGTCGCGGGCGGCCTCGATGGCGATCGAGCTGGCGTCGGAGGCGTTCTTCTGCCCGTTGGCGGCGCCGAGCGACATGTTGATCACGTCCGCCTCGAGCTTCACCGAGTCCTCGATGGCCGCGACGATGTCGGAGTCGGTGGCGCCGCCGCCGTGGTTGGAGAAGACCTTCATCGCCAGCAGCTGCGCGTTGGGGGCGACGCCGTCGAGCTCGCCGGTGGCCAGGAAGTCGCCGGGCTCGTCGCCCGGGGAGCCGTTGGCCGCGGCGATGCCGCCGACGTGCTGGCCGTGGGCGTCGAGAGTCGCGTCCTTGACGACGTAGTTCTCGTCGGCGTAGTTGTAGCCGGCCGGCACCTTGCAGGTGAAGCCGGCCTCGGGGGCCGGGTCGACGGTGTCGATCGCCGCGGCGTCGCAGTCGTCCAGCCGCAGGGCCGGATGGCTGGGGTCCAGGCCGGAGTCGACGATGGAGATGACCATGCCGGTGCCGTCGACCCCGTGGGCCGCGTGGGCGGTCGGGACGCCGTGCAGGGAGCGGGCGGTGTGCTCGGTGCGCTCGTAGACGCGCTCCCGGCGCACCGAGAGCACCTCCGGCTCGAGGGACAGGGCGGCGAGCCGGTCGCCGGGCACGCTCGCGGAGAAGCCGTTGACCAGGTAGCCGAACTGGCGGTCGACCTCGAGGCCGTGCTCGCGGGACCAGTCGTCGACCAGGTCCTGCTGGGCCCGCAGGCGGGAGCTCTCCTGGGAGGTCGAGGGGCGCGTGGGCTGGTCCTTCAGCAGCACCACCACGTCCACCGGCGCCGAGGACGCGGCGTCCGGCAGACTCGGGACGTCCTCGAGCGCTCGGGGTGCGGCCGGGGCCGACGGGACCTGCGGCGCCGCGACCGCCGTGGTCACACCGAGACCGAGGGTCCCGATCAGCAGGGCGCCGCTCAGGGCGATGAGACGACGGATCGGCCGAATCGGCACAGAGGACCCCCGGGTGAGCTGGAACACAGACTCCCGCATCCTACGGAGCGCCCCCTCGGCGGTCCGCCGCTTCCGGCACGCCGATGGTCACGAAACGGTCACGCACCGGGCATCCGCCGGGCGCGGCCGCGGGGCCCGGGATGCAGAAGGGCCGTCCCGCGATCGCGGGACGGCCCTTGCCGTGCAGTTCGACGGCCTTCAAGCGCGGCGCGCGCCGGGGCGCGCGCCGGGGATCACTTGATGGTGACGGACGCGCCGGCCTCTTCGAGCTTGGCCTTGGCAGCCTCGGCGTCGTCCTTCTTGACGGCCTCGAGGACGGCCTTGGGGGCCTCGTCGACGAGCGCCTTCGCCTCCTTCAGACCGAGCGAGGTGAGGGCGCGCACCTCCTTGATGACGGCGATCTTGGCGGAACCGGCGGACTCGAGGACGACGTCGAACTCGTCCTTCTCCTCCTCGGCCTCGGCCTCGGCACCGGCGCCGGCACCGCCGGCAGCGGCGACGGCCACGGGGGCGGCCGCGGTCACATCGAAGACGTCCTCGAACTGCTTCACGAACTCGGAGAGCTCGATGAGGGACATCTCCTTGAAAGCTTCGATGAGCTCGTCGTTGCTGAGCTTCGCCATGGTGGCGTTCCTTCCTGTTGGCGGGACCTGCGTCCCTGCGGTGAGAGGCGGCGCTCTCGCGCCTGGTCATGCGATCCGGTCACCCTCGCGGGATCCCGGGGGACAGCGTTGGGGCTGTGGGTGAAGAACTCGGAGCCGTGAGGCTCAGGCCTCCTGCTTGGCCCGCAGTGCATCCACGGTGCGCGCTGCCTTCGACAGCGGCGCCGCGAACACGGCGGCGGCCTTGGACATCGACGCCTTCATGGCGCCAGCGGCCTTGGCCAGCAGGACCTCGCGGGACTCGAGGTCCGCGAGCTTCTGGACGTCCTCCTGCGAGAGCGCCTTGCCCTCGAAGTAGCCGGACTTGATCACGAGCTTGTCGTGAGTCTTGGCGAAGTCACGCAGAGCCTTGGCGGGCTCCACGGGCTCACCCTTGATGAAGGCGATAGCGGTCGGACCGCTGAGCGTGCCATCGAAGGCGTCGATGCCGGCCTCGCGGGCGGCGATCTCCGTGAGCGTGTTCTTCACCACGGCGTAGGTCGTCTCGGAACCCAGCGCGCGACGGAGCTCCTTGAGCTCCCCCACGCTGAGCCCGCGATACTCGGTGATGACGGCGGCGTCGGACGCGCGGAACAGCTCCGCGATCTCGGCGACGGCATCCACCTTTTCGGGGTTCGCCATGGCCCTCCTTCCAGAGGTCTCTCGCCGCCGGGTGAAGGCGTCCCGGGAACGGAAAAGGCCTCGACACGCAAGTGTCGAGGCCTCGATCGCACGAGCTCCCGCGCCACGAGGGCTCCGGCCGGGGCCGGACGGGGACGACCGTACGAGGATCGCTTCTTCACCTGCGCAGGCCATCCCGAACGGGATCTCTTCGGTCGCTCTCGGGGTCGAGCGCGACAACCGGCGGTCTTCGGTACGCCCAGACTAGACCAGGGGCGACGGCGGCGCCACGCCGACCGCGGGGTTCTGCGTCACATCGGCGCGGCGCAGCACGCCGTGCTCGGGTTCGAGAGAGCCGCCGCGCCCGGAACGGCTGCGGCGGGACCTCCGGCCCTGGTGATGCGGACCACTCACCCGTAGCTTGGTTGTCACCAGCACAACAAGCGCTGCTGCGATGTAGAGGCGAGGACATGACCACCATCGATTTCGCACCCACCCTCACCGTCGACCCGCTCACCGGGATGATCGACGAACTGGCCCGCCGGGGACGCGCCGCACTGAGCGCCTTCGACTCGTACACCCAGGACCAGATCACCTCCATCGTGCACGCGATGGCGCTCGCCGGCACCGACCAGCACATGGCACTGGCCAAGCGGGCGGTGGAGGAGACCGGCCGCGGTCTGTACGAGGACAAGTGCATCAAGAACCTGTTCGCCACCGAGCACATCTGGAACTCCATCAAGGACGACCGCACCGTCGGCGTGATCCGCGAGGACCGCCAGCGCGGCATCACCGAGATCGCCGAACCGGTGGGGGTCATCGCGGGAGTGACCCCGGTGACCAACCCGACCTCGACCACCATGTTCAAGTGCCTGATCGCGATCATGACCCGCAACCCGATCATCTTCGCCTTCCACCCCGCCGCCCAGGACTGCTCGGCCCAGGCCGCACGGATCATGCGCGACGCGGCGACCGCAGCCGGCGCCCCGGCCGACTGCATCCAATGGATCGAGCAGCCCTCCGTGGCCGCCACCTCCGCGCTGATGAACCACCCCGGCGTCGCCCTCACCCTCGCCACCGGCGGGGCCGGGATGGTGACGTCCGCCTACTCCACCGGGAAGCCCGCCCTCGGGGTGGGGCCCGGGAACGTCCCGGTGTACATCGAGCGCACCGCCCGCATCCCCCGCACCGTCAACGACCTCATCCTGTCCAAGACCTTCGACCACGGGATGATCTGCGCGAGCGAACAGGCCGTCATCATCGACGAGGAGATCGCCCCCGCCGTGGTCGCCGAGTTCGAGTCCCACGGCTGCCACGTCGTCACGGCCGAGCAGAAGGAGCTCCTGCGCTCGTTCATGGTCACCGCGCAGGGCAGCATCGCCTCGCACGTGGTGGGCATGAGTGCCGAGCGGATCGCCGAGGGCGCGGGCATCCCGGTGCCGGTCGGCACCAAGCTGCTGCTCGTGCCGATCGACACCGTCGGCCCCGACGAGCCGTTCAGCAGGGAGAAGCTGTGCCCGGTGCTCGCGATGGCCCGCGTGCCCGGCCGCGAGCAGGGCTTCGCCCTGGCCGAGCGCATGCTGGAGTTCGGGGGGCTCGGCCACACCGCGGTCGTCCACACCGCCGACAAGCAGGTCGAGCGGGAGTTCGGGCGGCGCATGAAGGCGTGCCGCATCATCGCCAACGCACCGTCCGCGGTCGGCGGCATCGGCGACCTGTACAACGCCCTGACCCCCTCGTTGACCCTGGGCTGCGGCTCCTACGGCCGCAACTCCGTCTCCCACAACGTCAGCGCGGTCGACCTCATCAACGTCAAGCGGATCGCGGAGCGGCGCAACGACATGCAGTGGTTCAAGATCCCGGCCCGGACGTACTTCGAGCGCTACTCGGTGCAGTACCTGCAGTCGATGCCGGGTCTCTCGCGGGTGTTCATCGTGACCGACCCGGGCATGGTCGAGCACGGCTACGTCGACGTCGTCATCGACCAGCTCAAGCAGCGGCGCGAGGACGTCGCCTGGACCGTCTTCTCCGACGTCGAGCCGAACCCGACGTCGACCACGGTGTTCAAGGGCGCCTCCCTCATGGCGGACTTCGAGCCCGACTGCATCATCGCGCTCGGCGGCGGCTCGCCGATGGACGCGGCCAAGGCGATGTGGCTGTTCTACGAGCGGCCCGAGGCGTCCTACTTCGGGATGAAGCAGAAGTTCCTGGACATCCGCAAGCGCACCTACCGCTTCCCCACCACGGGGGAGAAGGCGCAGTTCGTCGCGATCCCCACCACGTCCGGCACGGGCAGCGAGTGCACCCCCTTCGCGGTGATCACCGATGCAGAGACCCACGTGAAGTACCCGCTGGCCGACTACACGCTGACGCCGGACGTGGCGATCGTCGATGCCCAGTTCGTCGACTCGGTGCCCACCCGCACCGCGGCCGATTCCGGCCTGGACGCCCTCACCCACGCGATCGAGTCCTACGTCTCCGTCATGGCCAGCGATTTCACCCGCGGACTGTCGGTGCGCGCCGCACAGCTGATCTTCGAGAACCTCCGCGCCGCCGTGCTCGAGCAGGACGCGGCGGCGAAGGAGCGGATGCACAACGCGTCGACGATCGCGGGCATGGCCTTCGCGAACGCCTTCCTGGGGATCGTGCACTCGCTGAGCCACAAGTGCGGCGCCGAGTTCGGCATCGCCCACGGTCGCACCAACGCGATCTTCCTGCCCCACGTGATCCGGTACAACGCGACCCTGCCGTCCAAGCACGCGCTGTTCCCGAAGTACGAGCACTACCGGGCCGACCAGGACCTGGCGGAGCTCGCGCGGCTGCTCGGCTTCCCCGCCGCCACCGTCGAGCAGGGTGTGAAATCCCTGATCGACGAGGTGACGGCGCTGGCCACGGACCTCGGCATCGAGCCGAGCCTGGAGGCCAACGGCGCCACCCGCGAGCACCTGGACCGGGTGATCGATGAGCTCGCCGACCGGGCACTGGAGGACCAGTGCACCCCCGCCAACCCGCGGTCGCCGCTGGTCAGCGAGCTCAAGGAGCTCATCGAGGACGCCTTCGTCGGTGACGTCGGCGGCAGCGCCCGGGCGCGGGTGCGAACGGCCGACGCGGACTCGAGGTGACGACCGCCTGAGCCCCGGCAGCGCTCCGGGACCCGGCAGCCGCCGCGAGGGGTCTCCCGGAGCGCCACGTCGCACGGCGGCTGCCCGGGAGCCCCATCGATCGACAGCGCCCCGCCCACCGCGAAGGGTGGACGGGGCGTCGTGGCGCGAGGAGCGCGGGGCTGAGCTAACTCAGGCCTCGTCGGTCTCCTCGAGCAGGTTGCGGGTGCGGTTCACGTCGATCGGGATGCCCGGGCCCATGGTGGTGGACACGGTGATCTTGGTGATGTAGCGGCCCTTCGAGGAGGAGGGCTTCAGTCGCAGGATCTCGTCGAGCGCGGCGACGTAGTTCTCGACCAGCTGCTGCTCCGTGAAGGAGACCTTGCCGACGATGTAGTGCAGGTTCGCCGCACGGTCGGTGCGGAACTCGATCTTGCCGCCCTTGATGTCGGAGACGGCCTTGGTGACGTCCATGGTCACGGTGCCCGTCTTCGGGTTCGGCATGAGGCCGCGGGGGCCGAGCACGCGGCCCAGCTTGCCGACCTTGCCCATCAGGTTCGGCGTGGCCACGGCCGCGTCGAAGTCGGTCCAGCCGCCGGCGACGCGCTCGATGAGCTCGTCGTCGCCGACCTCGTCGGCGCCGGCCTCACGGGCGGCGTCGGCCTGCGCACCGGTCGCGAAGACGATCACGCGAGCGGTCTTGCCGGTGCCGTTGGGCAGGTTGACGGTGCCGCGCACCATCTGGTCCGCCTTGCGGGGGTCGACGCCCAGGCGCATCGCGACCTCGACGGACGCGTCGAACTTCGCCGGGGAGGTCTGCTGAGCCAGCCGGAGCGCGTCGAGCGGCGCGTAGGCGCGGCCCTCCTCGATCTTGGCGGCGCCGTCCTTGTATGCCTTGCTGCGGAATCCCATTGTCGTCAGCCCTCCACCGTGATGCCCATGGAACGAGCGGTGCCGGCGACGATCTTCGCCGCGGCCTCGATGTCGTTCGCGTTCAGATCAGGCATCTTGGTCTCCGCGATCTCGCGGACCTGTGCCTGGGTGATCTTGCCGACCTTGTCCGTGTGCGGGACGGCCGAGCCCTTCTGGAGGCCGGCGGCCTTCTTGATGAGCTCAGCGGCCGGCGGGGTCTTCGTGATGAAGGTGAACGAGCGATCCTCGTACACCGTGATCTCGACCGGGATGATGTTGCCCCGCTGATCGGCGGTGCGATCGTTGTAGGCCTTCACGAACTCCATCATGTTCACGCCGGCAGCGCCGAGCGCGGGACCCACGGGCGGCGCAGGGGTGGCCTGGCCGGCCTGGATCTGGAGCTTGATGACGCTCGCGATCTTCTTCTTGGGAGCCATTGCTCTTCCTCACTGTGGTGTGGTCCGGGCGGAGCTCATCATGCGCTCCTCCCACGAACGGACCTCCTGCGCCCGGGGGCGAGAAGGTCCGGTGCGACGCTACCTGCACGCCGCGGCGGCGTCGACCGGGATCGGGGGTGATCCTGGTCGTACTCGCGCGGCACGGGGCCGCGCGGCCGCTCAGATCTTGGCGACCTGGTCGAAGGCGAGCTCGACCGGGGTCTCGCGTCCGAAGATGGACACCAGGACCTGGAGCTTCTGGGACTCCGAGTGAATCTCGGAGATGGTGGCCGGCATGGTCTCGAAGGGACCGTCCATGACGGTGACGGACTCGCCGACGTGGAAGTCGGGGACCTTCTGCGCCGCAGCGGCCTTGCCGCCGGAGGCGCCCGAGGCGCGCTTCTTCTCGGGCAGGCCGACGGAGGGCTCGAGCAGCGAGTAGATCTCGTCGAAGGTCAGCGGGGTGGGGTCGGTGGCGTTGCCGACGAACCCGGTCACGCCCGGGGTGTCGCGCACGACGCGCCAGGACTCCGTGGTCAGGTCCATGCGGACCAGCACGTACCCGGGCACGCGGACCCGGCGGACGATCTTCTTCTGCCCGGCCTTGACCTCGGTCGCGTCCTCCATCGGGACCTGGACCTCGAAGATGTAGTCCTCCATGTCCATGGTCTCGGTGCGCGTGGCCAGCTGGCTCTTCACACGGTTCTCGTGACCGGAGTAGGAGTGGATGACGTACCAGTCGCCGGGAGCGGCGCGCAGGTGGCGCTTGAGGACGACCAGCGGGTCCTCCTCCTCGGGCTCCTCGGGGGCCTCCGCCGCGGAGCTCGCGCCCTCGGCCTCGTCGGCGTCCGCGGGCAGCTCGTCGACGCCCTCGACGTCGTCGACGTCCTCGGAGAGCGCGTCGGCCTCGTCGGCGGGCTCGCTGTCGGCGGGCTCCTCGTCGCCGGCGAAGGGATCGACGGCGGGGGCCTGCGCCTCCACGTCCTGCTCGGCGAGCTCCGCGAAGGCCTCGTCCGGGATCTGCTCACCCTCGCCCTCGGACTGCGAGGAGGCGGAGAACGAGAGGGAGTCGTCGAGGTCCTGGTAGGACTCTTCGGGGGTTGAGGTCTGGTCGCTCATCGGCGGGAACCTGCCTTCCTGGCGGCGTGGTACGGATCGGTCGCGGTGCGGTGCGCGGAGCGGACCCGGCTCACACGTCGGGGTTCGTGAAGGCGATCCTGGACAGCCAGCTGAAGGCGGCGTCGAGACCGAAGATCAGCAGGATCATGAAGGTGACGAACAGCAGGACCGTGACCGAGTACAGGACCAGCTCCCGACGGGTCGGGACGACCACTTTCCTGAGCTCCGCGATGACCTGCCGGATGAACAGTCCGATCGCCAGGAACGGGTTCTTCGACCCGGTGCCCTGGTCGTAGCCACGGGTGGACGTCGACGGAGCGTGCTGGCTGGAGTTCACGACTGAGCTGTCCGATCTGGTCGAGGTCATCCGCATCCGGCCGGGATTTCCCGGCCGGACCGGCAGGGCAGACAGGGCTCGAACCTGCAACCTGCGGTTTTGGAGACCGCTGCGCTACCAATTGCGCCACTGCCCTTCACGGGGAACCTGCCCCGTCAGGTCGTTCCGCGTCGCCCCGGAGGGCCTTCGCGATTCTGACCAGCGACCAGCATACAAGCCGCGGGGACCTGGTGCGAATCAGCGGTCGGCAGAACGCGTCACACCGGGCGCGGCGCCGACCCCGCCGGCCCGCCCGCACGCCGGTCCTGCGGCGCCGGCACCGGTCCCCGTCCGATGGGCGTCCTGCCTGGCGGCGCGGCAGGAGCTCTGAGACGATGGGCGCGTGACCACCGACGACGCCACCGCCCCCGCCAGCAGCCCGCAGCCCTCCGCCCGCGCCCGCATCTCCCGGCGGGTCGGCGCGATCGAGCCCTCGGCGACCCTCGCCGTCGACGCCACCGCCAAGGCCCTGAAGGCGGCCGGCCGGCCCGTCATCGGCTTCGGGGCCGGTGAGCCCGACTTCCCCACCCCGCAGCACATCGTGGACGCGGCGATCGAGGCGGCCGCCGACCCCGGGAACCACCGCTACTCCCCCACCGCCGGTCTGCCGGAGTTGCGCCGGGCCCTGGCCGAGGCCGCCCGGGCCACCACCGGGCTTCCGGTCGAGCCGGCGCAGGTGCTGGTGACCAACGGCGGCAAGCAGGCCGTCTTCCAGGCCTTCGCGACCCTGCTGGACCCCGGCGACGAGGTGCTGCTGCCGGCGCCGTACTGGACCACCTACCCCGAGGCGATCCGGCAGACCGGCGCCCACGAAGTGCCGGTGCTGGCCGGCGCCGACCAGGGCTACGTGCCCACCGTCGAGCAGCTCGAGGCGGCCCGCACGGAGCGCACCCGCGCCCTGGTGCTCTGCTCCCCCTCGAACCCGACCGGGGCGGTCCTCACCGCCGAGCAGGTCGCCGAGATCGGGCGCTGGGCGCTCGAGCACGGCATCTGGGTGGTCACCGACGAGATCTACCAGGCCCTCACCTACGACGGCATGCCCTTCACCTCGGTGCTGAAGGCCGTCCCCGAGCTCGCCGAGACCACCGTGGTGCTCGGCGGGGTGGCGAAGTCCTTCGCGATGACCGGCTGGCGGGTGGGCTGGATGATCGGCCCGGTCGACGTCATCACGGCGGCCGGCAACCTGCAGTCGCATCTGACCTCGCACGTGAACAACATCGCCCAGCGGGCGGCGGTGGCGGCCCTGACCGGCCCCACCGAGCCGGTCGAGCAGATGCGCGAGGCGTTCGACCGTCGGCGCCGGCTGATCGTGCAGAAGCTCTCCGAGGTCCGGGGCTTCACCGTGCCCACCCCGACCGGCGCCTTCTACGTGTTCCCCGACGTCTCCGGCGCGCTGGGCCGGGAGATCCGCGGTCGCCGGGTCACCACCTCCGCCGAGCTGGCCGCCGTGATCCTCGAGGAGGCGGAGGTCGCCGCGGTGCCGGGCGAGGCCTTCGGCGCCCCCGGGCACCTGCGCTTCTCCTACGCCCTGCAGGACGAGGACATCTCCGAGGGCGTCGACCGGGTGATCGCGCTCCTGGCGGAATGACGCCGGCGCCCGAGCGCCGCCGCGATCTCGCCACCCTGCCGAAGGCGCATCTGCACCTGCACTTCACCGGGTCGATGCGCCCGACGACGCTGCGGGAGCTGGCCGCGGAGCGCGGCATCCGGCTGCCCCGCTCGCTGAGCGACGACGTCGCCCTGCAGGTGGAGCCGACGCGGCGCGGCTGGTTCCGCTTCCAGCGGCAGTACGACGCGGCCCGCACGGTGGTCGACTCCGAGACGGCCATGCGGCGCATCGTGGACGAGGCCGCGCGCGATGACGCCGCCGAGGGCTCGGGACGGCTCGAGCTGCAGGTGGACCCCACCAGCTACGCGCCGTTCGTCGGCGGCCTGACGCCCGCGATCGAGATCGTGCTGGACCAGGCGGAGCGCTCGGAGCGCGAGACCGGGGTCAGCATCGGCATCGTGATCGCCGCCTCCCGCACCCGCCATCCGCTGGATGCCCGCACCCTGGCGCGGCTGGCGGCGCGCCATGCGGGCCGGGTGGTCGGGTTCGGGCTCTCCAACGACGAGCGCCGCGGGGTCACCGGCGAGTTCGCCGCGGCCTTCCGGATCGCGCGCGAGGCCGGGCTGCTGTCGGTGCCGCACGGCGGGGAGCTGCTGGGACCGGAGCACGTGCAGGAGGTGGTCGAGCACCTGCACCCCGACCGGATCGGCCACGGGGTGCGGGCGGCGGAGGATCCGGAGCTGCTGCGCCGGATCGTCGATGCGGGCATCGGGCTCGAGGTGTGCCCGGCCTCGAACGCGTCCCTCGGGGTGGTGGAGTCGGCCACCGACGTCCCGCTGCGGAGGCTGGTCGAGGCCGGGGCGCGGATCGCGCTGGGCGCCGACGACCCGCTGCTGTTCGGCTCCCGCCTGCTCGAGCAGTACGAGACCGCGCGGCGGATGGGCTTCGAGGACGCCGAGCTCGCCGCGCTCGCGGCCTCCTCGATCGAGGTCTCCTCCGCGCCCGAGCCGGTGAGGGAGCGCCTGCTGGGCGGGGTGCGCGACTGGCTCGCCGCTCCCGCACCGGGGGCCTGAGGCGGCACCCGGGCCCGGCTCAGCGGTCCTGCCCGGCACCCTCCGAGGGCAGGGCCAGGAAGAACTCCGGTGCGGCGAAGCCGTGCTGACCGAAGGCGGCGGCGATCGCCTCGGCGACCGCCTGCGCCTGATCGGCCTCTACCAGGGCGATGGTCGAGCCGCCGAAGCCGCCGCCGGTCATCCGGGCGCCATGGGCGCCGGCGGCGCGGGCGGCGTCCACCGCCACGTCGAGCTGCGGGACCGTCACCTCGTAGTCCTCGCGCAGGGAGTCGTGGGAGGCGTTCAGCAGCGCGCCGAGCTCGCCGACCTGCTCCCGCACGGTGCCGGCGGCGAGCAGCGCGTCGAACTGCTCGACCCGGCGGATCTCGGTGAGCACGTGGCGGGCGCGGCGGCGCACCACCTCGTCCCCGAGGCGTCCCAGCAGGGTCTCGAGCTGGTCGACGTCGGCGTCGCGCAGCGTCGGCACCCCGAGCTGCGCGGCGGCCCGCTCGCTGTCCGCGCGACGTGCGGCGTACTCGCCGTCCACATGGGAGTGCTCGGCGCGGGTGTCGGTGATCAGCAGCGCCAGCTGCTGGGAGGCGAGGTCCCACGGCACCGGGCGGGTCGAGAGGTCGCGGCAGTCCAGGAACAGGGCGTGGCCCTCATGGGAGAGCACCGAGGCGGACTGGTCCAGGCCCCCGGTCGAGGCGCCCGCGAAGTCGGTCTCCGCCGTGATCGCGGCCCGCACCCGCTCCAGCCGCGTCGTGCCCAGGCTCAGCAGCGCCTCGATGGCCTCCGCGGCCGCGCATTCGAGGGCGGCGGAGCTGGAGAGCCCCGCCCCCAGCGGCACCTGGCCGTCGATCATGATGTCCATGCCCCGGGTCGCCGCCCCGGAGATGAAGGGGTCCAGGGCCCAGAGCACGCCGGCCACGTAGGCCGGCCAGCCGGTGACCGCCCCCGGGGTGAGCTCGCGGGCGTCGATGTCGAGCACCAGCTCGTCCTGGGCCGAGCGCAGCCGCAGCCGGTTCGTGGGCGTCCGCGCCGCCGCCGCGAAGCAGCGGTGCGAGATCGCCATCGGCAGGCACAGCCCGTCCTGGTAGTCGACGTGCTCGCCGATGATGTTCACCCGGCCCGGCGCGGACCACACCCCGTCCGGCGCGTAGCCGAAGGACTCGACGAAGCGCTGCTCGGCGCGGGCGGCGGCCTCGGAGCGATCGGGGGCGGCGGACAGCAGGACCGCGGTGGTCTCGGCGGCTGGCGACATGGATTTCCTTCCGGAGCAGGCGGATGCCGAGCCGCTGACTCGATCGCGTACTGCCCGGCTCGGCGACGCAGAGTCTAACCTTCCGCTCGGTAGGGGAGCTGGAGGAGTGCTCAGGGCCTCACTGCCAGACAGGCCACGGACGGGGCCGGGATCGGCTCCGCGGCGACGCTCAGCTGCTCGCCCTGCCGGCGCAGGACGTCGATCCGGTCGCCCTCCTGGGCCGCCACCAGCACCAGGTCCTCCAGCTGGGTGAAGTGCCGCGGATGCGCCCCGACCTCGTGCTCGGCCACGAGCTCCGGCCGCATCCCGGCCAGGGAGAGCAGGGACAGGGTGTCCGGTCCGCGGTTGGCGACCAGCAGCAGGGACTCGTCGGCCGAGAGCTCGATGTGGGAGAGCGCATCGGCGCCCTCGCGGGCGCTGGCGGGGATCATGGAGCGCACGCTCCAGCGGTGCGCCGGGCTCTGCATCACGGCGGGGGCGGAGCGGCCGGCCGGCTGCTCGCTGCGCACCGCGGTGGCGACCATCCCGGAGAGCTCGCAGGCGATGTGGATCTGCTCGGACTCGTGGTCGGGCACCAGGTGGCGGGGCCCGCTGCCCCGGCTCAGCGGGATCTCCCCGGTCAGTCCCATCTGGCCGGCGGCGTCCTGGCGGTAGAGGAAGACCCGGTCCAGGCCGAGGTCCGGGACCGCGAGCTGGGAGGTGCCCGGCAGCGGCACCACCTGATGGGGGTGCGGATCCTGTCCGTCGGCGCGGTCGTGGTGGTCGTCGAGGTCGATCTGCTCGACGGGCAGCCCGTCCGCGTCCAGGCGCACGGTGACGACCGAGCCGGAGCCGTACTGCGCCACCACCAGCGTCGAGGGGCTCGCGAGGGCGAGGTGGCAGCCGCCGGCGCCCTCCAGGGCGAGGTCGGCGACGACCTCGGCGCGGACGCCGTCGGAGGTCACGCGCACGGCCACCACCCGGGTGGGCTCGCCCTCCAGCACCGCGTAGAGCACGGAGCCGTCGCTGCTCCACAGCACGAAGGAGGGATCGGGGAGGTCCACCGTCGCCAGGCGCTCGAGGTCGGGGGCGGCCCCCGGCCGCGGCGTCAGGCGCAGCAGCTCGACCCCCGGGCCGCGCCCGGTGCCGCGGGTGGAGTAGCCGCCGAGGGCGATCAGTGCGGACGTGCTCATGTCTCTCCTACGGGTCGATGCGTCGCCCCGAGTCGCCCCCGTGGTCGGTGGGCGGATCGAGGTGCTCCAGGAAGGAGGGATCCTCGAACATCGCGGGAGACAGCGCTGTCATCTCACCGGTCATCGTAGACGGCTCGACCACCGTCGCGCCGTGACGGCGCCGCAGCCGGCGCGAGCCGAGGGAGAGCCGGCGCCGGCGCAGGGTCGTGAACGGCGAGGAGATCGCCGGGGTGTAGGCGATGGCGCTGCGGCGGAAGTAGGGCATGATCCGCGAGGCCAGCAGCTGGCCGAGCACCACCCCGGCGGCGATCGAGATCGCGATCTCGGCGGCTCCCAGCAGCTCCGCGGCGCCGACGGAGACGTCGTCCCCGAGCCCCAGCAGGCCGCGATAGATGCGACTGCCGGGCACCAGCGGGATCACCCCGGCCATCACGAAGGCGAGCGCCGGGGCGCGCAGCCGGTCGGCGAGGGCGGTGGCGATCAGCCCGGCGGCGAAGGCCGCGATCCCGACGGTGTAGGTGCGGTCCAGGCCGAGCCCGGTCAGCAGGTGGGCGACGAGCCCGGAGCCGGCGGCGATCAGCGCCGCCGCCGGCAGCAGCCGCCAGGGCACCTGGGTGCCGACGCCGTAGCCGAGCCCCATCCCGAGACCGGAGATCACCACCACCACCGCGGTGGTGAGGGTGACGGGCATGGCGGCGGTGACCGAGATGTCGGCGCCGATCGCCTCGGCCAGCATGATGCCGCCGCGCACGCCGGCCACGATCCCGACCGTCAGCATCAGCGTCTCCAGGATCCGGCCGGCGGCGGTGACGTACCAGCCGGTGACCGCGTCCTGCACGGCGCTGATCGAGGACAGCCCCGCCAGCTGCACGATGAGGCAGGAGACGACCACGATCGAGGGGTTCACGGAGGAGTCGATCAGGGCGACCACCACGGTCGCGCCCACGGCGACGAAGCCGCCGATCACCTGCGCGTAGAACTCCGGGATGTTCCACCGCGCCAGCAGCTCGCCGAGGGCGATCAGCAGCCCGGCGGCGAGGGTCGCGGCGGCCACCACCAGGGTGCCGGCGCCGAAGCTGAGCGCCGCGGCGCCGCCCATCACCGCGAAGCCGGCGATCACCAGCGGCTTGCGGTACAGCGACTGCTTCTGGGGGATGGTCGCGGCCTGGTGGCGGGCCTCGTTCAGCGGCAGCTCACCGGAGATGTACTGGTGGGTGATGTCCTCGAAGGCGGCCAGCCGGGCGAAGTCCTGCACCCGGGAGCTCGCGGAGCGGACCCGGGTGAAGGGGGTCGCGGACTCGTCGGGGAGGTAGGAGATCGTCACCTCGTTGAACGTCACCTGGACCGAGACGTTGCGCAGTCCGGAGGAGCTCGTCACCCGCAGCACCGTCGCGGTGACCTCGGAGGCGGCGGCCCCGTTGGTCAGCAGCCCCTCCCCGATCCTCATCGCGAGGTCGAACACGGCATGGAGCCGGGCGGAGTCTGTGGGCACGGCATCGATCGTGCCATACCGGTGACCGGCGCCCACACCCGGGGACATGCCAGATCCCTCACCGCCCGGGCGGGGCCGACGAGGGCCCGCTCAGAGGTTGGGCGAGCCCGTCAGCACCCCGATCGTCAGGGCCAGCCCCAGCAGCACGGCGACGTCGAACCCTCGCGAGCGCACCGCCAGCGCCCCCACGGCGCGGACCGGCAGCACCGCGCGCAGCCCGGCCAGCACCACCAGCAGAGCGGCCAGCAGCACCCCGGCCAGCGGTGCGGAGACCAGCACCCCGATGCCCACGACCCCGGCCAGTGCGGCCAGGGCGGTCGTCAGCACCGCCTGCCGCCGGAGGGCGGCGGCCAGGGTGAAGGGGGATCCGGGCTCGCGCACGTGTCCATGCTACGGGCCGCCTCCGGTTACGCTGGCCGTGGTCGGCAGCGCCGTCGACCACCGCCGACCTGGAGGATCACCCGATGACCAGCCCCGGTGCGACGACCGGCCCCACCCGCCGCGAACACGACCTGCTCGGGGACCGCGAGGTCCCGGCCGGTGCGTACTACGGCATCCAGACCCTGCGGGCGCAGGAGAACTTCCACATCTCGGGGGTGCCGTTGCACCACTTCCCCCGCCTGATCGAGGCCCTCGCCCAGGTGAAGCGGGCGGCCGCGCGGGCGAACCATCGCCTCGGCGCCCTCGACGACGAGCGGGCCGCGGCGATCGACCAGGCCTGTCAGGAGATCGTCGGCGGGGCGCTGCACGAGCACTTCGTGGTCGACATGATCCAGGGGGGCGCCGGCACCAGCACCAACATGAACGCCAACGAGGTGATCGCCAACCGGGCCCTGGAGATCCTGGGCCATGGGCGCGGCGAGTACGACCACCTCCATCCCAACAACCACGTCAACCTCGGCCAGTCCACCAACGACGTGTACCCCACCTCGGTGCGGCTGGCGATGATGCTGTCCTTCCCGGCGCTCGCCGAGGCGATGGACCACCTGATCACCACGCTGCGCAGCAAGGGCGAGGAGTTCAGCGCGGACCTGAAGATGGGCCGCACCCAGATGCAGGACGCGGTGCCGATGACGGTGGGCCAGGAGTTCCACGGCTGGGCCACCACCATCGCGGAGGACGTGCAGCGCCTGACCCGCACCGCGACCCTGTTCCAGGAGATCAACCTGGGGGCGACCGCGATCGGCACCGGCATCACCTCGGACCCGCGCTACGCGCAGATGGCCACCGCGGAGCTCGCGGAGCTCACCGGCATCCCCTTCGTGGTCTCGGACGACCTGGTGGAGGCCACCAGCGACACCGGCGCCTTCGTGACCTTCTCGGGGATCCTCAAGCGGATCGCGGTGAAGATCTCCAAGATCTGCAACGACCTGCGCCTGCTGTCCTCGGGCCCCCGCGCGGGGTTCCACGAGCTGAACCTGCCCTCGGTGCAGCCGGGCAGCTCGATCATGCCGGGCAAGGTGAACCCGGTGATCCCGGAGGTGGTCAACCAGGTCGCCTTCGAGGTGATCGGCAACGATCTCACGGTGACCTTCGCCGCGGAGGGCGGCCAGCTGCAGCTGAACGCCTTCGAGCCGGTGATCTGCTTCAACATCCTCGAGTCCACCCGCATCATGACCCGGGCCATGAACACCCTGGCCGATCGCTGCATCGCCGGGATCACCCTGAACCGGGACGTGCTGCAGGACTACCTGCGCCGCTCCATCGGGGTGGTCACCGCGCTGGTGCCGGTGATCGGCTACGCCGCGGCCACCGACATCGCCCAGTCGGCCCTGCAGACGGGCCGACCGGTGGCCGAGCTGGTGCTCGAGCGGGGGCTGCTGGACGAGCGGCGCCTGACCAACCTGCTCTCGCCCTCGTCGATGACCCGTCCGGTGCGCCCCACGGCCACCGGCACCATCCCGGCGATCACGCTGGACGTGGAGTCGGACTCGGGTGAGGTCGCCCGCCCGCAGGCCGATCCCGCCGACGTCTGAGCATCGCCCGCCGGATGATGCGCCGAGCGCCGGCCCCGCGTAGGCGGGCACCGGCGCTCGGCGCGTCGCCGGGTCGGCTCACTCGTCGGCCTCCTCCATCTTGCCGCGCATGACGAGCTTCGGGTCCGGGGTGCCGACCACCTCGTGGTCCTTGTCCTCGTACTCGAACTGGGACAGGAAGTAGCGCATCGCGTTGAGCCGGGCGCGCTTCTTGTCGTTGGAGCGGATGATCGTCCACGGCGCGTACCGCTTGTCCGTGCGGCGGAACATCTCCTCCTTGGCCAGCGTGTACGCCTCCCAGCGGTCCAGCGACTCGAGGTCCATCGGGGAGAGCTTCCAGCGGCGCACCGGGTCCAGCTGACGGATCGCGAAGCGGGTGCGCTGCTCCTTCTGCGAGACCGAGAACCAGAACTTGGTGACGTGGATGCCGGAGTCCACCAGCATCCGCTCGAAGTAGGGGACCTGGTTCATGAAGGTCTCGTACTCCTCCGGGGTCGCGAAGCCCATCACCCGCTCCACCCCCGCGCGGTTGTACCAGGAGCGGTCGAACAGCACCATCTCGCCCTCGGTGGGGAGGTGGCGGATGTAGCGCTGGAAGTACCACTGGCCGCGCTCGCGGTCGCTGGGCTTGTTCAGCGCGACCACCCGCGCGGTGCGGGGGTTGAGGTGCTCGGTGAAGCGCTTGATGGTGCCGCCCTTGCCGGCCGCGTCCCGCCCCTCGAAGATGATGATCGCCTTCTGGTCGTTGTCCTCCAGCCAGTACTGGAACTTCAGCAGCTCGACCTGCAGCTGGTACTTCTGGAGCTCGTACTCGTCCCGGTCCATGCGGGTGTCGTACGGGTACCCCTCCTGCCAGGTGTAGACCGGGTTCCCCTGGGGATCGATCAGGTCCGGATCGGGGGTGTGACCGTCGGCGACCGAGTACCCCTCCTCGCGCAGATGCTCGATGTATTCGCGCAGGCTCTGGTTGTCGGGGATCTTCACGCTCACTCCTTCGGCTGACGCGGGTCGATGGGCACAACTGTAGAGGTCGCGCACGGCGACCGGTGGACGGGCCGGGCACGGTCCGCGCCCTGCCCGGGGCGGGTCCGCGCCATGGCGGACCCGCGCCCCGGAGCGGGGCTCAGTGCGCGAAGTGGCGGGTGCCGGTGAGGTAGAGGGTGGCGCCGGCGGCGCGGCAGGCCTCGATGACCTCGTCGTCGCGGATCGAGCCGCCGGGCTGGACGATCGCCCGCACGCCGGCGTCCAGCAGGATCTGCGCCCCGTCGGCGAAGGGGAAGAAGGCGTCCGACGCCGCGACGGCGCCGCGGGCGCGCTCCGGCGCCGTCCCGCCCTCCGCGGGCGCGCCCAGGCTGTTGGCGCGGGAGACGGCCAGGCGGCAGGAGTCCAGGCGGTTGACCTGGCCCATGCCGATGCCCACGGCGGCGCCGTCGGCGGCCAGCAGGATCGCGTTGGACTTCACGGCGCGCACGGAGCGCCAGGCGAAGGCGAGGTCCGCGAGCATCTGCGCATCGGCGGCCTGCCCGGCGGCGAGGGTCCAGCTCGAGGGGTCGTCGCCCTCGGCGTCGAGCCGGTCGGCGTCCTGGACCAGCATCCCGCCCCAGATCTCGCGCATCTCGAGGGTGCGGGAGTACTCGCCGCGCAGGCGCAGGATCCGCAGGTTCTTCTTGGTGCGCAGCAGCTCGAGCGCCGCGTCCTCGTAGTCGGGGGCCAGGATGACCTCGGTGAAGACCGGCTTGACCTGCTCGGCCATCGCCAGGGTGACCGGGCGGTTGGCGGCGATGACCCCGCCGTAGGCGGACAGCGGGTCGGTGGCGTGGGCGCGGCGATGCGCCGCGGCGATGTCCTCCCCCGCGCCCGCGACGGCGATGCCGCAGGGGTTGTTGTGCTTGACCACGGCGACCGCGGGACGGGGGTGGTCGTAGGCGGCGCGCACCGCGGCGTCGGCGTCCACGTAGTTGTTGTAGCTCATCGGCTTGCCGCCCAGCTGCTCGGCCCCGGCCAGGCCCGGCTCGTCCTCGTCGGTCACGGCCAGGCGCGCCCGCTGGTGGGGGTTCTCGCCGTAGCGCAGGGTGGTGGTGAAGCCGAGCTGGGCGGCGTCCTCGTCGCTGAGGTCCAGCACGGTCATCGGGGCGTCCTGGTCGGCGCCCTCGAGGAGCTCGTCGACCTCGTCGGCGTCCTCACCGGCGAGCTGCTGGAGCATCCACTGGCTGATCGCCGCGTCGTACTCGGCGGTGCGGGTGAAGGCGATGGTCGCGAGCTCCTGCCGCTCGGCGAGGGTGTAGCCGCCGGCCGCGGCGGCCTCGCCCGCGGCGGCGTAGTCCTCGGGATCGACCACCACGGCGAGGGAGGCGAAGTTCTTCGCGGCGCCGCGCACCATGGAGGGGCCGCCGATGTCGATCTTCTCGATGATCTCCTGGGCGCTGCCGCCGGCGGCGACGGTCTCGCTGAAGGGGTAGAGGTTCACGACCACCAGGTCGAAGGCCTCGATCCCGTGCTCGGCCAGCTGCTCGCGGTGGGTCTCGAGCCGCTGGTCGGCGAGGATCCCGGCGTGGACGCGGGGGTGCAGGGTCTTGACCCGGCCGTCGAGCATCTCGGGGAACCCGGTCAGCGCGGCGACGTCGGTGACGTCGATCCCGGCCTCGCGGACGGTGGCGCCGGTGGAGCCGGTCGAGACGATCTCGACGCCCTGCTCGGCGAGCGTGCGGGCGAGGTCCACGATGCCGGTCTTGTCGAAGACGGACAGCAGGGCGCGGCGGATCGGGCGGCGCTGGGTGGTGGTCACGGGGGAGCTCCTGTTCGGATCGGGTGCAGGGCGCATTCATGCCCTGCCGCGCGCACCCAGGCGGTCGATGCGCGCGTCGGTCACTCCCCGGTGGTCGCCCACCTTCGCCAGTCGTGTCCGGCCACTCTAGCGGGAGCCGGCCGCCTGCGGTCCGACGGGCCGAGGGCTGGTCAGGCGGCGCACCACCTCGACCAGCAGCGGCTGCTCGGCGGCCTTGATGCGCTCGTGGAGCGTCTGCTCGGTGTCGCCCTCGAGGACGTCCACGGCGACCTGCGCGAGGATCCGACCGGTGTCCACCCCGGGGTCGACCTCGATCACGCTGGCGCCGGTGACCTTGACGCCGTGGGCGAGGGCGTCGCGGACCCCGTGGGCGCCGGGGAACGCGGGCAGCAGGGCGGGATGGGTGTTGATGATCCGGCCCCCGAAGGCGCTCAGCAGCGGCGGGCCGACCAGCTTCATGAAGCCGGCCAGCACCACCAGCTCGGGGCGGTGGCGGGTCACGGCTGCGGCGAGGGCGCGGTCCCAGGCCTCCCGGTCGGCGTGGTCGCGCAGGCGGACCACCTCGGTGGGGATCTGCGCGGCGCGGGCGTGCTCGAGCCCGCTCGCCTCGCGGTCGGCGATCACCGCGACCACCGCGTAGGGGCACTGCGGGTCGCGGGCGCTCGCCAGGAGCGCGGCGAGGTTGGAGCCGGTGCCGGAGATGAGGACGACGACGGGGGTGCGGGACACGCCCTCAGGGTAGTGGCAGCGGAGGGCCGGCCCGGGGCTGGTCCTGCCGCGCCGGGGGTCGGGCCGGCCGGTCAGGCCCCGCGTCGCCCGCGAGCAGGCACAATGGGTGGCGATGAACAGCGAACGGGATCAGAGCACGCGCACCGACGAGGACCGCAGGGCGCGCCACCGCCGCCTGGTGGGCGGGCTGACGCTGTCCCTGCTCGCCACCTGGCTGCTGCTGCTCGCGCCGCTGCCGTTCTCGATCCTCTCGGGGCTCACGGCGCTGGTCGCCCTGGTGCTGCTGATCATCCTGATCGTGCGGTCCATCGCCGCGCGGCGGCTGGGGATGGCGCTGTTCGCGGCGCTGCTGGGGGTGCCCGCCACGCTGATGATCATGGGCACCGCGGTGCTCTCGCTGGTGTTCTACACCCCGATGGCCGAGCTCCAGGACTGCCTGGCCGCGGCACTGACCGAGCAGGCCCGGGCGCAGTGCAACGCGGAGGCGCAGGGCTCGATGGCCCAGTGGATCAACGACCTCGTCGGCGGCTGAACCAGCTGCTGCGCCGGGTCGCGGCGGCGGCCCCGGACGGCTCGGCGACGGCCGCGGGGCTCTCGGCCTCGAGGCTCTCGGCCTCGGGGTCGTCGCCCGCCTCGGCGTCGTCGCCCGGCTCCGTCTCGGCCTCCGGCGCCGACGCGGCCTCGGGCTGCGGCGCCGCGGGATCCTCGGCCCGGTCCGCCTCGTCCACCTCGTCCGCACCGTCGGCCCCGGCGGCCCCGGCGGCCCCGGCGGTAGGAATCGGGTCGTCGGCGTTCCCGCGGGGGGCGGTCCGGCCGGGTGCGGCGGTCTCTCCGCGCTCCGTGCGCTCCGCGGCCTCGATCCGCTCCCGCAGCGCGGCGCGGGCGCGGCGGGTCCAGGGGATCAGCCCGGTGGCGAGCACGCCCAGCACCAGCGCGGTGGCGAGCGCCACGATCGCGGCGAGCGGCCCCGCCAGGGTGCTCATCTGCGGGCCCAGGTGCACCAGGCGGCCGTCGCCGATGCCGCCGGTGGAGAGCCCGGCCAGCAGCAGCACCGCCCCGATCACCACCAGCGGGTAGGCGATCCAGGCCGTGATCCGGTCACGGAGGCCGAGGCCGGAGACGTCGCGCACCAGGCGCACGGCGCCCAGGGCCACAGGGAGGGCGGGCACGATCATCAGCGCCCAGGTCCAGCTCGGGAAGTCACCGGGAGCGGGCAGCGCGCTCAGCACCGGCAGCGCCGGCAGCACCCCGGTCTGGGCGCCGTCCAGCGAGATCGCGGTTCCCGTCCCCACCCCGACGGTGCCGCCCAGCAGCACCACCAGGGCCCACAGCGCCAGCAGCGGCAGCAGGGCGAGCTGGACCAGGGTCAGCACGATGCCGCCGACGATGCCCGGGGCCAGCGCGTCGAACAGGGCCGCCTGGTCGGGGACCGTGGTCGCCAGCAGCACCAGCAGCGCCAGCACCCCGCTGCCGAGCAGTCCGCTGACGGCCAGCAGCACGGCCCGGGCGATGTCCCCGTACGGGGCCGGCAGCAGGTCCAGCACGCGCACCCCGGGCACGGTCGCCGTCGGCTCCCGGCGCAGGGACAACAGCAGCCCGGTCAGGCCGCCGATCACCGCCACCATGGCGCCGGAGACGGCGGCGGAGGTCAGCATCGGCGCGGTGTCGACGCTGCGGCCGACGCCCGCCAGCACGGCGAGCCCGACCGCGTAGACCGAGGCGTACATGGCCAGGGCCGCGCCGACGTCGCGCAGCGCCCCGACCCGCAGCACCCCGTCGTCGCGGACCGGGCGCAGCGCGCGGCCCACCCGGCGCATGGCGGCGCCGGACAGCAGCAGCAGGATCAGCAGCAGCCCGAAGGGCGTCAGGGTGACCGCGCCGTCGATCACCCCGGTGCTCAGCATGATGCCGCCGCCGTGGCCGAGGACCAGGATGTTCAGGGCGATGATGATCGCGTCCAGCGACGTGGCGGTGGAGGCGGTCCCGGCGACCTGCGCGGCCAGGGCGGGCACGACCACCACGGCCAGCGCCATCCCGAGGGAGCCGAGCGCACCGAGGGCACCGCGCACCAGAGGCGTCGAGATGCTGCCGACGTTGCTGCTCACGCACTGCTCCTGAAAGGGATGTGACCATCGCGGAGCCGGTCGGCTCCGGGCTCCCCACGGGCGGGGTCGCCGGTCCATGGTCGCATTCCGCGGCCCCGTCCCGTGCATCGCGGAAGGGGACGCGGGTCACGGCGCCGCCGCTGCCGGGTGCCGCATAATGACAGCGATGTCTGAGCCGATCCCGCGTCCCGAGCCCGTCGATGACCAGGCCGTGCTGTTCGTCCGCACCCTGCGCATCGACGAGGCCGTCGACCTTCCGGGGCACATCCCGTCCCAGGTCAGCGGGGCCTGGCTGCGCCACGGCCAGGGCATCGTCGCCCTCGGCTCGGCCTGGTCGGCGCGGACCGCCGGACCGGACCGCTTCGCGGCCGCGAGCACGGCCTTCCAGGCGCTCGCCGACCGCGCCCTGGTCGACGACGAGGTGCGGGTGCGCACCAGCGGCCTGATCGCGCTGGGAAGCTTCTCCTATGCCGACGCCTCGGCGCGGGCGTCGACGCTGATGGTGCCGCGGGCCGTGCTGGGGGTGCATGACGGCGAGGCGTTCCTCACCGTGGTCGGCGTCGATCAGGAGCCGACCCCGCCGACCTCCTGGCGCGACCTGTTCCCCTCCTCCCCCGTCGCCGCCGCGCGGCCCCCGCACTCGACCTCGAGGCCGACCACACGCCCGACGAGTACCAGGCCCTGGTCCAGCAGGCCGTGGACGAGATCCGCCAGGGCCGGGCCGAGAAGGTGGTGCTCTCCGAGCGCACCACGGTCCGCACCACCGCCCGCCTCGACCCGGCGCTGATGCTGACCCGGCTGGCCCACGCCTATCCGAGCACCTGGGTGTACCACCTCGAGGACGTGGTGGGCGCGAGCCCCGAGATGCTCGCCCAGACCGAGGACGGCCGCGTGTTCTCGCGGGTCCTCGCCGGTTCCCGGGCGGTGGCCGACGACGGCGAGCTCGACGAGCTCGACCGGCGCGCCTTCCGCTCCGATGTGAAGGAGCGCTCCGAGCACGCCTTCGCGGTCGACTCGGTCATCGAGCGGCTCGCGGACCTGGCCGAGGACATCGAGGTCTCCGCGGAGCCGTTCGTGCTGCGCCTGCCGGGCCTCGAGCATCTCGCCTCGGACGTCAGCGCGCGGCTGCGCAGCGGCATCACCAGCCTCGACGTCGCCTCCCGGCTGCACCCCTCGGCCGCCGTCTCCGGCACCCCGCGGCAGCAGGCGGACGAGATCATCGCGCGTCTGGAGCCCCAGGACCGCGGCGGGTACGCCTCCCCGGTCGGGTGGATGGACGCCCGCGGCGACGGGCAGTGGGCGATCGCCCTGCGGATGGCCCACCTGGTCGACGACCATGCGGCGGTGCTGCAGGCCGGCGGTGGACTGGTGGCCGCCTCGGATCCCGTCTCCGAGCATGCCGAGGTGCTCGCCAAGTGCCGGCCGATGCTGCGGGCGCTGCGGGGCTCGGAGCCCGCCTGAGGATCAGGACGGGCGCACGCCCAGCGTGATCTCGACCCTCTGCACGAACCCGTCGCGCACCACCTCGAAGGAGTGGGTGGAGCCGATCTCGAGCCCGCGCACCGCACCGGTCAGCGCGCCGGCGCCGCCCACGGGGCTCTCCCCGATGCCGATGATGAGGTCGCCCTCCCTCAGGCCCGCCTCGGCGGCGGGGCTGCCCGGCTCGACGCTGACCACCTGCGCGCCGCGATGGGCCGCCCGGTCGCCGGCGACCTCGCCGTCCTGGGTGGTGACGCCCAGGAAGGCGTGCTCGGCGGTGCCGTCCTCCTGGAGCTGCTCGGCGATCATGGTGGCGGTGTTCGAGGGGATCGCGAAGCCGAGGCCGATGCTGCCGGCCTGGCCGGCGGCATTGGGGATCCCGGCGATGGCGGTGTTGATGCCGATCACCTGGCCGGCCGCGTCGACCAGGGGCCCGCCGGAGTTGCCGGGGTTGATGGCCGCATCGGTCTGGATGGCCGAGGTGTAGGTGGTATCGGAGCCGTCGGAGGCCTCCCCCGAGGCGGTCACCGGGCGGTCCAGCGCGGAGACGATGCCGGTGGTGACGGTGTTCTCCAGGCCCAGCGGGGTGCCGAGCGCCATCACCGGCTGGCCGACCACCAGGGTCGAGGAGTCCGCGAAGGTGGCGGGCTGGAGGTCCGCCGGCGGGCTGTCCAGACGGATCACGGCGAGGTCGGTGGCGGGGTCGGTGCCGACGACGGACGCGGTGTGGACCAGGCCGTCGACGGTGCTGACCTCGACCGACCGGGCACCGTCGACGACGTGGTTGTTGGTCAGGATCGTGCCCTGCGCATCGAGCACCACCCCGGTGCCCTGGCCGGTGCCGCCCTCGGTGACGACCTGGATCGCGACGGCGCTCGGGGCGACCTGCTCGGCGACGGCCGCCCAGTCCGGGTCCTCGACGGTGGAGACCGAGGCCGGGGAGGCCTCCGTGCCGGTCCCTGCGGCGGGCTGCGAGAGCGCCGGTGCCTCATCGGTCAGGAGCTGGTCGTAGGCGACGACCCCGCCGAGGGTCAGCCCGCTGGAGAGCAGCATTCCGGCCGCCACCAGGCCGCTCACGCCGCCCCAGCCGGGGCCGCGCCGCCGCCCGGGGGCCGGTGCGGCCGCCGTCGGGGCCTCGGCGGACGCCGGAGCCGCGGCGGTGACGGGGGTCGACGAGCCGGAGCCGTACGGATCCCACATGGACCAGGGGCTCGGGGAGTGCGCGGCGCCGGGGAGCTGCTGGGTGGGTGCCTCGGATCCCGGGATCCGCGGGGGCGGGGTCGGGTACTCGTCCTGGGGTGCGTGATCGTCCTTCATGGGTTCCATGAGAGCACCGCTCCTCAAGAATTCAACGAATCCGAGCTGGACGTCTCCTGGACGACGAGGACGCGCAGGCCGCCCTCCGTCCGGGCGAGCGCGGCCGGCAGCTCCTCGGCCGTGACCCGCTGGGCTGCGGCGCCGAGCGCGGCGGCGGCCGCGGCGACGTCCACCCCGTGCGGGGTGGTGAAGAAGCGGCGCAGCAGGGCGGGCGGGGCGGCGGCGTGCTCGAGGCCGGAGAAGATGCGGCCGCCGCCGTCGTCGACGATGACCACGTCGAGGTCGGGGCGCTGCTCGTCGGGGCCGATCACCAGTCCGGTGAGGTCGTGCAGCGCGGTGAGGTCGCCCACCAGCAGCCGCACCCGGCCCGGCGCGGCCGCCGGGGCGGCGCCGTCGGCCGCCGCCGCGGGCCGGCGCGCGAGCGCGAGGCCGCCGGCCATCGAAGTGGTGCCGTCGATCCCGGCCAGGCCCCGGTTCGCGATGACGGCGGCGCGGCTCGCCCCGGCATGCTGCTCGAGGTCCCGCACCAGGCTCGAGGAGCCGAGCACCAGGACGTCGTCGGCCCCGGTGGCCCGCCACACCGCGAGCGCGGCGCGGCGCTGCCAGCTGGTGGGCAGCGCTGCGGTGACCTCCGCGGCGGCCTCGCGCCAGGCGGCCAGGTGCTCGCGGCGGCGCTCACTGCGCTGACCGTCCTCGGCGTCCTCGTCGGATTCCTCCTGCCCGACCGCCGCGGGGACCACCAGGCGGGCGCGGCGGGCGACGTCGGGCCAGTCCAGCTGGGCATCGACCACGATCACCTCGACGTCGTCGGCCCCCAGCAGGGCGGCCACCACCGGCCGGGAGAGCGTGGGGTGGCCCAGCACGATCGCCCGCTGCGGGCGCAGCGGATGGGTGCGGTCGGCCATGATCTCGGTCAGCAGCGCGGGGTAGCCCGCGATCAGGGTGCGACCGTGGCGGGCGCCCGAGCTCGGCTCGGCCAGCAGCGGCAGCAGGTGGCGGTCGGCGAGCTCGGCGGCGGCGGGCCCGGCGCCGTCCCCGGCGATCACCACGGTCCGATCGGAGATCGGGACCGGCTGCGGGGCGGGAGCGGCGGGGCGGGCGCGGTGGGTCAGCACGATCCGGGCGCGCTCCTGCTGCGCGGGGGCGGGCCCGGCGGAGGGGCGCGGGACCAACGGGTCCCGGAAGGAGAGGTTCAGGTGCACCGGCCCGGGGTGCTCCGCGGTCGCGGCGGCGACGGCCCGGGCGGCGGTGGAGACCGCGGTGCGCAGCTCGACGGGGCTCGCGGCGGAGGCGGTGGGGGCGGGCAGGTCCACGTCCCAGCGCACCAGCGAGCGGAACATGCCGGCCTGGCGGGTGGTCTGGTTGGCCCCCACCTCCCGCAGCTCGGCGGGCCGGTCGGCGGTGAGCACGAGCAGCGGGATCCGGGAGTGGTGGGCCTCCATCACCGCGGCGTGCAGGTGCGCGGTCGCGGTGCCGGAGGTGGTGACGACCGCGGCCGGGTGGGCGGGGTCGTGCCGGCTGAGGCCCAGCGCGGTGAAGGCCGCCGCGCGCTCGTCGATCCGCACGTGGGCGCGGATCCGGCCCTCGATCTCCGGTGCGGCGAGACCGTAGACCAGCGGCGCGGAGCGGGAGCCGGGCGCCAGGACCGCGTCGGTGACCCCGAGCGCCGCCAGGGCGCTCCAGAGGGCCACGGACTGGTCGACGGCGCCGGAGCCGGTGGGCCGCGGCGCGTGGATCCAGGCGGGCGGGGTGGTGGGGGCGGTCTGCGGGGGCACCCCGTCAGCGTAGTTCGGGTGCGCGCGGGGCGGCTCAGGCCCGCTCGAGGTGCTCGGCGCAGACGGCGAGCCGCTGCTCCCAGCGGGCCGTCAGCTCCGCGTCGGCGCGGTGGCGGTCCAGCAGCTCCGGGGACGGCTCGGGGCGGGCGACGGGCAGGGTGCCGTCCGTGGCGTGCAGGGGCTGCTCGACGAGGTCGCCGGTGAGCAGGGTGGCGGTGGCCAGGCCGCAGGCGTGGGGCAGCTCCGGCAGGGCGGCGGCGAGCGCGAGCCCGGCGCTGAGGCCGACGCTGCTCTCCAGGGCGGAGGAGACCACCACCGGCAGTCCCGCCTGCGCGGCCAGGTCCAGGCAGCGCTGCACCCCGCCCAGGGGCTGCACCTTCATCACCAGCACGTCGGCGGCCCCCGCGCGGGCGACCCGCAGCGGGTCCTCGGCGCGGCGCACGGACTCGTCGGCGGCGATGGGGATGTCGAGCGCGCGGCGCAGGGCGGCGAGGTCCTCGAGGGCGGCGCAGGGCTGCTCGGCGTACTCGAGGCCGCCGGCGGCCCGGTCCAGGAGCGGCAGCGCCGCGAGCGCCTCGTCGAGGGTCCAGGCGGCGTTGGCGTCGATGCGCAGCTGCGCCTGCGGCCCCATCGCGTCGCGGACGGCCTCGAGCCGCTCGGCGTCCTCGGCGAGGGTGGACCCGGGATCGGCGGCCTTGATCTTCGCGGTGCGGGCCCCGCCGACCCGGGCGAGGCGATGGGCGAGGACCGGGGGCACGACGGGGATGGTGGCGTTGACCTCGACCCGCTCGCGGAGCGGCGCGGGGCGCGCGGAGGTGGCGTCGGCGAGCGCCGCGCGCAGCCAGGCGGCGGACTCGGCGGGGTCGTAGTCCCAGAACGGGGAGAACTCGGCCCAGCCGGCCGGGCCGTGCAGCAGCACCCCGTCGCGCTCGGTGAGGCCGCGGAACCGGGTGGTCATGGGGATCGACCAGGCGTGCGCGCGGTCGATGCCGCGCTCGCGCAGGGCGGTGGGAAGGCGCATGGGATCAGGCTAGCGAGGCTCCGCCGCCCGGTGCGGCGCGGCGGCCGCGCCGGGCGCGCCGGCGGCGAGCGCCCGCACCGTGCGGTCGATGGCCGGGCGCAGGTCGAGGCCGGGATCGACGGTGAGGCGGTGCAGGAGCAGGCCATCGGCGAGCGCCATCACCGCCCGCGTGGCGGGGACCGGGTCGGGGATGCCGACGGCGGCCACCAGCTGCTCCGTCCAGCGCTCGAACTCGTGGCGCTGGTGCCGCAGCGGCAGCGCGAGCTCGGGATCGTCGGCGAGCTCGAGGAAGAGGGCGTACCGGGCGCGGGTGCGGGCCGCGAAGGGCCCTGACTGCAGGTCCGTCATGGCGCACAGCCCGTCCACCAGCTCGTCGATCCCGGTGATGACCGGCAGCGAGGCCGGATCGAAGTCCACCCGCTCCCGCTCCGCGATCCAGTCCACCACGCCCGCCAGCAGGGCGCGGCGGGTGCGGAACCAGTTCGAGGTCGAGCCCGGCGGGAGCTGGGCGAGCTCGTCGACCCGGGCGTGGGTCAGGGCGCGCACCCCGTGCGCACCCAGCAGCTCGACGGCCGCCTCGAGCGCTCGCTGACGGGTGGCCGCGGCCATGGACATCCCCCTCCGACGGATCTACGCTGACGATCTACTACAAACATAGTAGATCGCTTCCATCGAGGGAGGCTCCCATGTCCACCACCACCGCGTTCTGGTCCCCGCCGCTGCCGGCGATGCCCGGCGCGGAGCACCACGTCATCGAGACCCCCGGACTGAGCACCCACCTCGCCGCCATCGGCGAGGGCGAACCCGTCCTGATGCTGCACGGCTGCCCCGAGCACTGGTGGCAGTGGAGCCGCGTCGCCCCCGCCGTCGCGGCCCGGGGCTACCGAGTGCTGTGCCCTGATCTGCGCGGTGCCGGCTGGACCGTCGCCGAGGACCCTCGGCTGAGGCGCACCACCCGCCTGCACGACGTCCTGTCCCTGCTCGATGCGCTCGAGATCGACCGCGTCCACCTCGTCTCGCACGACATGGGCGTCCTGACCGCCATCCAGCTGAGCTACGAGCATCCCCAGCGGGTGCGCACCGCGGTGCAGCTCTCGGTCTGGCCCGCCTTCGCGACCATCGGCCCGAGGCTGTTCCCGGCCTTCACGCACCTGCCGCGGTTCATCTGGCATCGTCCCGGCGCCTCGCTGGCCGGCACCTTCTCGCCGCGCTACGTCGCCCACCCGATGTCGCCGGCCACCATCGAGGCCCACCTCGCGCCGCTGCAGCGACCCGAGGTCGACGCGGCGGTGCGCCCCCTGACCCGGCGACTGGTGCTGCCCGAGGCGATGCGGATGCTGCGCGGCGTCTACCGTCGGCGCCGGCTGACCGTGCCGACCCTGGTCGTGTTCGGTCGCCAGGACCGCCCCACCACCGAGGATCTGATGGGACGCCTCTGCCGCGCTCCCCAGCGCTATGCCGACCGCATCGAGTTCGCCTACGTCGAGGACGCCGCCCACTTCATCACCGATGACGCACCCCAGGAGGTGGCCGAGCTCTGCGTGGACTGGTTCGCGCGCGCGGCCTGACCGGAAGGGTTAGCACGAGCGGCCCGGACTACCCTGTCCCCCATGACCGTCGCCCCTGCCCCGCTGCCCCGCCAGGTGTCCGACACCTTCGACCCCCGAGCCTGGCGGGAGGTGCCCGCGAGCGAGCACGGCGGGCCGGCCTTCACCGACCTCACCTACCACCGGGCCGTCCAGCGGGTGGAGTCCCCCGACGGCGAGCGCACCCAGCGCGACCTGCCCACGGTGCGCATCGCCTTCGACCGCCCGGAGGTGCGCAACGCCTTCCGCCCCCACACGGTCGACGAGCTCTTCCGCGCGCTGGACCATGCGCGGCTCGACACCGGGGTGGGCGTCATCCTGCTCACCGGCAACGGTCCCTCCCCCAAGGACGGCGGCCACTCCTTCTGCTCCGGCGGCGACCAGCGGATCCGCGGCCGCGCCGGCTACGAGTACTCCGCGGCCGAGGAGCTGGGCGAGACCTCCCCGGTGCGCACCGGCTCCAGCGGGCGGCTGCACATCCTGGAGGTGCAGCGCCTCATCCGCACCATGGGCAAGGTGGTCATCGCCGTCGTGAACGGCTGGGCCGCGGGCGGCGGGCACTCCCTGCACGTGGTCGCCGACCTGTCGATCGCCTCCCGGCAGCACGCCCGCTTCAAGCAGACCGACGCGAACGTCGGCTCCTTCGACGGCGGCTACGGCTCCGCCTACCTCGCCAAGCAGGTCGGCCAGAAGCGGGCCAGGGAGATCTTCTTCCTCGCCGAGGAGTACTCCGCCCAGGACGCCTGCGACTGGGGCGCCGTCAACCGCGTCGTGGACCACGAGCGGATCGAGGAGGAGGCACTGGCGATGGCCGCGACCATCGCCACCAAGTCCCCGCAGGCGATCCGGATGCTGAAGTTCGCCTTCAACCTCGCCGACGACGGGCTGATGGGCCAGCAGGTCTTCGCCGGCGAGGCGACGCGCCTGGCGTACATGACCGACGAGGCCGTCGAGGGCCGCGACGCCTTCCTCGAGAAGCGCGACCCCGACTGGACGCGCTTCCCCCATCCGCAGGGCTGAGATGGACCCCGCCGCCCCCGCGGACTCCCGGCCCTGGCTGGTCCCGCCCGGCTACGACGCCTCCGCCGCCTCGCTGACCGCCCATGCGGACGCCATCGGCGAGATGCTGGCCGGGCGGGCACGGCTCTGGCTGGGCCCGTTCCCGCCGCCCGCGCAGCTGCCACCCGGCTTCGAGGACACCGCCCTGGTGGTGCCCACCTCCGGCTCCACCGGCACCGCGAAGGCCGTCGCCCTGACCCGGACGGCGCTGCTCGCCTCACAGGACGCGACCGCACAGCTGTTCGCGGCCGACGGCACCGCCGCGGACACCCGCGGCCACGGCTTCTGGCTTCCCCTGCTGCCGCCCACGCACATCGCCGGCGTGCAGGTCCTCGCCCGCGCCCACCGCACCGCGCAGGTGCTGGGCCTTCCCGCCCCCGCCCTGCCGTCTCCGCTGCCGGACCTGCGCGGTCACTTCGACGCCGCCGCCTTCGTGGCACTGGCCGAGCCCGCCCTCGCCCAGGCCGAGCAGGCCGGTCTGCCCGCGCTCACCTCCCTGGTGCCCACCCAGCTGACCCGGCTGGTCACCGGCGGCACCGGCCCCGACGCCCGCGCTCGGGGACTGCTCAAGCGCTTCGCCGCGGTGCTGGTGGGCGGCGCCGCGACCAGCGCCGACGTGCTCGCCCGGGCCCGCTCCCTGAAGATCGCCGTGCGCACCACCTACGGCTCCTCCGAGACCGCGGGCGGCTGCGTCTACGACCGCCGGCCCCTGCCCGGGGTCGAGCTGCGGGTCCAGGAGCCCGACGCCGCCGGGGCGGGGCGGCTGCTCATCGCCTCCCCCACCCTCGCCACCGGCTACCTCACCGCCGACGGCGGCGCCGACACCGCCCCCTTCCTCCCCGGCGCCCCCCGCACCTTCACCACCTCCGACCTCGCCGAGCTCGACGCCGAGGGCGCCCTGACCGTGCTGGGCAGGGCCGACGACGTCATCATCACCGGCGGCCGCAAGGTCCTGCCCCAGGACGTCGAGCGGGCGATCGACCGCTCGCTGATGCTGCGCGGGATGGTGCGCGCGAGCGTGGTGGTGGGGGTCGAGGATCCCGAGTGGGGCCAGCGGGTCGAGGCGCTCGTGACCCTCGCGCCGGGGCTGGACCCCGCCGAGGCCACGGCCCTGGTGCGCTCGGCGCTGCGCACCAGCGAGGTGCCCGGCCACATGCTCCCGAAGCGCGTCCACGTCGTCGAGGAGCTCCCGCTGCTGGGGATCGGCAAGGTCGACCGGGCCGCCGCCCGCCGCCTCGCCGCCGGCTGAGCTCGCGGCGCCTCCCCGAGCGGCTCCCCGCGCCGCTCCTGGAAGCTGCAGGGTCGGGGGCATCGGGCTCGCTGTCCCCCGACGTCGTCACCCCGGCCCGGGCGTGTGCCGTCGGCCACGGGGCCGGGGCCGGGGCCGGGGCGGGCCGCGGCGTATCCTCGATGCGGCCGCCGAGCGGCGGCCGCGAACTTCCGACGAGGAGAACGATGGCCAGCCTGTCGCAGTGGGTGCAGGGCGCCCGACCCCGCACCCTTCCGGCGGCCCTGGCCCCGGTCGCCGCCGGCACCGGCGCCGCGATCTGGCAGCTGGAGAGCCTGTACGGGAGCGTCGACTGGTCGCTGGTGGTCCCCCGGGCGCTGCTCGCCCTGGGGGTGTCCTTCTCCCTGCAGATCGGCGTGAACTTCGCCAACGACTACTCCGACGGCATCCGCGGCACCGATGACGACCGGGTGGGGCCCTTCCGCCTGACCGGCTCCGGCGCGGCCCCGGCGGCGACCGTCAAGCGGGCCGCGATCGTCGCCCTCGCCCTCGGCGCCGGGTTCGGGCTGGCGCTGATCGCCCTGGCCCAGATCTGGTGGACGCTGCTGATCGGGGCCGCGGCCATCGCCGCCGCCTGGTTCTACACCGGCGGTGCGAAGCCCTACGGCTACCGCGGGCTCGGCGAACTGTTCGTGTTCCTGTTCTTCGGGCTGGTCGCCGTCAACGGCACCGCCTACGCCATCACCGGGCAGCTCAGCTGGGTGGCACTGCTGGCCTCGGTGGCGATCGGTCTGCTGGCCGTGGCGCTGATGCTCACCAACAACCTGCGCGACATCCCCACCGACACCGTCGCCGGCAAGCGCACCCTCGCGGTGCGGCTCGGGGAGCGCGGCACCCGCGCGCTGTACACCGCGACGGTGCTGGCGCCGTTCGCGCTGATGGTGCCCGTGATCCTCGAGCACCTCGCGGTGGCGCTGGTGCTGCTGGCGCTGCCGCTGGCGATCGGCCCGGTGCGCCGGGTGCTGCAGGGGACCAGCGGACGCGAGCTGATCCCGGTGCTGGGCGCGACCGGGCGCCTGGAGCTGGTCTACTCGCTGCTGCTGCTCATCGGTCTGATCCTCTGAGCCGGTCCTGCGCCGAGGCGTCGGTCCCGTCGTCCGGCGCCTCCACATGCGTGGGGCCCGCATCCGGCAGCTGCGCAGGGCCCGCGGCAGCGTCGGGCGCCCGCTCGCCGCTGCGGGGAGCGTCGTCGTCCAGCATCTGGTCCTCGTAGTCGGCGTCGTCGTCGGCCGGCTGCCCGCGCTGCTCGAGCCGTCGCTCACGGGCGTCCTTCCAGCGCATCGCCGCCTGGTCCCGCAGCCGGTCCAGGAACAGGATCGAGATCAGCATCGCGATCAGCGCCGCGAGGACCGCTGCCAGCAGCACCCCGACGTCGAGCAGGGTGAGCACCCACCAGATGACGGCCCACAGGCCCAGGCGGAGCACGGCGTAGAGGAGGAAGGGACGCATGGGACCAGGGTAGTTCGCCCGCCTGGGGCCCCGGCTGCGCCCGAGCCCACCGGGCGATCAGGCACGGTGCCTACACTCGGGACATGCTCCGCGGCCTCATAGCAGTTCTCTCCATCGCCCTGACGGTCTTCGCGCTCGCCGACTGCGTGCAGACCGAGGACGACAAGGTGCGCGGCGTGCCGAAGTGGGCATGGATCGTGCTGATCGTGCTGCTGCCGTGGGTGGGCCCGCTCACCTGGCTGTTCGTCGGCAAGGAGCGCAGCGGCGGGGCCGGCGGCGGCAGGCCCCAGCGGCGCGGCCCGCTCGCCCCGGACGAGGATCCGGACTTCCTGCGCAAGCTCGACGAGGACATCCGCCGCGAGCAGCGGGAGCGCGAACGCCGCCGGCGCGAGAACCGGGCCGACGGGGACGGCGGCGCTGGCGGGACCGCGCCCGGCGAGGACGACCGCGGCGCCTGACCCTCACCCCGCGAACAGCACGGCCCGGGACGGATGATCCGTCCCGGGCCGTGCCATGTGCGCGGTCAGCTCGCGCCGTGCGGTCTGCTCAGAGCCCCGAGTAGGAGTGCAGACCGTTGATCACGGTGTTGACGATGGTGTAGTTGAAGACCACGGCGACGAAGCCGGCCAGGGCGAGCCCGGCGGCGCGGCTGCCGCGGAAGCCGCCGGTGGCCCGGGCGTGCAGGTAGGCGGCGTAGATCACCCAGATGATGAAGGTCCACACCTCCTTGGGGTCCCAGCCCCAGAAGCGGCCCCAGGCGTCGCGGGCCCAGATCGCGCCGAAGATGAGGGTGAAGGTCCAGCACACGAAGGCCACCGAGTGGATGCGGAAGCTCAGGGCCTCCAGCACGGTCGAGGCGGGCAGGCGGTCCAGCACATGGCCGAAGCGTCCCCAGTGCTCGGGGTGCTCCTCGCCGGACTCGACCGCCTCCACCAGGGCGCGCTCGTGGCGGGCCTGGAGCAGCTGCAGGGAGGCCACCACGGCGCCCAGGATCGACAGGGCGGTGGCGATGATCGCGACGCCGATGTGGATGACCATCCAGTGGGAGTTCTGCAGGCTCGGGGTCAGGGCGGCGGCGGGCACGATCCAGAGGGTCTGGGCCAGCAGCAGGACCAGCAGCACCGGGCCGATCACGAAGGTGCCCAGCGACCGCAGCTCGGTGCGCTTGATGCAGAAGACCAGGAACGCCACCATCACCACGGCGGTGCTGGTGGTGGCGAACTCGTACATGTTGGCCCAGGGCACGCGCTGGGTGGCGGCGGCGCGCGTCGCCACCCCCACCAGGTGCAGCACGGTCGCCGCGCAGGTCAGGATGAACGCGAACCGCTGCGCGCTCAGGCCGCCGGCGGCCGGCGCCGGATCATCGCTCCCGGCGGCCGACGAGCCCGTCGCGGGGGACGCGCCGGCAGCGCCCGCGCCGGGGACGTCCGCGGCGGTCGACGGTCCGCGCCCGGCGGCGACGGTGCGGGGCTGCTGCGCCCGCGCCTGCAGGCGCTCCCGGGCGGCGAGCCGCTCGTCGCTGCGGCGCTGCGCGGTGGACGCGAGATCGGCGGCGAAGCCGATCAGGGCGAGCACGTAGAGCACGATCGTCACCACGAGCGCGAGGTTCGAGATCCCCGCCAGCTGCTGATCAATCACGGTGCACTTCCTTCGGTGGTGTCCTCGGTGGCCGTCCCCGGCCGGTGATGAGCGGGGCGGCCTGCCCCATCCTGCTGTCCCGACAGGGCGGCGGCCAGTGCCTTCACGTCGTCCTCCAGGGCCGGGTCGTCGCTGCGGGCCAGGCCCGCGACCTCCAGCACCGCCCCGTCGCCGGTGCCGCGCACCCGCACCCACATCCGCCGTCTGGGCACGAACAGGGAGAGGATCAGCCCGCCCACGGCGGTGAGCGCGCTGACCAGGATCCACGGCTCGAAGGGGTTGTGGGCGATGTCGAAGGCCGCGTAGCGGCGCAGGCCGTCGAAGCTGACGGTGGTGCCGTCGGGCAGCTCGAACTCCTGTCCGGGGTAGAGCCGCATCAGCACCGGGGTGCCGTCCTCGCCGGCGACCGGGGTGAGGGTGGAGACGTCGACCTCGTAGGCGTTCTGCGGGATCCCGGAGTCCAGGCCCAGGTCGCCCTGGTGGGCGGTGAGCGCGAGCTGGGGGTCCAGCGCGTCGGGGTACAGCGAGCGCGGTCCCAGCTCGTCGATGGTGCCGGTGGGCAGGAAGAAGCCGACCACGGCGGTCTGCTCGGGGCGGGCGTCGGGGGCCTTGATCACCAGCTGGGAGCTGTAGCCGACATCGCCCATCGGCACCGTGATCACCGGGCCCTCGGCGACCACGGTCCCCTCGGGGTCGGTGACGGTGACCTCGGGGGCGTAGCCGTTGCCCAGCAGGTACATGGAGGCGCCGTCCACGCGCAGCGGCCGGTTGACCTCCACGGTGTGCTCGGACTGCTGCTCTCCGGGGGTGGTGACCCGCACGTCGGCCTCGAAGGAGCGCGGCTCGCCGACGTTGCCGGACTCGCCGGGCTGGACGTAGGTGGCGCGGAAGTCCTCGAGGGTGAAGCGGAAGGGGGGCATCTCGGTCTCGTCGAACCAGGCCCCGGACTCGAAGGAGTCGTACTGGGTCAGGGAGTTGGAGAAGCCGGAGCCCTCGACCACCGTGATCTGGCCGCGGTAGCTGGTCATCTGCCCGCCGGCGATGCAGATCAGCACCCCGACCAGGGCGATGTGGAAGGCCAGGTTGCCCGTCTCCCGCAGCAGTCCGCGCTCGGCGCTGACGGAGCGGGAGCCCTGCTCCTCGCGCACCTCGGTGCGGTACCGGGAGCGGCGCAGCGAGCGGTGGGCCTCCTCCAGCAGCGCGTCGGGGTCGGCCCCGGGCAGCTCGATCCGGGTGTGGCCGGTGAAGCGGGTCAGGCGGGAGGGGGTCCGCGGCGGCTTCGCGCGCAGCTGGCGCAGGTGCACGCCGACGCGGGGGACGATGCAGCCGATCAGCGAGATGAACAGCAGCAGGTAGATCGCGGAGAACCAGGGCGAGGAGAAGACGTCGAAGAAGCCCGCGGCGTCGAGGATCTCGCCCCAGCGGCCGTTCTCCTCGAGGAACTGGTCGGTCAGGGCGGGGTTGACGGACCGCTGCGGGTACAGGGAGCCGGGCACCGCGGCGATCGCCAGCAGCATCAGCAGGATCAGGGCGGTCTGCATGCTGGTCAGCTGACGCCAGAGGAACAGCAGCGTGCCGCGCAGCCCCAGGGCCGGGGCCTCCACGGGGCCCGCGCCGTCGAGCTCGCGCTTGCTGCTCCAGGTCCCGCCCGCATCGGCCCCGGTCGGGGCGGGGACGGGGGCGTCGGTCGTCCCGGCCGCCCGTCCCGTCGCCTCGGGTCCCCGAGGGATGTTCTCTCTCATCACACCACCGGCTCGAAGGTCGCGATCAGTCCTTGCAGGCCGCTCATCAGCTCCGACCACACCCCGGTCATCAGCATCACGCCGATGGCGATCAGCAGGGCGCCGGAGAGCAGCCCGATGGTGCGCCGATGGGCCGCGAGCTTCCGGCTGACTCCCAGCGCTCGCTCGAACAGCAGCGCGAACAGGACGAAGGGGATGCCCAGTCCCAGCGAGTAGGCCAGCGCCAGGATCCCGCCGCGCAGCGCGGCGCCGCTCCCGCCGCCGTCCAGCGACAGCGCGACGATGGCCGCATAGGTGGGGCCGATGCACGGCGTCCAGCTCAGCCCGAAGATCAGCCCCATCAGGGGCGCGCCGAGCAGGCCCGCGTCGGGGCGCTTGCTGGAGAGTGGACGGTTCGCACCCAGACCCGGGAAGACGCCCATGAAGACCAGGCCCATCAGGATCACGACGGCGCCGGCGACGCGGTTGATCCACAGGCTGTACTCCTGGAGCAGGTAGCCCACGGCCCCGGCGAAGCCGCCCAGGACCATGAACACCACGGCGAAGCCGGCGACGAACAGCAGGGAGCCGGCGAGCATGCGGCCGGTGGCGGGGCGGGGGCGGCGGCCCCGGGCGGGCGTGCCCGCCCCCTGGCCGACGGCGCCCTGGCCGGCCAGCCCGGAGACGTAGCCGAGGTAGCCGGGCACCACCGGCAGCACGCAGGGCGAGAGGAAGGCGACCAGTCCCGCGGCGGCGGCCACGGCGACCGCCAGCAGCAGGGATCCGGACAGGGCGGTGGCCTGGAAGGCCGCGCCGACGTCGGCGTCGATCATTCGGCGACCACCGTGTCGATCATCGCGCGCAGCACGGAGGGGTCCGCGGCGCCGGAGATGCGGGCGGCGACCCGTCCCTCCCGGTCCAGCACCAGCGTGGAGGGCACGGCATTGGGCGCGACCTGGCCGCGCAGGGCGTACATGATCTCGGCATCGGTGTCCGGCAGCGAGGGGTAGGTGATTCCGTAGGTCTCCTCGAAGGCCTGGGCGGGGCCGGCGGCGTCGCGCACGTTGATGCCGAGGAAGTGCACGTCCTGCTCGGCGAACTCCTCGTGGAGGGCCTGCAGGTCCGGCGCCTCCTTGCGGCAGGGCGGGCAGGAGGCGTACCAGACGTTCAGCACCAGCACCGTCCCGCGCTGATCGGCGGCGGCGAACTCCTCGCCCTCGTAGGTGGTGCCGGAGAACTCGAGCGGCTCGGCGCGGTCGGCGGCGGCGATCTCGGTGGCCACGCCGTCGCCGGAGACGTACCCGGACTCGTAGCGGTCCGAGGTGTCGGTGCCGCAGGCACCCAGCAGCAGCGCTGCCGGCAGGGAGCCGGCGGCGGCGAGCAGGCCGCGCCGCGAGGGTCGGGCCGGGAAGGACGCAGGGCTCACGTCAGCTGTCCTCCGGTGGCGTCGACCGCCCCGGCGTAGAGCGCGGCGGCGGGCTCGGCGTAGTCGACACCGCTCAGGGCGGCGCCGTCGAAGCGCAGGCTGGTGACCGAGCACAGCCCGCACTGGCGCCGGCGGGGGTCGTGGAACAGGGGCTTGCCCTCGGCGCTGCGGCGGGTGACCCAGATCGGCAGCTGGTGCAGCACCAGCACCGCCTCCCGGCCCTCGGCCGCGGCGCGGGCGTCCTGCACCGCGGCGACCACCCGGGCGACCTGCTCCCGGTACGGCTCCCCCAGGAGGGCCGCAGCGGGTTGAGGAACCAGCGCCAGTTGCGCGGGTCGCTGAGCTTCGCCTCGCCGTGGCCCATGCGGTGGCCCTCGAAGTGGTTGCCGGATTCGATCAGGCGCTGATCGGTGCTCACGGTCAGGTCGTGGGGGGCGGCGATCGGGGCGGCGGTCTGCTGGGCGCGCAGCATCGGGGAGGAGCGGACCAGGGCGATGTCGGCCTCGGCGAGGTGCCCGCCGACCTTCTGCGCCATCTGCTCACCACGGTCGCTGAGCCGGTACCCGGGCAGGCGTCCATACAGGATGCGCTCCGGGTTGTGCACCTCGCCATGACGGACGAGATGGACCGTGGTGGTGGTCATGGGTGACAGTTCCTCTTCCGCGGTGGCGCTGCGGGCGCGCGCCGAGCCGCCTCACGGTACCAATCGAACCTCGGGATCGGCGGGGTCCGGGGTGCGCACGTGAGGCGCCGGACATCAGACGGTGACCGGTGCGTCCGCGGCGACGGCCCTGCCCAGGATGCGGCCGAGCTCGAGGAAGTCGTCATGGCCGACGACGTCCAGCAGCAGCTCGCGCACGGAGCGCACATGGGTCGGGGCCGCCCTCTCCAGCAGCGCCACCCCGGCGGGGGTGAGCTGGGCCTGGCGGCCGCGTCCGTCGGAGGAGCAGCGCACCCGCTCCACCAGTCCGCGCTTCTCCATCCGGGTGATGGTGTGGGTCAGTCGCGAGCGGGAGTGGACGACCTTGTCGGCGAGCTCCGACATGCGCAGGAACCGGCCCTCGGCCTCGCTCAGGCGCACCAGGATCTCGTACTCCCCCAGGGTCAGGTCGATCTCCGGATCGGCCTGCAGCGCCTCGGTGAGGCGGTCGGTGAGCAGGGTGGTCGCGTACAGGAAGCTGCGCCAGGCGGTCTGTTCCGTCCGGGTCAGCCAGAGGTCCTCGGGCCGGGAGGCCACGGCCTCCTCGGGGACGCGCTGCGTCGTCCCCGCGCTCGTTGCTGTGTGATCCATCACGTTCTCCCTCGTCTCGTCGTTCGGCACTTGCCATCCTCCCGCACTCTAGTTTAGATTTCAAGCAAGAGAGCGGTGGTCATCCCGATCCCCGCGCCCTTCCGATTCTTCCAAGGAGATTTCCCATGAGCGACCTCACCCCCGGCACCTGGACCCTCGACCCCGCCCACACCTCGGCCAGCTTCACCGTGCGCCACGCCGGCATCTCCAAGGCCCGCGGCCAGTTCCCCGAGGTCGAGGGCGCGCTCACCGTCGCCGAGGGCGGCGAGGACCTGAAGTTCGAGGCCACCCTGCAGACCGCCTCGATCACCACCGCCAACGCGGACCGCGACAACCACCTGCGCAGCGCCGACTTCTTCGACGCCGAGCAGTTCCCCGCGATCACCTTCGTCTCGACCGGGCTCGAGGGCGAGAAGCTCACCGGCGACCTCACCATCCGCGACATCACCCGCCCGGTGGTCCTGGACTTCACCTACGAGGGCGCCGCCACCGATCCCTTCGGCGTCTACCGCGCGGGCTTCACCGGCGAGACCAAGATCTCCCGCAAGGACTTCGGCCTGACCTGGAACGCCGCTCTCGAGGCCGGCGGCGTGCTGGTCGCCGACGAGGTCAAGATCGCGATCGAGGCCGAGTTCACGGCTCCGGCCGCCGCCTGATCCCCCTCCCCCGTCGGCGCCTGCGCGCCGCCTGGGACCGACGGGCCGTCCGCACCGCGCGGGCGGCCCGTCGTCGTCCCCGCAGTCGATAAGGTGCCCCCCATGACCACGCCCCACATCCCCCAGGCCGCCGATCCGGATGCCCGGATCCTGTTCCTCACCCGCGAGGGCTGCCACCTGTGCGAGGACGCGCTGCCGGTGGTGCAGGCCGAGGCGGACCGGGCCGGCTCCACCGTGGAGGTGTTGGACATCGACCAGGACGAGCGCCTGCGCGCCGACTGGGACTACGACGTGCCGGTGATCATCGTCGACGGGAAGGTCCATGCGAAGTACCGCGTGGAGGCCGAGCAGCTGCGCGCCGCCCTGCGTCGGCGCCCGCTCTGGCGGCGCCTGACCGGCCGCGCCTGAGCCCCGGCGCCGCGCGGTCCCGCCGGGCGGTGCCGCGCGGCCGCCGTCGGACGTGCAACGGCCCCCGCCACTGGGCGGGGGCCGTTGCATGTCACGCAGTGCTCACTTCTTGTTGCGACGCTGGTGGCGAGTCTTCCGAAGCAGCTTGCGGTGCTTCTTCTTGGACATGCGCTTGCGTCGCTTCTTGACGACAGAACCCATAGGTTGCCTCTGTTCTGCAGGCACGAGCCTGCGGGATGGTGCAGCGGATCAGGTATGCGCGGCCCGCGGAGACTGCACAAGGGTCCTCCGGTGGTGATCCACCGGACTCCCCCGGTGCGCAGACGCACCGTGCGGGCCCGACGCCACGGTCGACCAGCCATGCTACACGTCTTCGCGCAGGACTAGCCGTGCGCGAGTGCGAGATCCCTCGCAGCCTCCGCGGCCCGGGCCAGCTCGCCCTCGACCGGGGCGACGACGTGCTCGCGGGCGATCTCCCGCACCCGGGCCCGCAGCACCCGGCGCGCCCGACGGCGCTGCCACGCCCCGGTCATCGCCGCGAGGAGGCCCCCGGCCACGCCGATCAGGATCCCCACCCCGATCCCCAGCACCACCAGGGCCGTGGGCAGCGGGACCGGGATCCACAGCTCCCGGATCATCGGCATCGGCGGCGGGGGGACGCCGAAGAAGGCCAGGGCCGCGTTCAGCACCAGCCACCCCAGCCCCACCACCCAGGTCAGCAGGGCCAGCCACTGCAGCACGTCGAGCACCGGCCACCACCAGGACGTGGACCGGGCCCGCAGGTCGGCGCGGGCGACGGCCTGGTCGAGCGCATCGGGCAGCTGGTCCTCCCGGGAGCGGGCGGCGGCGCGCACGGCGGCCCGCCAGGGGTCGCTGCCGCCGGCGGAAGCGGCATCGGCGAAGCGGCGCACCCCGCCGGCGGCGCGGGCCCGGGCGGCGGCGTCGGGCTCGGGCAGCGAGGTGCGCTCGAGCCCCTCGCCGTCCCGCCCGCGGCCGATGCCGAGCCGGCCCAGCGGATCCGGGCGCACCCGCCGCAGCCAGCGCAGCGGCGGCCAGCCCACCCGGCCGGCGGCCCGATACCGGTACGAGGCGCCGACCGCGCGCGCCACCGGCTCCACCCGGGCGGCGGTGGCGAGATCCTCGACCAGGGCGTCGACCTCGGCCGGAGCGGCGTCCAGGGCGAGCCCGGTGGGGTCCGCCGCGGCCCGCAGCGCCGCGGCCGCCGCGCGCACGTCGGCCCGCTGCCGGGCGGCGATCGCCTCCCGACCGCGGGCGATCGCGAGCAGGTGACCGCGCAGCTCGTCGAGGCCCTCCCCGGTGCTCGCCGAGGTCGCGAACACCGGGGCCCGGTCCAGTCCGTCGGCCCGGGCGATGCCCTCGAGCGAGGCGAGCACCCCGGTGCGCTCGTCCTCGCGGATCCGGTCGAGCTGGTTCAGGACCAGCACGGTGACGGCGTCGTGGCCCGCGAAGGGCCGGACGAACTCCTGGTGGAGCACGGCGTCGGCGTACTTCTGCGGGTCCGTGACCCACACGATCACGTCGACCAGGCCGGTCATCCGCTCGGCGACGGCGCGGTTGCCGCGCTCGACGGAGTCGAGGTCCGGCAGGTCCAGCAGCACGATCCCCGGCGGACCGTCGCCGCCCTCGTCGCGGGAGCGGCGGGCGCGGCGACCGCGGGCGGGAGCGGCGGCGGCCTGCGCGAGGACGGCGCCGGTGCCGTCGAGCAGATGGCGGTCCTCCACCTCGAGCCAGTCCAGCAGGGCGTCGCTGCCGACCTCCCCGAGCACCGCGGCGACCGGTCGGGCGGTGGTGGGGCGGCGCACGGCCGCCCGCGAGATCTCGGTGCCCACCAGGGCGTTCAGCAGGGACGACTTGCCGGAGCCGGTGGCGCCGAAGAGACCGATCACGGTGTGCTCGGCGGAGAGGGCGCGGCGACGGTCGATCCGCTCGATCAGCGCCCGCGCCGCCTCCACCTCGGCGCCGGGGGCGACCCCGTCCAGGGCCTCGGTGGCGCGCTCGAGGGCGTCGAGGCGCTCCAGCAGCGGCGCGGGCTGCGGGGCGGAGCGGCTCAGCAGCGGGCTCACGCGGCCTCCCGGATCTGGTGGGCGAGCCCGGCCAGCGCCTCGGCGTCCGCGGCCAGCAGCTGGCCGGTGCCGACCTCGCCGAGGGCGTCGAGCAGGTCCAGGAAGGGGCCGGAGCGGTCGGCGACCAGGACGTCGAGGCGGGTGGTCAGGCGCTGTCGGGCCACGGCGGCCATCCGGCGCACGGCCTCGTCGCCGAAGATCGTCTCCAGCAGCTTCTGGCCGACCACTGCGGTCGCGGCGCCGGCGCCGACCTCGAGCCCGGTGGGGATGAAGGCGGTGGAGGCGAAGACGACCACCATCAGGGCGACGCCCACGGCGTTCACGCCGAGCGACATCAGGCGCGCCCTGGTGCGGCGGTCGGCGCCCTCGGCGCGCACCAGTTCGAGCACGTCGCCCTGCCAGGCGCGGATCTCGGCCGAGACCTCCTCGGCGAACCCGTCGGGGAGCCGGGAGAGGTCCTGGCCCTCGGCGAGCCGGCGGCCGGCGGGGGTGGCGCGCCAGGCGGCGTCGGCCCGCTCGGCGCCGCGGGCGGTCTCCTCGATCACCACCTGCACGAGGCCGGTGCCGAGCTCCTGCTCGGCGGCCACGGCGGGCGCCGGCCGGCCGCTGATGACCTGCCCGATGCGGTCGCGCAGCCGCGTGACCATGGTCTCCACGCCGCGGAAGAACTCCCCGGTGCCCACCACGTCCTGCCAGCGGGCGAGCACCTCGCCGCGCAGCAGCGAGCCGTCGCCGAGAGCCGCGTCGATCCGCTCCCGCGAGCCGGCGAAGGCGCCGATGGCCTCCTCGCGCAGTCGCTGGCGCTCGGCGTCGTGGGCCGCGGCGTGCTCGGCGATCGTGCGGGCCGAGCCGGCCAGGGCGTCGACCGCGCCGGCCAGGGTGCGGCGGGCGAGGCGGGCGCGCCCCTCGCCGTCGGCCGCGAGGCGCACGAAGTGCTCGCGCAGCTCGGCGATCGCCGCGGGCGGCAGCATGCCCCGCTCGTCGAGCTCGGTCTCGGGGACGAGGAACAGGCGTTCGATCTCGATGCCGTTCCTCTCGAGCAGGGCCCGGAGGTCCTCGGCGAGCTCCGCGGCCACCCCCTCGCGCTCGGGGATGCGGTTCATGACCACGTCGACGCGGACGTCGCGCTCGCCAGCGGTGCGCAGCACCTCCCAGGGCACGGCATCGGCGTAGCGGTTGGCGGTGGTGATGAACAGCCACAGGTCCGCGGCGCGCAGCAGCTGCCGGGAGAGCTCCCGGTTGCCGATCGCGACCGAGTCGATGTCGGGGGCGTCCAGCAGGGCCAGGCCCGGCGGGACCCGCGCGTCGGCGTGCAGCTCGAGGCTGGTGGCGGGGTCGAGGTCGCCGGTGGTGTCCCCGGCGCCGGGGGCCTCGCGGTCACCCGCGCCGCCGGCGTGCACGCGCGCCAGTCCCGGCAGGATGCGGCTGCCGGTGAACCATGCCTGTTCGGAGGGGTGGTGCAGCAGCACCGGCCGACGGGTGGTGGGGCGGATCGCGCCGGAGCGGCTGACCACGTCCCCCACCAGGGCGTTGACGAGGGTGGACTTGCCGGCGCCGGTGGAGCCGCCGACGACCACCAGCAGCGGGGCGTCGAGGGATTCCAGGCGCGGGATCACGTGGTCCCCGAGCTGGGACAGGGCGGCCCGGGCCTCGTGGCGGGCCGCCTCGGCGCCCTCGACGGGCAGCGGCAGCTCGAGCTCGCGCAGATGGGCCGCGAAGGACTCGAGCACCGCGGTGGTCGGTGCGGTCATGGCTCCTCCGGATCCTCGGCTGCCCGGCCCCGGTCCCGAGGCCGTCAGGCGCCATTGTGGCAGGTCGCTCAGTCCAGGAACGGGTCCAGGCCCCACTCGGGGAAGGCGGCGCGGCGCGCGGCCTGGACCGAGCGGTCCAGCGCGCTCTCGGGGTCGAAGCCCTGCTCCCAGTCCCGGACCGCGAGCGGGGTGCCGTCGCCGTAGGTGAGGATCCCGGGCTCCGGGGAGAGGCCGTGGGCGGTGCGCGCCGCGGCGGCGGCCGCGAGGTAGTCGGCGGGCAGCGCGGCGGCCGGGTCCAGCGGCTCGCCGGTGGCGACGGCGATCAGCTGCGCCCAGGAGCGCGGCACCACGTCGACCACCGCGTAGCCGCCGCCGCCGAGCGCCAGCCAGCGCCCCCCGCACACCTCCTCGGCAAGCTCCCGCATCAGCAGCATCGCCTCCCGGTGCGCCTCGAGGGTCACCGAGAAGTCGGCCAGCGGGTCCCTGCGGTGGGTGTCGGCGCCGTGCTGGGTGACCAGCAGCGTGGGCCGCACCGCCCGCACCAGCGCGGGCACCGTGGCGCGGATCGCGCGCACCCAGCCGTCGGCGGTGGTGCGCGGCGGCAGCGGCACGTTGATCGCGGTGCCCGGCGCGTCGGGGCCGCCGCTGTCCTGCACGAACCCGGAGCCGGGGAAGAGGTGCTCGCCGCTCTGGTGCACGGACAGGGTGATCGCGCGCGGCTCGTTCCACAGCGCCCGCTCCACGCCGTCGCCGTGATGGACGTCGAGGTCCACGTACATCACCCGTTCCTCGCCCGTGTCCAGGGCGCGGCGCACCGCGAGGGCGGCGTCGTTGTAGACGCAGAAGCCGGAGGCGCTGGCGGGCTTGGCGTGGTGGAGGCCGCCCGCGAAGTGCACCGCCCGGCGCAGCCGGCCCTGGACGATCGCGTCGACCGCGGCGAGGGCGCCGCCCACGATCCGGGCGGAGGCGGTGTGCATGCCGGGGAAGGGCGGGACGTCGTCGCCGCCGATGCCGTGACGGATCAGCTCGCCGTACTGCTCGGCGGTGAGCTCGTCGGCCGCCTCGGAGGCGTGCCTGACGGCCGCGATGAAGCTCCCCTCGTGGACCTGCGCGAGCTGCTGGTCCGTCGCGACCGGGGCCGGGAGGATCTGCACCCCGGGCCGCTCCAGCAGTCCGGCGCTGCGGGCCAGCTGATGGGTCAGGGACAGCCGGACCGGCGCCATCGGGTGGTAGGGCCCGAAGTCGTACTCGCACAGCGCCTCGTCCCAGACGATGCCGACGCCGGCGGCGGGTCCGCCTGCCGGCGGGGCGGGGGCGGGGCGGAGCGCATCGGCGGACATGGGGGAAGCGTACCCAGCGCGCGCAGGGCGCCCGGGCCCGGTGCGGATGCCGCTCGGGCCCGCCCCGGGCCGTGCGCGGTCGTAGACTGCCGCGGATGCGACCGCCGGTCGCCCGAGCGGAGACGAGGGACGCGATGATCGATCGCGCATCGAGCGCCACCCGGCGCGCGCATCCCTCCGCTGCCCGGCGCCGCTCCTCCAGCCGGCGCGGCGGGTGGCGGACGCTGCTGACCCCCACCCCGGCGCGCATCGCCCTGGGCGTGTTCACGCTGCTGATCGTGGTGTTCACGGCCCTGCTGTCGCTGCCCGCGGCCACCGCCGACGGGGAGCGCACCGCCCTGGTCGACGCCCTGTTCACCGCGGTCTCCGCGATCTGCGTGACCGGCCTGGTGACGGTCGAGACCGGCACCCACTGGTCCGGCTTCGGGCTGACGGTGATCATGGTCGCGATGAAGCTGGGCGGCCTGGGCCTGATGACCGTCGCCTCCCTGCTGAGCCTGTCGGTGATGCACCGGCTGGGTCTCGCGCAGCGGGTGATCACCGCCCAGGAGACCCGGGCCGAGCGGCTCGCGGAGGTCGGCGGGGTGCTGCGGATCATCCTCATCACCTCGACCGCCTTCGAGGCGGCGACCTTCGTGGCGCTGACCCCGTACATGGTCATCACCGACCACGGCATCGCGGAGTCGCTGTTCCTGGGGCTGTTCTATGCGATCAGCGCCTTCAACAACGCCGGCTTCGTGCCCGAGGCGATCGGCACCGAGCAGTACCTCGGCGACCCGTTCTTCTCGATCCCGATCGGTCTGGCGGTGCTGGTGGGCTCGCTCGGCTTCCCGGTGATCCTGGTGATGGTGCGCAAGCTGCGCACACCCCGCAAGTGGAGCCTGCACGCCAAGCTCACCCTGTCCACGACCGCGCTGCTGCTGATGGCGGGGTTCGCGGGATACCTGCTGATGGAGTGGTCGAACCCCTCGACCCTCGGCGACCAACCGCTGGGCACCAAGCTCCTCGCCGCCGGCTTCGCGAGCGTGATGCCCCGCTCGGGCGGCTTCTCGACCCTCGACCCGGGTCAGATGACCGCCGAGTCGCGCCTGCTGACCGATGTGCTGATGTTCATCGGCGGCGGCTCCGGCTCCACCGCGGGCGGCATCCGGGTGACGACGTTCGCCCTGCTGATGCTCTCGATCTGGGCCGAGATCCGCGGCAACCCGGACGTGGAGGCCTTCGGGCGGCGGATCCCCCACGAGACCATCCGCCAGGCCATCGGGGTGCTGGTCATGAGCGCCACCATGGTGTTCGCAGCGACGTTCCTGCTGCTGCGGATGACCCCGTTCACCCTGGACCAGACCTTGTTCGAGGCGCTGTCCGCCTTCGGCACGGTGGGTCTGACCACCGGGATCACCGCCCTGCTGCCCACCGAGGCGAAGTGGGTGCTGATCGCCTGCATGTACGTGGGGCGGCTGGGGCCGATGACGCTGGGGGCGGCGCTCGCGGTGCGGTCCCGGGTGCGGATGGTGCAGCTGCCGCAGGAGCGGCCGATCGTCGGCTGACCGCGGCGCCGCCCATAGACTGTGCCCGCCCAGCCCGCGGACGGCCCGCGAGCCCGGACACGGAGGAGCGGCATGGCACGCAGCGCGCGCGACGAGGGAGTGCTCGTGATCGGTCTGGGCCGCTTCGGCGCCTCGATCGCCCACACCCTCGAGAAGCTGGGCACCGAGGTGCTCGCGATCGACACCGATGCGGAGCTGGTCCAGAAGCACTCCGGGCAGCTCACCCACGTGGTGCGGGCCGACGCCACCCAGCCCGAGGTCCTCGACCAGGTCGGGGCCGCGGACTTCTCCCTGGCCGTGGTGGGGGTGGGCACCTCCATCGAGGCCAGCGTGCTGATCGCCGCGAACCTGGTGGACCTCGGCAAGCCCGTCATCTGGGCGAAGGCGATCTCCGCGGCGCACGGCAAGATCCTCCAGCGCATCGGCTGCCACCACGTGGTCTATCCGGAGGCCGACGCCGGCAAGCGGGTCGCGCACCTGGTCAACGGCCGCCTGATGGACTTCATCGAGTTCGACGACGACTTCGCGATCGTCAAGATGCGCCCGCCGCGCGAGGTGCAGGGCCTGACCCTGGCCGACTCCGACATCCGCCAGCGCTACGGGGTCACCGTGGTGGGCGTCAAGTCCCCGGGCAAGGACTTCACCTACGCGGTGCCCCAGACCATGGTCGCCGCGCACGACCTGCTCATCGTCTCCGGCCGCACCGCGCTGATCGAGAAGTTCTCCCAGCGCCCCTGACCCCGTCCCGGTCAGTCCGCGGTCATCTCCCGCGACCGCTGCGCAGCCGCGGCCATCGCCGCGGCGACCCCGGAGCGCACCCCGGCCCGCTCCAGCGCCGCCAGACCCTGGACGGTGGTGCCGCCGGGGCTGGAGACCCCGTTCTTGGCCACGGCCGGATGGGTGCCGGTCTCCAGCAGCAGCGTGGCCGCCCCGCGCACGGTCTGCTGCACGAGCGCGTCCGCGAGGTCGCGCTTCAGCCCCAGCCGCACGGCCTCGTCGGTCATCGCCTCGATGATGGTGAACACGAAGGCGGACAGCGAGCCGGCGGCGCCGATGAAGGCGTGCACCTGCTCCTCGGTGATGTCCACGGCGAGGCCGGCGCGGGCGAACAGGGCGTGCACCAGAGCGTGCTGCTCCTCGCCGACGGCGCCGCCGCGCATCAGGCCGACCACGCCCTCCCCGACGGAGATCGGGGTGTTGGGCATGGCCCGCACGACCGGCTGCCCCTCCCCCAGCGCCGCTTCCATCTGCGCGAGGGTGACGCCGGCGGCCAGGGAGATCACGACGGCCCTGCTCGGCAGCTGCTCGCGCAGCTCGGAGAGCAGGTCGAGGACCTGGTAGGGCTTCACACCGACCACCACGACGTCGGCGCCGGCGACCGCCTCGGCGTGCGAGCTCGCCGCGGTCGCCCCGAGGGCGGCGGCGGCGCGCTCGCTGCTCTGCGCGGAGGAGTTCGCGATCAGCAGGTTCTGCCCGCGCACGCCGGCGGCGAGGACGGTCCGGGCGACGGGGCCGCCCATGTTGCCGGCCCCGATCACGGCGACGCGGAGGCTGCTCAGGTCCGGTCCGGCGGGCCGCGCGGCGGTCGGGTCCGACGGGTCTGCGGTGGTGTGGTCCATGGTCCCCAGGGTACGGCGCGCGGTGCTCAGCGCTCGCCGCTGCCGGCGCCGGCCGGCTCGACCGCAGCGGGGGTCGCCTGCGAGCGCGCCTCGAGCAGCACCAGCGCCTGCACGAGGACCGCGCCGAGCAGCATGAGCGCCAGCAGGGGCGGCCAGTCCGCGGTGGGGGCCAGCAGCCCGCCGGTCGCGTCCTGCCAGGGCCACAGGCTGCGCAGCGCCCCCACCATCACGCCCGCCAGGACCACCATGGTGCCGCGATGGTGGTGGACCAGCAGATGCCGCATCAGCCGCACCACCCGCACCAGCCCGACGCAGGCCCAGAGCCCGAACCACGCGATGTACCCGAGGTCGCGCTCGTCGACCGCCTGCAGCGTGGGCTGGTAGAGACCCAGGCTGAGCAGGATGAAGGATCCCGAGACCCCGGGCAGGACCAGTGCGCAGACCGCGATCGCGGCGGCCGGGGCGATGATCCAGGGGCTCGGGTCCAGCGACGCCGTGGGCAGGGAGGTGAAGAGCAGTCCGGCGAGCACGCCCAGGGCGAAGCGGAGCCCCTCGGGAAGCCGCCAGGCTCCGCCGGAGAGCCGCAGCGGCACCAGCACGGAGCCGGCCACCAGGCCCAGGAACAGGGCGCGCATCGCCTGCGGGTGGGACTCGACGAGCCGTCCGACGGGACCGGCGATGGTCAGCACCGCGGCGACCATGCCCAGGGCCACCGGGAGGACGCAGCGCCAGGAGACCGCGCGCAGGTGCTCGAGCGTGCGTGCGCGGCGCTGCGGGCCGGTGAGCAGGCTGCGGGCGGCGGCGGTCAGATGATGACCGGAGTCGATCAGCTCCTCGTACACCCCGGTCACCAGCGCGACGGTGCCGCCGCTGACTCCCGGGACGGTCTCCACCACCCCGATCAGCAGGCCGCGCAGCAGGTTCCCCAGCAGGCTGCGGCGGGGACCGGGAGCAGCCGCAGGTGGTGCGGACGCGGCAGCAGGGGCGTCGGGCGAGGCGGCGTCCGTCATCCCGTCAGCCTAGGCGACGGCGACTGGGCGTCGGCCGGACGGCACCAGGGCCGCCCGTGCGCGGCGGACCGGTCCTCGGGGCCGCCAGGGCGAGCGGCGGACTACCGCCCGCGACCCCAGTGGGGCGGCACGTCCCCCGCGATCCGGGCGTCGTTGGACTCGTCGGCCCCGGGCTCCGGGGCGTCCTCGGCGACCCGGTCCGGCAGGAGCGGGCGCCGCTCCGGGGCCGCCGCGACCTCCTCCTCGTCGTCCCAGGGGATCGGCTTCCCGGTCACCGAGGAGATCACCACGCGGCGGGGCGGTCGCGCCGCGCCCTCGGCGGAGGTCACTGCCGCTCCTGGTAGCGGCGGATGGCGCTGGAGACCGAGACGTCCAGCAGCACGGAGCGCTGCTCGAAGCCCAGGAAGCTGCGCACCTCGGTGGCCAGGTGCTCCTCGAGGCGGGCCCGGCCGTCGGAGCAGATGTACTCGACCACCGCGTCGAAGTCGTCGCTCGAGTAGAACGACAGCGGGTGGCCGGCGGGGATCTGCGGGCGGGGCAGGCGGTGGCGGATCGTCCCGACCCCGGTGAGGGCGTCGGTGCGCTCCTCGGCCTGCACCAGGCGCAGCGCCCGCTCGACCGCGCGGCGGATGCGCTCGGCCTCGCCGTCGGGATCGATGAACAGCGCCCAGGACCAGACCCGCTCGGTCGACCAGCCGGCGGCCTCGAGCCGCTCCGCGCGCAGGCGGTCCCGCTCGCGCTGGCTGGGGGTGTCGACGTAGTGGGCGCCGTCGGTGTCCACGGCCAGCAGCATCCGACCGGGCAGGTCCGGATGGCCCAGCGCCAGCTCGATCCGGTCCGCGGAGAGGCCGAAGTCGCGCTCGACCAGCAGGCCGAGCCGCCACAGCCGGTCGGCGAGGTCCTGCACCAGGGCGTCGGTCTCCAGCTCCCGCGGCGCGGCGGGCTCGGCGGCCTCCTCGGCCCCGGGATCAGCGTCCTCCGCGGAGGCCTCGGGACGGTCCGCGTCGGGGGACGCAGCGCCGTCGGCGTCGGCCGCCGGCGCTGCGGCGGACCCGCCGGCCGCACCGGCGGCGGTCGCCCCGGCCGGTGCTGCCGAGGCGGACCCCGGCTCCGCGCCGTCCGCTGCCTGCTCGTCCGCGCCGGACTGCCCGGCCTTGCGGGCGAGCGCGGCCTCGATCGCGGCGTCGAGGTCCTCGTCGGTCAGGTCGTCGTCGGATCCCTGCGCCGCGGCCGGCTCGAGGGCCGGCTCCGCGGCGGCATCGCCGGCCACGACCGGTGCGGCGGGGGCCGCCCGGGACGCCTCGGCGGGCGGGGCCACCTCCTCGCCGCTGCCGGTGAGGGCGGCGACGTGCGGGACGACGGGGACGTCGGGACCGCCCTGCAGCACCCAGAGCAGGGCCCGCAGGTCGCGGGCGCCCTCGCTGCGCAGCCGGGCGTGGTCGAGGTCCTGCACGCCGATCGAGGACACCACGGTGGTGCGTCCGCGGGCGCGGGTGATCAGCGTGGCCAGGGCCTTGCGGCCGGCCGGCCCGGACAGCGGTCCGAAGCGGTGCAGGAGCCGGCCGTGGGGGGTCTGGCCGAAGCCGATCGAGACGATGATGTCGTCGCGGATCACGGCGGTGGCCTGATCGGCGGGCAGCACCGTGAAGACCTCCCGGGCCCCGGGGTCGAAGTACTCGCGCAGCGCCGGGATCACCGAGACGGTGTTCATGATCCGCTCCATCAGGCGCCGGGCGTGCTCCTGGGTGACGGTGAGCACCGCGAGGGAGCGCTCGGGGCGGGTGCGGGCGTGCTCGATGACGAGATCGGTGACGCGGCGCAGCTCGGCCTCGGTGCTCTCGACGTACTCCATCCCCTCGGTGACCGGGCCGCGGCCGTTCTCGACCAGGATCAGGCGGTCCTGCTCCGGGGCGACCGGGCTCGGCACCGCGACCACCTCGCCGACCAGGGCGCGGCGCTGGGCGAAGCAGCGCAGTCCCTCGGTGGCGGGATGGGCATCGCGGAGGATCTCGACGTGCGGGGCGATCCGCAGCATGTCGTCCAGCAGGCTGGGGGCGGACTCCCCGCCGTACTCGAGGGGATCGCCGACCACGACGGTCTGCCGGGCGCGGACGATCGAGGGCAGCGCCGCCGCGGTGGGCAGGCGGCCGCCGTCGGCGACGATCAGGACGTCGAAGTGGCGGCCGCGCGGGATCACCTGCGGCACCAGGTACGGCGAGGCGAGCCAGGCGGGCCGGGCAGCGAAGAGGATGTCCTCGTACTTCGCGGCCAGGTCCCGGATGGAGACGGTCGAGGAGCGGGCCAGCTCCGCGATCGCCGCCCGGGAGGTGTCGGGGAACTGCGTCATCGTCGCCACCCGCACCTCGTCGGCCGCGGCGTGCACCCGCGCGGAGGCGCCGGCGAGGTACTCGGCGTCGAGCCGCCGGAAGCGCTCGGCGACCTGCGAGAGCGAGGTGCCGTCGTACTGGGAGATGGTGGGCTCCGCCCCGGCGATCAGCTCCAGGACGCTGCGCCACCAGCTCAGCTCGAGCTCGGCGCCGACCTGGTGGATCGGGACCCGGCGGACGCGGAGGTCCTCGACCAGCTCGCCGAGCCCGTCGAAGCTCAGCCGGCGCAGCAGCTCGGTGCGGCGCGGCAGGGTCTCGAGGTCGTCCCGGTCGGTCAGCAGCGCGTCGACACGGCGCTCGAGCTCGTCGAGGTCGGTGCGGGCGAGGTCGGCGCCGACGGGGGTGCCGTCCAGCAGCACGGACAGCTCGTCGAGCACCTTCTCGGCCCGACCGATGATGCGGCGCACGCCCTCGAGGTCCTCGGGCAGCGAGGGCCGCGACGGGGCGGCCTCCGGGGCGGAGACCGCGACCCGACGCCAGTCCTCGCTGACCCGGCGGGCATCGCCGAGGTCGCGGTGCAGGTCCGGGGAGGGCGAGGCGGGGCGCTGCAGGGCGGCGGCCTCGCGGCGCAGCCGTCGGCGCACGCGGAAGCCCATGGTCACCCCGCGCTCCTCGCGCCACTTGCGGTCCGCGGTGGCGGCGACGAGATCGGTCAGCGGGGCGGAGAACACGGCGGACTGGAAGGTGGTCAGCAGCGTGCGCACCCGCTGGAGCAGCGCCAGCCGCTCGTGCAGCTGGGTCAGGGTGGTGGGCTCCTGCAGTCCGAGCTCGGCGCCGGTGCGGGCGCAGGCCCGTCGCAGCTGCGGCAGGATCTCCTCGCGCAGCTGCCCGAGCAGCTCCTCGGCGCGGGCGGCCTGGGTGTCGGTGCTGATCGGGGCGCCGTACCAGGCGGTCTCCTCGGGGCCGCTGGTGAGCACGCCGAGCTCGGCGGCCTCGCGCAGGGCCGCGGCGAAGCGGTCGCGCTCCTCGCCGACCATCCGCGCGGCGACGTCGGCCCGCAGCCGCACCTGGGTGCGGGGGGCCGTGCGCAGGCGAGTCAGGGCCGCGAGCGCCGAGATCGCGTCGTGGGCCGAGGCGTTCCAGGGCTGCTGCAGGCGGTGCATCGCCTCGACGTGGCCGACCAGGATGTCGCGGCTGCGGCCGAGCTCCGCGGGGGCGACGTCGTCGGGTCCCAGCCCGTGGGTGCCGGCGCGGCGCAGGCTGCGCAGCAGCGCCGCGGAGGCGTTGCGCTGCAGGGACGGGGCCGGCGAGAGGTCGAAGACGAGCTCCTCGAGGCCGCGGCGCTGGGCGATCCGCACCAGCTGGGAGAGGTTGCGGCGGCGCTGGGAGACGATCAGCACGGAGCGGCCGCGGGCGTTGAGCTCCTCGGCGAGGTCCACCACCAGCTCGAGGCTGGTGGTGCCGGGCGGGGTGGCCACGACGAGGTCCTGACCGGCCAGCACACGGTTCAGCACGGCGTGATGGCCGGGGTCGACGGCGGCGACGAGCTCGTCCTCGGGGACCTCCGGCGCGGTCGCCGTCGAGCGCACCAGGGCGCGGGCCTCGCCGTCGCCGGCGAGCGCCGCGACCAGCGGGGAGGCGGCCCAGTCCTCGCGGTCGGTGGTCAGGTCGCCGGCGACGGAGCCGGCGGCGTCCATCAGGTTGCCGACCACCAGGGCGTGGACCACCCGGAAGCCGGGCAGCGGCTGGCCGAGGGAGCGGAAGGCGTCGAGCACGGGGGTGGGATCGAAGCCGTGGTGGCTGTCGGTGGTGGCCAGCAGCGCGCGGGCGTCGACCGCGACCCCGGCCTCGCGCAGGGAGCGCAGCAGCACCGGGTTCAGGTCGGCGGTGGCGTCGACCTCGAGGTCGACGTCCTCGCGGGCGTTGCCGCGCAGGCGCAGGGTGATCGGCCGCACCAGCACGGGCGCGTGGATCGGGGCCGAGCCGTCCTCGGGGTACCAGATCGCCTCGCCGATGCCGAGGTGGCAGGTGGTCAGGCCCACCTCCTCGGCGTGGCGCTCGGCGACCTCGCGGATGGTGCGGGCATGGGCGCGGGCGTCGGCCAGCGCACCGACCTCGCGCACCAGGGACGACAGCCGGGTCGGGCCGCGCCCGGCGAGCAGCTGCGCGAGACCGGAGGGGTGGGAGTGGGTCAGGTCCAGCACCACCCCGCCGGCGCGGATCTGGGTGAAGAAGGAGGGCGCGTCGACGCCGCCGGTGATCTGCTGGGACCAGCGGTCCAGGGCGTCGGCGACCCGGTCCTCGCGGCTGAGGGGGCGGTGCTCGTGCGGCTGCTCGGGCAGGTCGTCCTCGTCCTGCTCCGGGGCGATGCCGGCGCCGACCTCGTCGAGGTGCCGCTCGACGACGATCTCGTAGCCGCCGCTGCGCGGTGCGGGCGAGCTGCCGGCGGTGACGCGCTCGCGGGCCGACGGCGTCGCGGCGCGCTCGTCCTCGGCCGCGTCGCCGGCGCGCTGCGCGGCGACCCGGCGCTCCTCGGCCAGCGTCGACAGGGCGTCGTCCCGAGGGATCGCGTCCTCGGCCGCTCGGTCCGGACGCTTCGTGCCGCGCAGGAAACTCCACATGGACGCCAACGCTACCGGGGCCGGGGCACCGCTCGGTGCAGGCCCGCCGCGCGGACGCCTCCCGGCCTGCTCACATCGGGCCCACGGCCCGCGCTCAGACCTCGTGCAGCCGCACCGAGCTCTCCTCCAGGTGGGCGCGCAGCTCCGGGGTGACGGGGCCGGCGATGATGAGGTCGGTCAGGACCGAGATCGGGCAGATCCCGGCGAGCGCCCGGTGACCGATCTTGTCGGCGGTGGCCAGCCCCACCACCCGGCGCGAATGCCCGATCATGGTGCGGGTGACGCCGGCCTCCGCGTCCGAGTTGCAGGTCAGCCCGGCGCTGATGTCCAGCCCGACGGTGCCCACGAACATGGTGTCCAGCCACAGGTCGCGCATGGTGGCGGTGGCGAGCGGCCCGGTGAGCTCGAAGGAGTAGGGCTCGGCGACGCCGCCGAGCACCACGGTGCGCACGGAGGGCCGCAGCACCGCCTCGGAGGCGATGTTCAGGGCCGCGCAGACGACGGTGAGGCCGGGCGTCCCGTCCCGGGAGTCGATGTCCGGGCGGGCCACCGCCCGGCGGGCGACGGAGGTGGTGGTGCGGCCGCCGTTGAAGCCGATGATCTGCCCGGGCTCGACCAGCGCGGCGGCGCGGTCGGCGACCCGCTCGCGCTGGGCGGAGCCCTCGTCGGCGGTGCGCGGGACGGTGGCCAGGGAGTAGGCGACGTCGACGGCGACGATGCCGCCGTGGGTGCGGCGCGCCAGCTGGGCGCGCTCCATCTCCACGAAGTCCCGCCGCACGGTCGACTCGCTGACGGCGAGCTGTTCGGCGACCTCGGCGACGCTCAGCCGCTTGGTGGTGGCCAGTCGCGTGAGCACATGGTCCCAGCGGGCGCTGCGGCTGGTGGCCGCCGCTCGCTGGACGCCCTCGCTGCGCTCGGCGGGGGCCGACGGCTGCGCCTGACCGCCGCCCGCGCTCGCGGGAGGCTGCTGCTCAGGGGCCGGGGGTCGCGGTGTCACAAGCCCAGTATGGCGCGAAGGACCCCGGCGGGCCGGGCGGGCGGGAATCCCCGGGCCGCGGCCCGGCCAGCGGGCTCAGTCGCGGCGGCGCAGGATGAGGAAGACGGCCACCGAGGCACCGACCACGATGACGGCGAGGACCCAGATCAGGGTGGACATCGAGAAGCCGCCCTCCTCGGGCGCGGGCTCCTCGGCGGCGGGGGCGGCCGCTGAGCCGCTGTCGCCGGCCTGGGCGCCTCCGCGATCGCTCGCCGCGCCGGCCTCCGGGGCGCCCCCGGCGTCGCTGGGGGCGGGGGCGGGGGCGGCCGAGGCAGCGGGGGCGGCCGCCTTCTGCTCCACCGTGAGGGTGAACTCGCCCTCGATCGGATGGCCGTCGCTGGAGACCACCCGCCACTGCACCGAGTGGGTGCCGGCGGGCAGGGGCTCGGGCAGCGTCGCGGTGACGGTCGGGCCCTCGACGGTCGGGGTGATCTCGGCGAGCTCGGTGCCGGAGTCGTCGGTGATCAGCACCAGCGGGCTGACCTCGAGGATGTCGGCGCTGTAGGTGAGGGTGATCGCCTCGGGCGAGGTCTCGAGGGCGGCGCCGTCCTCGGGATCGGAGGAGATCAGGGTGTCATGGGCCCGGGCCGCGCCGGGCAGCGCCATCATCAGGGCGAGCAGCAGCGCCGTGGCGAGCGCGAGCAGCGGAGCACGGCGGGCGGCGGCGGGGCGGCTGAGCTGGGTCATCACCCCAGCAGGCTACGACAGAGTCCCCTGCCGGACCGGGTGCCGTCGGTCACCACCCGGGGCGCGCACCGGACCCGCGGGGGGCGGTCACGTCCGGGGCAGCTCGACGGCGTGCCGCAGCACCGGCAGGCTGGCCCGCGCGGTCTCGATCTCCGCGAGGTCGAGGTCCACCAGCAGCAGTCCGGGGGTGCGGCCGAGCTCCTGGCGGACCTCGCCGAGGGGGCCGACGGCGGCGCTGTGGCCGATGCCGCGGGCGGCGCGGCCCGTGTATCCGGCGGGCGGGGCCTGGTCGACGGCGAGCAGGGCGCTGGTGGAGTCCAGGGCGCGGGCCCGCAGCAGCAGCCGCAGCTGGTCCCGCTTGCCCGGGCCCTCGGCCCAGGCCAGCGGCAGCAGGATCACCTGGGCGCCGCGGCGGGCGAGGGCGGTGAACTGCTCGGGGAAGCGCACGTCGTAGCAGGTGGCCAGGCCGAAGCGGGTGCCGCCGAGGTCGAAGGTCACCAGCTCGTGGCCGGGGGCGACGGTCCGGGACTCGTCGGCCCCGAAGGCGTCGAAGAGGTGGATCTTGCGGTACTCGAGGCGCGGGCTCCCGCCGGGCCCGCGCACCAGCAGGGTGTTGTGCACGCGGCCGTCGTCGGTGGGGGTGAAGGAGCCGCCGACCACCACCAGATCGTGCAGGTCGGCGAGCTCCTGGAGGAGGCGCTCGAAGCCGGGATGGTGCTGCTCGGCGGCGGCGCGCAGGTCGGTGCCGAAGGGGGTGAGGGTCGCCTCGGGCAGCACCACCAGCTGGGCGCCCTCCTCGGCCGCGGCGGCGACGGCGCGGCGCACGGTCGCGAAGGTCTCCCGGGGGTCCTCGGACACCTCGAGCTGGGCCAGGGCGACGCGGGGCCCGGCGACGCGGCGCGCCTCGTCCAGGGCCTCGGGGGTGTCGATGTCCGCCCCCTCGGCCCCGGCGGCGGGCCGGGTGGCCAGCTCCTGCTCGCCGAGCTGCGCGTACAGGCGGCGCAGGCTCAGGTTCACCCAGCCGCCCTCCGGATTCTCGACGGCGGCCAGCGCCGTGCGCAGGCGCGGGAGCGGCCAGGCGGCGCCGAGGTACTGGATGTGGCCATCCTCGCCGGCCAGGGCGGTCACCTGCTGCGCCGAAGCGCTCTGCGCGGCCAGGGACCGCAGGGTCTCGGGGCGGAGCAGGGGCATGTCCCCCGCCAGGACCAGCACGGTGGTCGCATCGCCGGCGTCATCGAGCTCGTCGACGCCGCGGGCGAGCGCCGCGAGCGGGCCGGAGCGCGGCGGGTCCTCGAGCACGAAGCGGGCACGGTGCCGGGCGGCGAGCGCCCTGCCGTCCGGCCCGTCCGGGCCCACCACGATCCGCACCCCGGCGGGCGTGGCGCGCAGCACCCGCTCGAGGGCGCTGGCACCGGCGATCGGCAGCCGCGTCTTGTCGGTGCCGCCCATCCGCGAGGAGGCGCCGCCGGCCAGGATGACGGCGGCGACGGTGGCGGTGGTCTCGGTCTGCTCGCTCGGCATGGGTCGATCCTGTCACGAGCGCTAGGATGTCCGCGGTCCGCATGGTGTCCGTGCCTGTCAGCAGGGCACCGATCGGCCTCCGTAGCTCAGGGGATAGAGCACCGCTCTCCTAAAGCGGGTGTCGCAGGTTCGAATCCTGCCGGGGGCACTTATCTGACCTGCGTCGCTGCACGTCATCTGGCACCTTCCTCCGACTGCCTGGGCTCCTGTGACCCCCGTGTGACACCCGCCCGGCCGTTCACCAGCTCCAGCGCCGCCGCATCTTCGCTCCCGGCGACGTGGGTGTACCGCGATGTGACGGCGAGCGAGGAGTGTCCGGCCCAGGTCCGCACGGTCGCGAGCGGCACCCCGGCGCGCACCCATTCGGACACCGCCACGTGGCGCAGATCGTACAGCCGCAGCTCCGGTGCGATCTTCGCCCATGCACATCACGGCGCAGGTTCCGGGAGGCGATCAGCCCTCCCCCGGGTGCGGTGAACACCCGGTCACGGGGCGAACGACTCTCGATATGCCGTTCGAGGTCTACGCGGACGGCACCCGCCACGGGCACGAATCGTGCCTGGTGGTTCTTCACGTCCTTCTCGACATGGCCTTCGGGATGTGACCGCAGCACGCGCAGCCGGCCCCCGGAGACGTCACCGACCCGCAGAGCGCGCATCTCCCCCGGCCGCAGCCCGGTGTACGCCATGAGCCGCACGTAGAGCCGGTATCCCGGGTTCGTGATGTTCCCGGCGATCCGCTCCACTTCATCCCAGGTCGCCATCGTCGCGGCATGCAGAGGGACCTCTCCGGCCACCTGGACGCCGCGTGCAGGATTATCGATCCGGTACCCGCGTTTGACCGCCCAACCGAAGAAGGCGGACAGCGAGATGACCGCGCGCTTCTTTGTCCCCTCCGAGACGCGCAGCCGATGGACGTACCGCTCGATTTCCGCGTGAGTCAGCTCCCCGACCGGGGACCGCTCGACGCTCACCGGCAAGGCCAGGAGGAAGCGGCGATCCGTCGCTACCGTCGAGGCCGCGACCCGCCCCTCTCTGTCGGCCAGAAACTCGGTGACCGCCGCCGCGACCGTGGTCGTCTTCCCGAGGCGGGGGTCGAAGCCGCCTGCAAGGCGCACCCGTTCGGCGGCCTCCCACGCCAGGGCGTCCTTCTTCCGGTCGAAGGACTTGGTGGACACGACCTGACGCCCACGCTTGACCCTCGCGCGGAAGCGACCCGATGGCAGTTTGTCGACGCTCACGCCGCCACCCCGCGCAGCCATTCCTCGACATCGCGACGGGCGTAGCGAGGGAGAGATGGGGACAGCCAGGTCACCCGAGAGCCTGTCCCTGCCTGTCTCCACCGGCACACCGTCGACTTGTCGACCCGCAGCAGACGAGCAACCTCTGCGCTCGTCATGTACTCGTTCATCACCGCTCCCATCGTCCGCTCTGCGCTCTGCTCAGGTTCTCGATGTCGTCATCGGTCACGTCACCGAGCATCGCCTTCACGATCAGCGCCCGTTCCAGATGCTCCGCATCGTCCTTCTCCTGCCTCGCCATGCTGTTCTCCACCTTTCACCGATCCTCGTTGACCTCTCGTGCGACGAATTGGGCGTACTCCCGCGCTCGTGCGGCAGCAGCGTCGGCGAGCTCCTTTTCGCCTCCACTCCCCCAGCCGCTCCCGACGAACTCCCACGAGGACGACACCACCAGCGTCGTGTCGTCGTCGGCCAGCAGTCGTGATTCCAGGTTTGCAACGTCGAGCGGTTCGCCTGTCCTCTCCGATTCCGCCTTGAACCGCGCGAACCGCCGTCTGGCTGCTCGCAACCGACCGAGGGTCACCGAGTACGCGCGAGACTTCGTGGAGAAATGTCCCCGGAACCCGAGCATCCGCGCCCACTTCCCCAGCAGCAAGTACGGAGAATCCGGCTCGGACGTCATCGCGCGCTTCGAGAGGTCGATGCACTCGTGTGACATCCGCTGGTGGTGCGGGCGTGGGACGCCGCTCTCGCTGGTCGATTTCGTCGCGTACTTTGCCAGGTATCCGGCCACCTGCCCGGCGTGCAGCTCATCGCTGGAGCGCACGTCGTCAAGGAGGTCCCCCGGCCGTCCAGTGCGCACGGTCCGCGCATCGAGCTGCACACCGAAGCGCAGCACGCGCGGCACGTCCGCACCATCGACCGGAGATGCTTCTACCTGCACACCTCGCACTGCCTGCTCCACCAGTCTCGCCAGCGTCAGGCCGTCGGCAGGGGCCGGGGAGCCGGGCCCATCGGGGCCGTCGAGCCGGATGAGCGCGTGGAAGTGCACGAGCCCGCGCGCCTGGAACTCCGCCACCTTCGCGTACTGCACCGTGGCGATCTTCCGCAGACCCGTGCCGGACACGCCGAGGTACTGGGCAAGCGCACGGCGAAGGGCGATGGTGGCGCGCCGCCACAGCTCCGGGGCATGCCACTGCCACACCACAGCCGAGGTCCAGTCGTAGTACTCCCAGCAGAGGGGAGAACCCACCTGGTCATCGCCATCGTCATGGGCCTTGTGGCAGCTGAGCAGCCGACCGTGAGGGCAGGTCTCCGTATCCTGCCGAGGTCGGCACCGACCACCGTTGCGCACCCCGTGGACGTGCCCGAACGAGGGTGCCGTGAGCGTCGCGAATACCAGGGGGTTATCGGCCACGGCTTCCGGTGTTTGCTTCCCGCCGAGCAGGCCGGTGCAGATCAGCTCGAAGGTGTCGCGGGCATAGATGCGTGAGCAGGCTGGGCACCGATCTGCTCGCCGATTCCCGCAGGGAACGCGCACTTCGCCGCTCGAGTTCGCGGACGAGAAGTGCTCGACCGCCCCGGTGGCCGTATCCACCGTGACCGATGAACCCCGCAGCCGCACCGGGTGAGAGCACCACTGCACGCGCTTCGCGGCATCGCTCCATGCCGACCACGACCCCGCACCGATCCGGCACTCCGCCGCCTCCCGAGCCTTGTCAGGCAGCGTCGAGAAATCGAGGTCCGGTAGGACTCCAGCTCCCGGCATACGCGCAGAGATGTATCCGGCGATCAGCTCCTCACGCCTCTCCTCCGCGCGGGCGCGGGCGGGGTCAGCCACCCGCATCCGCTGTGCCGAGACCATCACGCCGCCTCCGTACGGGAATTCCGAGGGGCTCGCTTCCGCCGAGGCCGGGGGCTCTGATCGTCCGGAGAACTGTCGGCCGTCGCGGCGTTCTCCGATTCACCACCGGGGTTCGCTCCCTCAGCAGATGCCGTCGGCCTGATGATGGGGCCGATGACTGACTGCCGCAGGCCCGAAGACTCCTCTGCAGCCCGCGCGGCAGCATCTACGGGCAGGTACCCGAACCGAACCACTTCACGGTCTCCGCTCTCGGACGAGACCACCGCATAGCCCGGGGTCGCAGGAAGAGCAGTAGCAGTCGGGTCGTTCGGGCCCGGGGCAGTGCCCATGATCGCCCGCTCCGCTTCGTGCGTCTTCACGCGGAAAGCGATGGCACTCGCGGCATTGGACCCGATGGTCGTCGGGAGCGAATCGCTCGTCGGCTTCTGCGTCGTCGGGATCACCCACACGCCCACCGAACGGCCCTTACGAACGAGCACGGAGATCGCCGCTTCTGTCCGCTGGCGATAACGGAGCGATTCCTTGTCGTCCTTTGGAATCAGCTCCTTGTCGAGGATCGCCTGGCACTCGTCGATGACGAGCACCAGCAGTGGCATATCCGCCGAGGGACCACCCGTGTCCCAGATGGACGGTCCACCCCGCAGATCGACCATCCTGTCCAGGCGGTCGCGCATCACCCCGACGATAGCTTCCAGCTCCAGGGCGATCCGTTCGCGGTCCTCGTCGTCCCGGTTGAACAGCGCAGCCCGCGGGGCCAGCCATCCCCAGTCGTGACCGCCCTTGCCGTCCCAGACGAGGAACTGCACAGAGGGGCACGGCACGAGGACACTCAGCAACGCCGTCAAGCCACCGGTCTTGCCACCGCCAGGGAGTCCACCGACCACGGTGCCGCTGCACTCTCGAATGCGATGGGTCGCCAGGCTTCCGTCGGCCCGTAACCCATACGGCACGGCATCCCAGTCGCCGCTCCACTGCAACGGCTGCTCCAGGGGCGTCATCTCGGCCCGGGGGTCCCTGCGGACATCGCGCAAGAACGTGATCCGGTAGTGCCCGCCGACGCCTGTCTGCTCGATCAAGGCGTCCTGTGCGCCATCGATGACTGCGAGCCGGTCACGCACCACGTTCTCGACCCAGAGCGGATCGGTCAGCGTGGCGAGCGGGGCATCGACCGTCCACCTCCCGCGAGAGAACTCTGTCCGATACGAGGTGGCGTCGTTGGTGGCGATGAAACCGAAGTCCCGCAGCAGCCTGTTGCCGACTCTGCGCCTCTTCTGGCCGCGTGCACGCTCCACCTCGGCCACCACCGGCAGCACTTTGCGCAGCCCTCGGAAGCGCCGCGACAGCACGAGCAGGATCGCCAGGAATACGGCGACGCCGAGGGCTCGATACGGCACGGAGCTCGGAGACTCGACGTCCTTCGACAGAGAGAGCGCGAACACGACGACCCAGCCGAGCGTGACCCAGAATCGCCGCAGCACCCATGCCATGGCGATGAACAGTCCACCGAGGACAGCGCCGAGGAGGACGCCCAGCCAGTCCTCGTCCTTCCTGGACGCCATCAGGCCGCGCTCTTCTTAGCCTCGTCGGTCCCGGCGATCGACTCGGCCGACCACGAGCAGGACACCGAGTTGGTCCCACGATCCACCCGCACCGACACCACGAGGCCTTCGAAGGTGACCGGACGGAACGGCTGGACCGTCGGCTGGTTCATCGCGCCCACGCTCACCTTCTCGGAGACCGTCGAGGCTCGACCCCACTCCTCCGAGCGGTACACGCACTCGACCGCCCACAGCGGCATCCCCGTATCCGCGTGGCGCGCCTGGTTGTCGCCGGGCCGGCGCTTCCCATCGACCTCGACCCACTCCATCACCGGCTCGACCACACCGGTGCCGACCATCTGCTGCTTGCTGCTGTCCACGGCGAACGTAGCCATCCGACTCATCTCCTCTTCGTAGATGCACCCACTCCAATAGGGATAGCTCTATTCAGACCGTAGAAGCCGGATGCCCTTATTGCTAGCTCTATTACTCCAGGACCCCTGTTCGGGGCCCTTAGAGGTACCATTAGAGGTCAACCAGAGGAGGTGCCGTGCCATACGGATACAAGGAGCTAGCGGCGGAACTGAGGAAACTGATCGCTCAGGGCACGCCCGCACCCGGCGACACGCTGCCCCGACAGGCAGACCTCGCGGAGCAGTACGGCGTCAACGTGAAGACAGTGCGCGCTGCCGTAGCGCTCTTGGAGGCCGAGGGACTCGTGACGCCTGTACGTCGGCGAGGGACTGTGGTTCGCGAGCAGCCCGTCATGAAGCGACTCGGTACCGAGCGGTACTCCAAGAGCAGATGGAAGTACGGCGACACGGTCGCCTTCGCGGCCGACCGAGAGGTGAGCGGTCAGCCCTGGGCACCCTCGGACCAGACACAGACAGTCGAGCTCATCGACGCTCCCCCGCGCGTCGCGGCAGCACTCAACCTCAGCACCGACGATCAGGTCTATGCGCGCCGTCGACTGGTGAAGCGGGAGGGCCGACCCACACACTCCCTGACGAGCTACTACCGACAGGGCGACGTGGCGGGAACTCCGCTAGTCGACCCGACCCCCGGTCCAGCCGGGCGAGGAGGTGGGTTCGCGGTACTCACACTCCAGGGCCTTGAACCCCACGAGGTCACGGAAGCTTTCAGCTCCCGCATGCCGACTCCTGACGAAATCGAGCTGCTCGAGGTCCCTGCCGGCGAGCCTGTCATGGTCATGGAGCGCACCGTCCGCACGGCGGAGGGGCATCCCGTCGAGTTCGCCGTCGGAACCCATCGGGCATCCCTGTTCTCCTGGCAATACACGTTCGAGATGCCAGACTGAAGCCGTGACTAGTGAGCAGATTATGGCCGACGCCCAGACGTTGTGGGACTACCACCAGCTCGGCCACGAGCTGCGACCCACCGACATCGCTATCGGACTCGGGAGCCACGACATCGGCGTAGCGGAGCACACCGCCGCCCTCTACCACCGAGGGATGTTCCCGCTGATCGTCTTCACGGGAGCGAATGCTCCCACTACGGTCGATATCTTCCCGCGCGGGGAAGCAGTTCACTTCGCCGAACGAGGTGTGGAACTCGGAGTCCCGCGCGAGGCGATATTGCAGGAGGCCGAGGCCACGAATACCGGGGAGAACTTCAAGCTTACAAAACGTCTACTGGAGGCAAAAGGCGTCCATCTACAATCTGCAACAATTACCAGCCGCCCATATCAACAGCGACGCGCCTTCGCTACCGCAACCAAACAGTGGCCAGCACCAGAATTCATTTGCTCATCTAGTCCACTGCCTTTAAATGAGTACATTGCGAGAATTGGTGACGAATCGCGAGTAATCTCCATGCTGGTAGGTGACACGCAGCGCATTTGGGTGCATGCTGCAAGAGGATTCGCGTGCCCGCAGCCAATTTTTCCAGACGTCCGATCCGCCTATGAGCGATTGGTCGAAGCCGGATATACAGATCGTCTGATTGGCTGAATAGACATATTCGAGACCCAGCACCTCATCATCGACGTCGACTTACACACGGAAGAGTGCGCCAAATGATCGAAGAACCCCTCAAGTCACTGAGCCAGCCAGACAAGCTTCGAGAGTTCCGACAAGCTGGCACCAAGCCCTGGACGACAGTTTATTCGAACTGGCACCTTACCGACCGCTCCAATGGAGGGTTTTACGCCGTCTTCGCTGAGCCTTCGTTTCGATCTAGAGCCGCGAGCGACCCCTCCTGGGACGCCACTGTCGGTGGAGGCATGCCCGGATTCATGGTGTCATACGATTCCGGACGGCAAGTCGAAACGTATACACGCTTCTCCATGCCTGAAGAAATGCAGCCGCTGGTAATAATTCAGGACTTCCACGGGGCCATCAAAGATCCGCTCCCGCAACTCAGTGAAGAGTTTCGCCTGTACCACAATCTTTGGCAATCTCCGGACGGCACAAAGCTGATTAAGGTCGGAGACGACGGGTCTCGCGAGGATGTCGCAAAGATCTCCGCCGAGAGCGTCGAAGTTCGAACAAGCTACTTGCGCAAGTTTCAAGCAGGACGGCAGCTCGACCTCCTTCTGTTCATCGATTCGGTTCGCATCCTCGATGCCGAAGATTCCGTTTCGGAAGTCGAATGCATAGACATTTCTTGGGCCGAGGCAACAGAGACCTCGAACATTGACCTCACTGCGAGCCCCCGGCTAACAGGCTCGCGCTCCCCATTCTCGCGCCTACTTGGAACAAAAATCCTACCCCCTCCGGACCGCAGCCACGCGGGTGTGTGGCCCTTTAATGAGGCGGCACCCGAGGCTCACATTGAATTCATTATCGGCGAGGATGAGGACGGGAGGTCAATCCTGCACACTTGCGATCCAGACAAATTGTCAAACTATTTTGGGGCAAATGTAGGGGCGCCACATTACTTGACCCCAGTCTTCTTCCGCAGGGACGTTCTCCAGAAGTACTATTCAAACGCTGACCTCTACAGCGTAAGTGATGGATACTTAACTTGCGCTTCGTTGTGGTCAGTTCGCATCGACAATGACTCCACCGAGTACGTCTCCGTATTCCTTGGCGATTTGGGTCGCGACTTGCCCGAATCGGAGCGATCACATTGGCGCGCCCACAATGTTGCACCGACCACAGAAATAAGTGAGACCAACGTCCGCCGTTCCTTCCTTGGGCAGTGGGCGGACCCGGCTTCGCCAGAACATCTATTTAAGAGTCGCTACCGCAGGTTTCGTAACGAGTGGGCAGTTTCCTACGATTGGGACCTGTTCCGCGACCCCGTAGAAGAAGACTCCCATGTATTCAGTCGCCTCCGCATCCCCCTCAACGAGCAACAGTCAGAGTTTGACGAACAAATCCTCAATCTCGCACTCGTACTCGTGGACTCGATAAATAGCCGTCAGATCGCCGCCCTGCTACCCAAAGACAGCGAAGAAACCCAGAGCATTGCGCGACTCACGGCCTGGATTGCCGCTACCGGGCATCCAGACGCGAGAGGCGTCACCGCTATTCTCGTAAAGATTCAACGCATTCGGTCAAAGAGCTCCGCCCACAAGAAGCCTAGCAACTACGACACCTTCATCGCGACTGAACTCGGGGACGCTTCCTATAGCGACGGTTTTGCGGCGATGCTCACCAGCGCAATAGATTTGCTAGATTCATTGACAGAGCTGTTCTTGAATATCGAGAACGGTGACGATCAGGTCACCAATACCGCGAGCGAAGGCGCTCAGCAAGAAACGTGAGCTACTCGGACGCGTCACAGATGTCTAACAGAGCCTGTGAGAACTTTCCTTACTGACTCAAGGCGGCGGCTCCGCCGCCGCGCGGTGGCGCGGCGGCGTGCGCCCGCGTGTCCTCGCTCCGCTGCGGGCCGCGCTGCTCCGTCGCCGCGTCACCGCATGGCAAAGGCCGGTCCCCTCCAGGAAGAAGGAACCGGCCTCAGCAGAGCTTCCCAGTTAGAGCCCGAAGAGCTCCTTGATCAACGTCGCCTCAACCTCCGACGACGCGACCAGGCGCAGCACCACCTGGATGCCGTCGGCTTCGATGCCCCACTCGCGCGCGGCGAACGCACGAACCTGCTCTTCCAGCTCCATGGGGTCACGGGCCGACAGTGCACCCACGGGCGTCAACACCACACCGAGGAACTCCCCGTCACGTTCACATGCGACGACTGCCGCTTCCCGTACTGCACGACCGTAGAGCTGCGGAGCGGTCCGCTCGCCCCTGAGGTGTCTCCAGAGCGCAGTGTGATAGCCGGACAGCTCGCGCGGCAGACGGACCACCGACGTGCCCTCAACCTCGTACTCCCCGGGCTCGAACCTCTTCGCGAACTCCGCATACCGAGCGTTGTCCTCCGCCTCGATGTCGCGCTCTGTGTTGCCCATGACGTTCTCCTTCTCTTGCGCTACTCGCGGACCGTTCTCCCTTGCAGGTGTCGGCCCGGGAGGGGCACGTACCAGCCGAGAGACAGAACGCGTCATCCGCAGGTTGGAATCGATCAGTCCGCTACTCGGCTCGTCGGACTGCCGCGAACGCTCCGCGTCCTTGCCCCCGCGGGCTTGCTGGGCGCGTCGGCACGTGACCCCCTGGTGACCCCCGACGCCGCAATCGGCAGCGATCAGCTCCCTTCGGCCACCCCGTGCACCATTTGCAACGGCGCAGGTGAAAACCCGCCCAGGACTCCTAAAGCGGGTGTCGCAGGTTCGAATCCTGCCGGGGGCACATCTCAGCAGCATCCCGGGGCGGCACCCCCGAGGTCGCCGTAGGAGCCGCCCGGCCGGCTCCTCACGCGTCCGGCGCCTCCGTCGGCGCCCGGTAGTCCCCGGGCAGCGCCGGCGCCGGAGCACCGGTCGCGTCATGGACGATCACCGCCTCGATCACGGGATCCTCCCCGTCGATCTCGATCCGCAGGCGATCGGCGGTCACCGGCTCCGCGAGCCGGTGGAGGCGGCGCACGCCGATGGTCCCGCCCGCGGCCAGCACGGTGCCGTCGGCGAGGACCACCCGGTGGGCGCGCACCCGCTGACCGGCCGAGACGTCCTCGCGGATCTCCACGTGGTCGAAGCGGAGCGCCTCGCTCAGCTCCGCCTCGATCCCCGCGGCGGCGGCCGTGAGGGTCGCCGGCTGTCCGTTCCCGAACCGCGCATGGAGCGCGTCGCGCAGCTCGTGCACGCGGGCGAGGTCGGCGGGATCGATGCGGCCGCGGCGGTCCGGCGGGATGTTCAGCAGCAGGTTCGCGCCCAGGCCGATCGAGCGGTCGTGGATGGCCAGCAGGTGCTCGAGCGACTTCGGCTCGTCGCCGGGCTGCCAGAACCAGCCGCGGCGCAGGGAGACGTCGCATTCGGGCGGGAGGTACCGCTGATCGCCGATGTCGATGACGTCGGCGTCGTAGTTGTTCAGGTCGGTGGAGTCGGTGACGTAGTGGCAGGGGTCCGCCGCCAGGCCGTCCTCGTTGCCGACCCAGCGGATCGTGGCCGGGCCCATGTTGAACACCATCGCCGTCGGCTGCAGCTCGGCGATGAGCTCCCCGATCGCCGTCCAGTCGTACTCCCGTCCGGCGGAGCCGGCCCCGTCGAACCACAGCTCCACCAGCTCCCCGTAGTGCGTGCAGAGCTCCCGCAGCTGCGCGAGGTAGAAGGCGTCGTAGCGCTCGGGGTCCTCGTAGCACTCGGCGTTGCGGTCCCACGGCGAGAGGTACAGGCCCAGGCCCAGGCCGTGGCGCCGGCAGGCGTCGGCGACCTCCTGCACCACGTCACCGGCGCCGTCCCGCCACGGGGAGGAGGCCACCGAGTAGTCGGTGGTGGCGGTGGGCCACAGGCAGAAGCCGTCGTGGTGCTTGGCGGTGAGCACGACGTAGGCGGCGCCGAGCTGCTGGGCGGTGCGCACCCATTCGTCGGCGTCGAGGTCGGTGGGGGCGAAGTCCGCGGCGGGGATGGTCCCGTCGCTCCACTCCTTCCCGGCGAAGGTGTTCACGCCGACGTGGAAGAAGACGCCGAGCCCTCCCTTCTGCCAGGCGAGCTGGGCGGGGGTGGGCCGGAGGATGGTGGTGGTCGCCATGGGAGCACTCTTCCAGAGATCGGATGTTTGCGCCGCTCTCGAAGGAACATCCGCGCCGACCGGCCGCTCGCGGGCGGTGGTGCTCAGCCGGCGACCGGCTCCTGCCGGCGGGAGACGGTGCGGAAGCCGGCGTTGCCGGTCGTGGAGTCCGGGGTGTTCTGCGAGCGCGCCGAGTTGCGGTAGCGGTTGCAGTAGGAGAGGTGGCAGAGGTAGCTGCCGCCGCGCAGAATCCGGGCCTGCCCGCTCTCGGGGCCCCGGGGGTCGGTGACCACGGTGCGGTGCTGGGCCGTGGTGCCGCGGCGGTAGGTGGCGGGGTGGAACCAGTCCTCGCACCACTCCCAGACGTTGCCCACCGCCTGCCAGAGCCCGTACCCGTTGGGGGCGAAGCTGCGCACGGGAGCGGTGGTGAGGTGACCGTCCTCGAGGGTGTTGACCCGGGGGAAGTCGCCCTGCCAGATGTTCGCGCGCCAGCCGCCCTCGTCCACCTCCTGATCGCCCCACGGGTACTTGGCCCCCTCGAGGCCGCCGCGGGCCGCGTACTCCCACTGCGCCTCGGTGGGCAGGTCGCGCCCTGCCCAGTCGCAGTAGGCGCGGGCGTCGTTCCAGCTGACGTGCACCACGGGGTGGTCGGCGAGGCCGTCGATGCTCGAGAAGCGGCCCCCGGGTCGGCGCCAGTGCGCTCCCCTCACCCCGGACCACCAGGGGGTGCCGGAGGCGGGGCCCATGATGTCCTCCTCGCTCGCGCTGAGGGCCAGGTGGAACACCGCGGAGAACCCGAAGCGCTCCGCCTCGGTCTCGAAGCCGGTGTCCTCGACGAAGCGCGCGAAGTCGGCGTTGGTGACGGCGGTGGCATCGATGGTGAAGGCGCTCATCTCGACGCCGTGCCGCGGGACCTCGCCGTCGGCCCGGTTCCGGTCACCGGAGGAGTCCCCCATCGTGAAGGACCCGGCCGGGATCGACACCTGCTCGACGCCATGGCGGCCGGGACGGGCGCGCACCTGCTGGGCCGGCGCCGGCTCGCGCTGCGTGAACCCGCGGCGCGAGGGCGCTCCGCAGCCGCAGCCGCACCCCGAACCCGTCGTCGTCCCGTCCATGCGCACTCCTCTCCTGGAGAGCCCATCGTCGCAGACCGGAGCGGGGCCGACGGCGGGACCCGCGGCCGCGGGCACGTGATCGCCCCCTCGGTCCCGGGACGTCCGCGGCGTCGCTGCGGGCGCTACGCTTCCAGGACGCACCTGCCGCGCGCCGCGCGGACCGACCGGACAGAGGATGCATGACACAGCCACGCCGCCGCCGCTTCGATGCCACCTGGCTCCCGTTCGGGATGATGCTCGGCTTCACCGTCGGCATCGGCATCGGCCTGTCCTTCCTGGACAACCTCTTCCTCGGCGCCGCCTTCGGCTTCGTGGTCGGGGCCCTGTTCGGCATCCTGCTGGGGTTCCGGGGCCGCGGGTCCACCTCGGTGGCCGACGAGGACGCGGAGGACGAGGAGTACCGGCGTCTCCATGGCGATCCGCCGCCGCAGGGCCGTTCCGGGGACCGCTGAGCCGCACGGGACCCGCCGACGACGCCGCGGTCAGATCGCTCACCGGCGGCTGCCCGCACGCGCCCGCCTGACTATCCTCGGCAGTGCCCCGCGCAGGAGTCGCGGGCACCGCGGCCGGGACGACCCGGCCGCCGGGAGCGCGGACGAGGACGGCCTCGGAACAGGATCCACCGATGCCGACCTCCCTCTCCTCCCCCGCCCTCACCGGGCGCCCGTTGCTGCGCAGCGTCCTGACCCCCGGCGCGATCGCCCGCGCGGCCGCCGGCTGGCTCTCCGTCGCGGCGCTGGCCCTGGCCGCGCCGCTGCTCGCGGATCCGCTGCCCGGCGCGGCGCTGCTGCTGGCGCTGACCGCGATCGTCGCGGTGATCGTGGTCGCCGCCGGCGGAGTGGTGCAGCAGGCCGAGGGCCTCGCCCGCCGTCTCGGGGACCCCTACGGCACGCTCGTGTTGACCCTCTCGATCGTGGTGATCGAGGTGGTGCTGATCGCCGCGGTGCTGCTGGGACCCGGCGAGCACGCCACCATCGCCCGCGACTCGGTGATGGCGGTCTCGATGATCATCCTGAACCTGGTCCTCGGGCTCTGCCTGCTGGTGGGCGGGCTGCGCCACGGGGCGATGGCCCTGCACCGGGTGGGCACCTCCGCGTACCTGGTGCTGCTGGTCGCGCTCGCGATGCTCGCCTTCGCGCTGCCGGCGCTGATCGGGGCGGGCGGCGGCTACACCGCGGGCCAGGCGCTGGTGGTCGCAGCGCTGACGGTGGCGGTGTACGCCTTCTTCCTCTGGCGGCAGACCGGCGCCCAGGCGGCGGAGTTCCAGGAGGTCCCCTCCCCCGTCGGCCCCTCCCCCGCCGACCGCACCGCCACCGCGCGCACGGAGCAGGCGGCGCCGCTGGCCGAGCGTGTCGCGATGCACCGCGCGGAGCTGGCGCTGCGGGCCGCGCTGCTGCTGGTGACGGTGCTGCCGATCGTGCTGCTCTCCCACCACATGGCGGGGCTGCTGGACGACGCCCTGGGCCGGCTCGGGGCCCCGGTGGCCCTGGGCGGGGTGCTGATCGCGATGATCGTGTTCACCCCGGAGTCGCTCACGGCGGTGCGGGCAGCCCTCGGCGGGGAGATCCAGCGGGTGGTGAACCTCTGCCACGGCGCACTGGTCTCGACCCTCGCCCTGACCATCCCCACCGTGCTGGTGATCGGGCAGCTCACGGGGCAGCCGATCGTGCTGGCGGAGTCGCCGGTGAACCTGCTGCTGCTGGGCGTGACCCTGGCGGTCTCCGCGATCTCGGCGAGCGCCCCACGGGTGACCGCCGTCCACGGGGCGGTGCACCTGCTGCTGTTCGCGGTGTACGCGCTCGCCCTGTTCTCCTGAGCCGCGCCGCCCGCCGCTCACCGGTTCAGAGCCGGGGCCGCTTCCGGTCGATCTCCTCGAGGCGGCTGCGCACCTCGCGGCGCAGCACCTTGCCCATCTCGTTGCGGGGCAGCTCGGTGAGCACGTGGAAGCGGCGCGGGACCTTGTAGCCGGTCAGCTTCTCCTTCAGGCGCAGCCGCAGCTTCTCGACGTCCGGCAGCAGCCCGTCGACGGTGACCACCGCGGCGACCACCTCCTCGCTGCCCAGCTCGCCGACCAGTCCCACCACGGCGGTGTCCTCGATGCCGTCGTAGCCGCGGATCGCGTCCTCCACCTCGGAGGGGTAGACGTTGAAGCCGCCGGTGATCACCATCTCCTTGAGCCGGTCCACGATCCGCAGGAAGCCGCGCTCGTCGGCCACGGCGACGTCCCCGGTGCGGAACCAGCCGTCGTGGAACGCCGCGGCGGTCTCCTCGGGGCGGTTGCGGTAGCCGGAGAACACCTGCGGGCCCTTGACCAGGATCTCCCCGGCCTCGCCGAGGTCCACGTCGCGGTCCAGGTCCTCGGGATCGGCCAGGCGCACCCGGGTGTCGGGGAAGGGGATCCCGATCGAGCCGGGGGTGCGGGTCTGGTCCACGGGGTTGCCGGCCACGATCGGGGAGCATTCGGAGAGCCCGTAGCCCTCGATGAGCAGGCCCCCGGTGGCCCCTTCCCAGGCCTCGACGAGCTCGGGCCGCAGCGGCATCGCGCCGGCGATCCCGGTGCGGATGCCCGCGAGCGACACGCCCCGCTCCTTGGCGCCGGTGACCAGGCGGTCGAACAGCGGGGGCACGGCGATCATCGTCGTCGGGGTGCGCCGCTTGATCGCGTCGAGGATCAGCCCGGTCTCGGGCTTGGGGATCAGGTGGACCATCGCCCCGACGGTCAGGCCCGCGTTCATCGACAGCGAGCAGCCGAAGACGTGGAACAGCGGCAGGCAGGCCATGAACACCTCCTCGCCGGGCACCAGCGGGGTGACCCATTCGAGGGCCTGGGTGGTGGTGGCGATGAGGTTCGCATGGCTGAGCGGCACACCCTTCGGGGTGCCGGTGGTGCCCGAGGTGTACAGCAGCAGGGCGATGTCCCCGGCGGCCGGGCGGGAGGCGGACGGCACCTCGGCGCCGCCGCCGCGCAGCTGGGCGAAGGGGACGGTGCCGGCCGGGGCGGGCCGGGAGAGCTGGGCGCGGGAGGCGCGGGCCTTCTTCAGCGGCAGCCGCAGCAGGGCGCGCTTGGTGCGCGGCATCTCCTCGATGAGGTTCACGGTGATCACCGCGCGCGGCCGGACCTCCGCCGGCAGCGCCAGCAGCGTGCCGGCGGCCGCGTCCCACACGATCGCGATCTCCGCGTGGTGGTCGGCGAACATCGGCGTCAGCTCGTCGACGGTGTACAGCGGGTTGTGCTCGACCACCGTCGCGCCGCAGGCCAGCACCGCGTAGAAGGCGACCACGTGCTGGGGGCAGGTGGGCATCAGCAGGGCCACCGTGGAGTCGGGGCCGACGCCCAGGGTGTGCAGGCTGCCGGCTACCGCCCGCACCTGCTCGGCCAGCTCCCGGTAGCTGGTGCGGGCGCCGAAGAAGTCCAGCGCCGGTTTGTCGGCATAGGTCGTGGTGAAGGCGTCGAACTCGTCGCACAGCGAGCCGGTGGGGTAGTCGAGCCGGCGCCGGACCCCGGCGGCGTAGGCGGCGGTCCAGCGATCCTCGAGCGTGGTCATGGCGGTCCTTCGCTGCGTCATCGGGGGGTGCGCAGGCAGGGTATCTCGGCCGCCTGGGGCGGGGCGGTGCCGCCCCGACCCGGCCGCCCCCGAGGGGTACAGTCGGCCGGGTGACGGCGACGACGCTTCGGATCCCCACCGACCACGGCGACCTGCCCGGCCTGCTCTGGCTCCCCGCGGAGGCCGACGGACCGGTCCCCGGGCTGGTCGTGCTGCAGGAGATCTTCGGCCTGTCGGACTACCTGCGCAGCCGCTGCGCGGACCTCGCGGCGCTCGGCTACGCGGTGCTGGCGCCGCAGCTGTTCGCCCGGCTCGAGCCGCCGGTCCTCGCCGTCGAGGACGACGAGGACTTCGAGGCGTGGCTCGCCGAGGGCATGGAGCTGACCCAGGCGCTGCCCTGGGAGCGCGCCGAGGCCGATGCGGTGGCCTCGCTCGCGGCGCTGCGCTCCCTGGACGCGGTCGACGCCGAGCGGGTGGGGCTGGTCGGGTTCTGCTACGGCGGCGGGCTCGCCGTCGCGGCCGCGGCCACGGCGGCCGCGACGGGCCGCGCCCCCGCCGCCCTGGTCAGCTTCTACGGCTCGGCCCTGCCGGCGCTGCTGGACCGGGCTCGCACGGTGGAGGTGGCGAGCCTGCACGTCTTCGGCACGGCCGACGCGTTCATCCCCATCGAGCAGGTCGAGCGGATCCGTGACGCGGTCACCGACGGCGGCGCGCGCGAGCAGGTGCGGTTCGCGCTGCACGAGGGGGCCGGTCACGCCTTCGACAACCCCCACCCGGGCCTGCACCACGCCGCCGCCTCGGCCGCAGCCTGGTCGCAGACCGAGCAGTTCCTGGCCGCGGCGCTGCCGGCCCACGGGTGAGCAGAGCGCACGACGCCCCCGGCACCGTGGCGCCGAGGGCGGAAGCGCCGCTCGCGGCGACGCGGGGTCAGGGGCTCGGGTCAGCGGCCGGCGCTGAGCACCTGCAGGGCGCTCTGGGCCCGCTCGGTGGGCACCTCCAGGGTGTAGCTCGAGGCCTTCGTGGCGGTGTGCGAGCGGAAGTTGCGCTGCTGGCCGGTCACGGCGAAGCCGATCAGGCCGAAGATGGCACCCCAGATGGCGCCGAACACGACCGCGGTCAGCACCGCGAGGAAGAACGCGCCGGGCAGGAAGAGGGCCATCAGCAGGCCCAGCAGCAGGCCCAGCCAGGCGCCGGAGCCGGCGCCGTAGAGCGCGGCCTTGCCGTAGTTCATGCGGCCCGTCACGAGCTCGACGCTCTTGAGGTCGTGGCCGACGATGCGCACCGCGCCGACCTCGAAGCCCTGGTCGGACAGCAGGTCGACGGCGGCCTGCGCCTCGAGGTAGTCGGAGTAGGTCGCGATCGTGGACAGCGCCGGGGTGGTGGCCAGCGGCTGCGGGGTGGCGGTGGTCTGGGTCATGGTGTCCTCCTGTGCATCGGTGGCGGAGGGCCGCCGCTACCGGACGATGGCCGCTCCGTGATAGTTTGAGCGTATCAACCAATCAATTTGGCGTCAACGGGACGCCGAGAACGGAGGGACATGAGCACCGATCCGGTCGCCGACCGGGCCGTGCTGGCGCTGCGGATGCGACAGGCGGTCCAGGCCATCGAGCGCTGGGCCCAGCGCACCGTGCACCGCAGCACGGGCACCGCCCTCTCCCCCAACGAGACCCACCTGCTCTCGCGCCTGGCCGATGCCCCGGCCCAGCGCCTGGGCGCGCTCGCCCAGTGGCAGGGGGTGGACCGCTCGACGATGAGCCTGCAGATCAGCAGCCTCGCCGCCCGGGAGCTGGTGCACCGCATCCCGGACCCGACGGATCGTCGGGCGACGCTGATCGAGCTGAGCGAGGCGGGACGGGCGGCGCTCGAGGAGTTCATCGCCCGCGCCTCCCGGATCCTCGAGGAGACCACCGCCGCCTGGTCGGACGAGGACCTCGCGGCCTTCGACGGGTACCTCGCCCGCTTCGCCGCGGACCTCTCGGCCACGCTCGGCAACGAGGCCGACAGCGCCTGAGCACCTCCGAACGGCCGCGGGGGCTGCGACGCCTGGTCGCAGCCCCCGCGGCCGAGCGGGCGGGGACGCTCAGCCGGCGACGGCCACCTCTGCCCCGGCGGCCGCCGAGGCGTAGCAGGCGTCGATCACCCGGGCGCGGCGCAGCGCGAGGGAGCCGTCGTGCTCGGGCCAGTCCTGCGAGCGCACCTTCGACAGGAAGTCGGCGACCGCGCCGGCGTGGCGGCCGTCCGGGCCCACCACCGGCTGCAGCTCGGCGGGGGTGCCGGCGACCTCGGTCCAGATGTTGATCCGCTGATGCGGATGGGAGGGGTCTCCGCCCCATTCGATGGTGGCGCCGCCGTCGGCCCCGTAGAGGGTGACGTAGCACAGGTCGTGCGGGATCCACTGGGCCCAGCTGGACTCGAGCAGCAGGGTGGCCCCGCCCTCCAGGCGCAGGAAGGCGGTGGCGAGGTCCTCGACCTCGAAGGGCACCCCCTCCTCGACCTCAGAGATGCCGAAGCCGGAGCCGCCGCGGCCCAGCGGGCCGAACTCGGCATGGGTGGCGGCGGAGGCGGCGGTGACGGCGGGCTCGCCCAGCAGGTGCAGCGACATGTCGAGCATGTGGATGCCGATGTCCATCATGGCGCCGCCGCCGGAGCTGCCGGCCCGGGTGAACCAGGTGCCCAGTCCCGGGATCCCCTGGCGGCGCAGCCAGCCGGCCTTGGCGTAGTAGAGCTTGCCGAGCACCCCGGCCTCGATGACCTGGCGGAGGGCGGCGACGTCGCCGCGCTGGCGATGGTTGAAGGAGACGTCCAGGACGCGTCCGGCGCGGCGGGCGGCCTCGACCATGCCCGCGGCCGCCTCCCCGGTCTCGGCCATCGGCTTCTCGGTGAGCACGTGCAGGCCGGCCTCGAGGGCGTGGATCGCCATCGGCGCGTGCAGGAAGGTGGGGGTGGCGATCGAGACGGCGTCGAGCTCGGCCTCGGCGATCATCTGCTTCCAGTCCTGGTAGCGCCCGGGCACGTCGTGGGCGTCGCCGAACTGCGCGAGCAGGTGCTCCTCCATCGCGGAGATCGCGACCAGGTCGACGGTGGGATCGGCGGCGTAGGCGGCCACGTGCTGCTGGCCGGCCCAGCCCAGGCCGATCACTCCGGCGCGCAGCCTGCGCGGCCCGTTCTCCTGTGCGGCTGAGGTCATGATGCTGCTTCCCTTCGTCGGTGGGTCGTGGTCGAACTCGGTGGGTCGATGGGCGTCCCGGGACTCTCACACGTCCGGTGCGAGCAGGTCCAGCGGGTCCTCCCGCAGGCGGGTCAGCGCAAGCTCGATCGCGCCGCGCACCACCACGTCGCGCCCCAGGGTGCTGGCGACGAGCTGCGGGTACGGCGGCGTCGAGATCTCCGGCAGCGCGGTGCGGGCGCGCTCGAGGACGGGCTCGATGGCTGAGGTGATCGCACCGGCGACGACGACGCGCTCCACGCCGAGGAGACTGGAGAGGATCGCGGCGATGCGGGCCAGGCGTTCGCCGATGCGATCCAGGACCGACCGGGCGAGGTCGTCGCCGTCGCGGGCCGCGGCGAACACGTCCACCGCGCTGAGGTCGGCCGCAGCGACCGCGGCCAGGGGCGACGTGGTCTCCCCGCGGGCGAGCGCCTCGAGGGTCCACCGGCGCGCGAGGGCGGCCACCCCATCGGCGCCGCGGGAGTCGCCGAAGACAACGTCGAGGAAGCGCATCTCGCCGGCGCCGCCGTCGGCCCCGCGCAGCAGGCGACCGTCCACCAGCAGGCCGGCGCCGAAGCGCTCCCCCATCAGCAGTGTCGCCATGTGGGCGCTGCCGGAGGCGGCCGCGGCGTCGGGTCCGGTCGGCGCCCCCGACGCCGCGGCGAGCGCGTGCTCGGCGATGACGGCGAGGTTCGCGTCGTTCTCGACGATCACCGTGCCGTCCAGTGCGTCGACCAGACCGGGGTTCATGGCCGGCCAGTACCCCTGGTCGCCGGTGGGCGAGTACCCCCGGGAGTCCACCGGCGCCGGCACCCCGACGACGGTGAGCAGGCGGCGCCTGTCCCCTGCCGCGGCCTGCTCGAGCACCTGCTCGATGAGGGCGTGCACCGTCTCCACCCTGGCCTCGGCAGGGGCTGCGCCCTCCTCGAGGTCGTGGCCGTCGAGCTCGCCGGCCACCGCGCATCGGGCGGCGGCGAGCTCGCGTCCGCGCAGATCCACGGCCTGGGCGGTGAGGGTGTGCTGGCCGGCGTCGACGCCGACGATCACCGCGGCGTCGGACCGCAGCGCGTAGTGGCGGGCCGGACGGCCGCGCTGCACCGCGCCCTCCGTGCGATCGCCGGCGACCTCGTGCAGCCACCCCGCCTCGACGAGCTCCGCGCATACCCCGAGCACCGTCGCGCGCGTCAGGCTGGTCGCGGCCATCGCGTCGGCCGCGGTGAAGCTGGCCGCCCGCAGGGCGTGCTGCAGGACGGCCTGCCGGTTCGTGCGGCGGAGCAGCTGCGGGGAGCTGGCCCCTCGGTCGTGCACGGTTGACATGGCTCGCTCACCGCCTCCATACTTTCGATAGGTCGTAAATATAACCCTTGACGTATCAATGGTCCCATCCCTGACCCGGGTCCGCATCCCCTTTCGCGAAGGAGACGATGGTGTCATCCTCGACCGGCAGCGCGGTCGGCATCCTCGCCTTCATCGGCTCCGAGAACGATGTCACGATGCCGTCGCTGATCCTGATCGCGCAGCGCATGTCCGGCCCCACCCAGGGAGCGATCACGTGACGACTCCAGACTCAGGGCGGCACGGCCCGTCGGCCGCGCCCCGCGACCACTCCCCCACCGAACCCGGAGGTTCCTCGATCGTGACCACGGCTCCCATGACCACTGCGCGTGATCTCTCGCCTCTGCAGCCGGACGCCGACTGGTGGCGCCAGGCGGCGGTCTACCAGATCTATCCGCGCTCCTTCGCGGACGGCAACGGCGACGGCATCGGCGACCTGCGCGGCATCATCTCCCGCGTCCCCTACCTCGAGCAGCTCGCGATCGGCGCGGTCTGGCTGAGCCCGTTCTACCCCTCGGCCCTCGCGGACGGCGGCTACGACGTGGACGACTACCGGGACGTGGATCCGAAGATCGGCACACTCGAGGAGTTCGACGAGATGGTGGCCGCCCTGCACGGCGCCGGTATCCGGCTGATCGTCGACGTGGTCCCGAACCACTCCTCGGACCGTCACGTGTGGTTCCAGGAGGCGCTGGCCTCCCCGAAGGGCTCGAACGCCCGGGCACGCTACATCTTCCGCGACGGCCGGGGGGAGAACGGCGAGCTGCCGCCGGCGGACTGGACCTCGATCTTCGGCGGCCCGGCCTGGACCCGGGTGCCCGATGGCCAGTGGTACCTGCACTCCTTCGCCACCGAGCAGCCCGACTTCAACTGGAAGCACCCCGAGGTCCACGAGGACTTCCTGCGCACCCTGGCGTTCTGGTCGGACCGCGGGGTCGACGGCTTCCGGATCGACGTGGCCCACGGCCTGTCGAAGGATCTCGACGAGGTGCTGCCCAGCAAGGCCGAGCTGCAGGCGATGCCGAAGGACGGCACCCACCCGCTGTGGGACCGCGATGACGTGCACGAGATCTACGCCGAGTGGCGCCAGCTGTTCAACCAGTACGACCCGCCGCGGATCGCGGTCGCCGAGGCCTGGGTGGAGACCCCCGAGCGGCGCGCGAGGTACGCGAGCCCCGAGGGGCTGGGGCAGGCGTTCAACTTCGACCTGATGGAGGCGGACTTCGAGGCCTCGCACTTCCGCGACATCGTCACCGACAACCTCGCGCAGTCGGCGGTGACCGGCTCGTCGACCACGTGGGTGTTCTCCAACCACGACGGGGTGCGCCATGCCACCCGCTACGGCCTGGCTCCGCGCGCCGGCCGCCCGGTGAAGCAGGGCGCCGCGTGGGTGCTGGCGGGCGGCCCCGAGGACCAGATCGACCGGGAGCTGGGCCTGCGCCGGGCCCGCGCCGCGACCCTGTTCGAGCTCGCCCTGCCCGGCAGCGCGTACCTGTACCAGGGCGAGGAGCTGGGCCTGCACGAGGTCGCCGAGATCCCCGATGCGCAGCGGCAGGACCCGGCGTTCTGGCGCACCACCGCCGACGACCGCGGCTTCGACGGCCTGGGCCGCGACGGCTGCCGGGTGCCGCTGCCGTGGACGCGCGAGGGCGAGTCCTTCGGCTTCGGGGACGGCGGCGCCCACCTCCCCCAGCCCGCCTGGTTCGCCGACGTCGCGGTCGAGGTCCAGGACGGCGTGGCCGGTTCCACGCTCGAGATGTACCGCGAGGCGCTGCGCCTGCGCGCACAGCTGCAGGGCGCCGAGACCCTGCAGTGGGACGAGCGCCTCTGCACCGGGGACGTGCTCGCCTTCGAGCGCCCCGGCGGCTGGCTGAACGTGACGAACTTCGGGGCCGACGCCGTGGCGCTGCCCACGGGCGACGTGCTGCTCGCGAGCGCCGAGCTCGGCGCAGCGACCGACGGGGCGCCGACGCTGCCGGGCGCGACCACCGTGTGGCTGCGCCGGACCTCCTGACCTCGACGGACCGCCGTCTCCGCTGCCGGCCCGCCTCTTGCCGTCCGAACCCGGCGGGTATCTCATGGAGCCACTGCCCCGATGCATCACCCGGAGTTCCCGATGGAGAAACGCACGCCGACACCGACCACCGCTGGCCTGGACTCGTGGTTCACCGGCGCGGTACTGATGGACGCGATCCGGGGGCTGCGGGACGGCTCGAGGGTGGTGATGAACCATGTGCACTTCGCGCCCGGGACCCGCACGCACTGGCACTGCGCCCTGTGGGCCAGACGCTCTACGGGACCGACGGGGTGGGCCTCGTCGCCACGCGCGCCGGTGAGGTCCTGACCCTCGAGCCGGGCCGCACTGGACCTGTCGCCTTCGCCGTTATCCGGTGGTCGGCTTCGTCGATGCCGGCCCCGATTCTGGCGAAGCTACTGCTAGAGTCCACGTCATGCGAATGGCGAAGAAGCCGTTCGAGGTGCGGAACGATGTCAAGGCGGAAGACTGCACATCACCGTGGGCGACGCAGCCCGCGTCGCCCCACCGACATCCATAGTCCCGAAGGAGCGAGTATGGCCCTCAGAAACGACGTGTGCCCGCGGCAGCTGCATCCCCCATTCGCGACGGCGCGAGGAGGCCTCCCATGGCCGGCTCCCACCGCATGAGGCGCCGAACCTTGGCCAGCGCGGCTGTGCTTGCTGCGGCTACCGGCGGACTTGCTTCGTGTGGAGGAACCCGCGGAGGACGCGAGGAGGTGCGCTTCACGTTCAGCAAGCGCGAGGCCATCGACTTCATGACGGAGGTGGTCAACGACTTCAACACCTCGCAGGACCGGTACTTCGTCGAGCTGGACACGTCCGGTCCCGACGTCATCTCCGCGGCGTTCGTTCGTGGGAACCCCCGGACCTGATGCTCGCCAACTACAACATGGAGATCTCCCGGTTCATCCAGCGCTGCGCCGTGAGCGATCTCAGCGATACCGCGCCGGCGACCAAGATCAACCCGGATCTCATCCCCCTGGTGGAGCAGTACGGCATCTGCGGGGACCAGGTCTCGGCGATCCCCTACTCGGTCATGGCGGCGTCGGTGATCTACAACAAGGAGATCTTCGCCGAGCATGGTGTAGAGGTCCCCACCACCTGGACCGAGCTGCTCGAGGTGTGCGACACGCTCAAAGCCGCCGGGGTCGATCCCTTCTACGCAACGTTCGCGGACCCGTGGACGGTCAACCAGGGCTGGGCCGACTACACGATCGGCGGATCGCTCGAGGTCCTGGAGTTCTTCGACGCGATGTGGGCCGCGGGCGAAGACGTCGGCCCAGACTCCCCGGTCTCCTTCGAGAAGGACTTCTTGGAGCCGCTCGAGAAGATGCAGCTCCTGGCGACCGAGTACACCAACGCCGATGCCAACGGTCGCACGTACGACTTCGGCAACGTGCAGTTCGCGAGCGGGAACGGCGCCATGTACCTGCAGGGCCCCTGGGCCCTCACCGAGCTTGCCAAGACCTCGCCCGATCTCGAGTTCGGGAGCTTCCCCCTGCCCATGACGGACGACCCTGAAGACCGGAAGGTTCGCGTCAACCTTGACCTCGCCGCGATGATCCCCGTCGACGCCAAGAACCCGGAAGGGGCACGGGAGTTCATGGAGTACCTCTTCGAAGAAGAGCGGATCACGGCGTACAACGAGTCCCAGCTCGGGTTCGTGCCCCAGACCGGCGGGAAGCAGCCTGACGACCCCCGTGTCGAGGAGATGATTCCCTACTACGAGAGCGGCCAGATCTACCAGGGGCCCGGAGTTCTCATCCCGAGAGCCATCCCGACGGAGAACTACATGCAGTCGGTCGCCATCGGTGACGATCCGAAGAGCATTCTGCGGACGATGGACGCCGATTGGGCGCGTCTCGCGTACCGCCAGCCAGCCCCCGACGCGGAGGTCGACGAATGAGTACAGCAACGAGCTCAGGTCCGCGTGCTGTGAAGGCCAACCGCTCGAGAAGGAAGGTCGAGCCCCTCTACTACCTCCTGCTGTTCCCGGCGGTCGCGCTCTTCACTCTCGCCATCACGCTCCCCGGCGTCGTCGGGATCGTGTACAGCTTCACGAACTCCATCGGAATCGGCGAGTGGGACTTCATCGGGTTCACGAACTACATCGCGGCATTCCAGGATCCGGCGATCCTGTCGTCGTTCTTGTTCACCTTCGGGTTCGCGCTGTGCACGGTGATCGTGGTCAATGTGATCGCGCTCCTGCTCGCGATCGGCCTGGTGTCCCAGATCAAGTTCAAGACCGCGCTGCGCGCCGTCTTCGTGATCCCGATGGTGATCTCCGGCATCATCATCGCGTACGTCTTCCAGTTCCTGTTCCACAACTCGCTGCCCGCTTTCGGGCAGGCGACCGGGATCGGGTTCCTCGAGACCAGTTTGCTCGCCAACCCCGATCTGGCCTGGGTGTCGATCGTCATCGTCACGGCGTGGCAGTCCATCCCCGGCACCCTCTTGATCTACATCGCTGGGCTCCTCGCGATCCCCGGCGACGTCTACGAGGCGGCCAGCATCGATGGCGCGTCGAAGGTGCAGCAGCTCCTGCGCATCACCCTGCCACTGGTCTCGGGCTACGTGGTGATCAACATCATCCTCGGCTTCAAGAACTACCTGAACGCCTACGACATCATCGTCGGGCTCACCAACGGCGGTCCCGGCACGGCGACGAGGTCTGTCGCCATGACGATCATCGCAGGCTTCAACTCCGGGGACTACTCCTACCAGATGGCGACGGCCACGCTCTTCTTCATCGTCTCCGTGATCCTCGCCGCCCTCCAACTCTCCCTCACTCGCGGAAGGAGCTCGTTCTGATGGCTATGCCTGTCATTGTTGACGATGGGACTGGCGCAGATCAGTCTGCCACCGGAAGCAAGAAGCCCACAGAGAGCCGCAGCAAGCCGGGGCGGTACAACAAGACCGGGACGATCGTGCTCATCCTGTGCTCGCTCACCGTTCTGGTCCCGCTCTACGTGACCGTCTCGATGGCGTTCAAGAGCGGCACTCAGGCGGTCGACGGAAACGCGTTCTCCCTGCCCAATCCCTTTAGCGTCGACAGTTTCGTTCAGGCCTGGACGCTCACCGATGCGCCGGTAGGGTTCGCGATCTCGGTGTTCATCACGGCCTGCACCGTGGCCCTGACGATCCTCATCGCCTCATTCGCCTCCTACGCGATCATCCGCAACTGGGACCGCCGCCTCTTCAAGTACTCGTTCTTCTACCTGCTCGGTGCGATGTTCATCCCCTTCCCGGTGGTCGCGCTCCCGCAGATCCAGCTCACCGGAAGGGTGGGGCTCGACAACCCGTTCGGCGTGATCCTCCTGGCCACGATGTTCCAGCTGAGCTTCAGCGTGCTGCTCTTCACGGCGTTCCTCCGCTCCATCCCGATCGAACTGGAGGAGAGTGCCCGAATCGACGGAGCGAGCACGTGGCAGACCTTCTGGAAGCTCATCTTCCCGTTGCTCGCTCCGATGAGCGCCACCGTCGGCATCTTCGCGTTCCTCTACGCGTGGAACGACTTCATGATGCCGTCGCTGATCATCTCTGATCCGAACCTGCAGACCATCCCGGTGCGGCAGTATCTGTTCCAGACCCAGTTCAGCAGTGAGTACAACGTCGCGTTCGCGTCGTACCTCATGGCGATGGCCCCAGCGATCATCGTGTACCTGTTCGCGCAGCGCTGGGTCATGTCGGGCGTGACGCAGGGCGCCGTCAAGGGCTGATACCGGCGGAGTCCTGCTCCTCGCCTCCCTCATGTCCCCCGCCTGCTGAATCGCCTCCCCCACGGCGTTCCGCCACCGCGTGACCCTGGCACCGTTCATCAGCGGCATGCTCTCGTGGAGCATCTCATCCACGAGGCGATGACCTGGTCAACGCGGGTGGCGGCGGCGAGCGCGACCACCGTCCGGGCCTCCAAAGCGTCGAGGCATCGTCACCCCACCCCCCCCACTCGTGATCCGGAGGACCCCATGGAGAAGCTCGTCCGCACACCCACGTCCGCCGGCCCGGACGCTTTCACCGGTGAGGTGCTCGTGGACGCCATCCGCGGGCCGCGGGACGGCTCCCGGGTGGCGATGGCCCATGTGCATTTCGCCCCCAGCGCCCGTACGCGCTGGCACTGGCATCCGGTGGGCCAGACCCTGTACGGGACCGACGGAGTCGGCCTCGTGGTCACGCGCGGCGGCGAGGTCCTCACCCTCGAACCGGGCCGCACTGTATGGATCCCGCCGTACGAGGAGCACTGGCACGGCGCGCTCTCCACCTCCCTGATGGCGCACCTCGCCGTGCAGGAGGCGGATGATGACGACGAAACCGTCACCTGGCTCGAAGCCGTCACCGACGAGGACTACGCGCGGGCGAACGCCATGGCGGACAGCGCCTGAGCGCCACGATCCGCACTCGGCGCACGCCCGCTTCGGGGACACGATGTGTCCTCCGACTGCGGAAAGCTGGTCATCGCAGATCCGCCGACCGCCACCACGGCCCCGGGAGCCCCCATGAGTGCCACCGTTCAGATCACCTTCGACGCCCACGACCCGCGCGCGCTGTCGCTGTTCTGGAAGGACGTGCTCGGCTACGTGCATCCGGGACCGCCCGGGATCGAGCTCGCCGACGGTGAGGACCCGCTGGTCGCCTGGGACGACTTCCTGGCGCGCAGCGGTGTGCCCGCGGACCAGCGCAACCAGGCCTCCGCCCTGGAGGACCCCGACGGCGCCGGCCCCCGACTGTTCTTCCAGCAGGTCCCGGAGGACAAGGTCGCCAAGAACCGCGTCCATCTGGACGTGCGCGCCGCGCCGGGTGTGAGCGGGGCCGAGCGCATGGCCGCACTCGAGGCGGAGGCCGAACGCCTGGTCGCGCTCGGTGCCGCCCGGCTCGTGCGCCACGAGCCGGAGCCGCCGATGAGCGACGGTTTCCTGGTGATGGCCGACCCCGAGGGCAATGAGTTCTGCCTGGACTGAGCGCGGCGCGCTCCAGCGCCGTCGGCCCCCCGACATCAATGGCCCTCGACCCGGGCGGGCCGGTCGCCGATACTGGGGACCACCGCACCTTCACCAGGAGGCCGTCATGGTCGACGCCGACGACGCCCGGCTGGCGGCCCTCGTGCTGCGCGCCCGCAGCGGAGAGCTCGCCGTCCCCGAGGGCGGGCCCCGCCGCGCCCGCCAGACCCGCGCCGAGGCGCACGCGATGCTGTTCACCGCCCTCGGCGACCTGCCCGGCAGCGCGCAGGAGGACCTGTTCGGTCCGGTCGTCCAGCGGGTGCTGTACGTCTACTACGAGGAGGGGCCCACCCTCGTCGGCACGGTGCTGGACCCGCCGGTCTCCGTGCACGCCCCGACGGCGAGCGGCCTCGAGGGCAAGGTCCGCGAGTACGTCGCCGAGCACCGCGGGGTGGTGGAGGCCGACGTGCACGCCTTCGGCAAGCGGGTGGACCGCGACATCGCGCTGGGCATCCTCACCGCGCTGTTGGAGGACTCTTCCGCCGGGTCCGGCCGACCCGGCAACTGAGGCGGCCCGCCTGCTCCGGCCGGCCCGGCGGCCGAGGCGGCCCGCCGGCTGAGGCGCTCCCGCGCCGGACCCGGTGCTCGCCCGCTGGGCCGTCGGCCATGCCCGGGCGGGACCCGGAGCGGTCAGCGGCGGCGCAGCAGCAGGACCGAGTCCTCGATCTCGAGCGTGCGCCCCTCCCGGACCACCGTGCGCGGCCGCTGCTCGGCCACGCGCACCTCGAAGCCCTCGGGCACCGCGGGCAGCAGATCCGCGGCGAGGAACATCGCCTGCTGGTGCTCCGCCGTCGGCGCCGGATGATCCGGGGTCGGGGCGTGCCCGACGACCAGCAGATGCCCGCCGGGTGCCACCGCCGCGGCGAGGCGCTGCAGCACCTCCGGCATGGCGCCGGCTGCCGGGTGGAGGTAGTGGGTGCTCACCAGGTCGACGCCCGGCGGGTCGACCGAGAGGGTGCGGGCGTCGGCCCGGCGCCAGGAGGTGCGCGCGGCGACCCCGGCCTGCTCGGCATGCTGCGCCGCGCGGGCCAGTCCGTTGGCGGAGAAGTCGACGCCGGTGACCGCCCAGCCCTGCTGCGCCAGCCAGATCACGTCGGCACCCTCCCCGCAGCCGACGTCGATCGCCGTGCCCGGGGTGAGTCGCGAGGCCTCGGCCATCAGCTGCGGGTTCGGGGCGCCGCTCCAGTGCCGGCCGTCCCCGGCGTAGCGCTCCTCCCAGGACTCCGGCTCGAAGTACCCGCTGGGGTCGGCGTCGGCGTGCTCGTGGTGGGGGCGGTGCACAGCGGAGGGGCGGGGGGCGCGGGAAGTCGACATGGCTTCACGATGCGCCGCGGACGGCGGCGCGGCAAGCGGCTTGCGCGCGCGGCATCGCAGAGGGCGCCCGTCGTGCCCCTGGCGCACGGGACGGGTCGGCCCGCTCACGTCAGGGGCCCGGCCGGATCCCGGTGGAGGCCTCCCCGGCGGGCTACGGTGGTGACGTCGGGACCCACGCCGGGCATCACCACGGGAGGACCACCATGCCCACTACGATCGCCGAGAACGTCCTGTCCTGGGCCAGCATCCTCGATGAGAAGACACGGGCGCAGGCCGCGACCACCGCCTTGATGCCCTTCGTGACCCCGCACCTGGCGCTGATGCCGGACGCGCACCTCGGCATGGGCGCCACCGTCGGCTCCGTCATCCCCACCGAACGCGCCATCATCCCCGCCGCCGTCGGCGTCGACATCGGCTGCGGGATGATCGCCGTCCGCACGCAGTGGAGCGCCGGCGACGTCCGCGCCGCCGCTCCCCTGTCTCGCCTGCGCAGGGGCATCGAGCAGCGGGTGCCCGTCTCCGCCGGCGTCTACAACAAGCGCCTCACCGACACCGCGAGGACGCGCATCGCCGAGCTCGAGGAGCAGTGGCCGAGTGCCGGCTCGCCCGACACCTACGCCACGACCTGGCGCCAGCAGCTCGGCACCCTCGGCGGCGGCAATTACTTCATCGAGATCACCGCCGACGAGACCGACACCGTCTGGGCGTTCCTGCACTCCGGCTCCCGCGGCGTCGGCAACAAGATCGCCCAGCACCACATCAAGGTCGCCCAGGCGCAGGCGAAGAAGAACCGGATCGACCTCCCCGACCGCGACCTCGCCTACCTCGAGGAGGGCACCACCGAGTTCGAGAAGTACATCGCCGAGCTGCGCTGGGCGCAGGACTTCGCGCTCGCCAACCGCGCCGAGATGATGGACCGCACCGTCGACGCCCTGGCGGAGCACATGGGCGCGCCGGTCGAGGCGCGGGAGACGATCCAGTGCCACCACAACTGGACCGATCAGGAGCAGCACGGGGGCCGCGAGCTGTGGATCAGCCGCAAGGGCGCCATCCGTGCCCGCGTCGGCGATGCCGGGCTGATCCCCGGGTCGATGGGCACCGCCTCCTACGTGGTGGTGGGCAAGGGCAACCCGGACTCCTTCGACTCCGCGCCCCACGGCGCCGGCCGGGCCTACAGCCGCTCCGCGGCGCGGAAGACGTTCACGGGTGACGATCTGCGGACCGCCATGGCCGGCATCGAGTACCGCGACTCCGACGCCTTCATCGACGAGATCCCGGCGGCCTACAAGGACATCGACCAGGTGATGGCCGACGCCGCCGACCTCGTCGAGATCCGGCACACGCTGCGCCAGCTCGTCAACGTCAAGGGCGACTGACGGCGACGCACCGGGAGGCTAGTTCCGCAGGTTCGCGAAGGGGCGGCGCCCGAACTGCGCCGTGAAATCGGCGATCATCGCCGACTCGACGGCGGCCGGGTCCGCGGCGGTCTCCTTCCAGCAGACCAGCAGCGACTCGCTCTCCTCGAGCTGCCAGACCAGGCGCCCACCCCAGTGGCCGATCGGCTCCCCCACGCCGAAGCGGCGGAACTCCTCCAGACGCTTCCGCAGTCCACGTCGGCCGCTCTTCCCGCCGGCGGCCTTGCCGATGTACACGACCTCGGCCCCTGCCACCCACTCCGCCTCGAGCCGCTCCCGAGGGACGCTCGGATCCTTGCGCTTGAACCGCCCTGCCGGGCTGACCGGCAGGAAGGCCGGTGCGTGGGAGCACTGCCGAACGATGACATACACGCCGGGCGCGGCAGGGACGTCGGAGACCGGCAGGTCGGCGAAGCGCACGAACCCCGTGAATCCAGCGCCGGTCAGGCCGTCCCGAGTCCAGTGCATGCCTCATCCTCCTGCATCCGACGTCGCGAGTCCCGCAACCCCGGCGAGCCGTCCCCAGCCGGCGCCAATCCGAACGGACCGCGGCTCCGAAGTACCCCTCGGGCGCAAGTGTGCCGGGCCCCACAGGGCTCACACCTTCCGATTGCAACGAGTTTCAACTAGTTTCTCTCGTGGGCCTACGACGTGAGAGGGATTGGCTCGCCCCGCTCGACCGCCCAGCACGACACGCCCCTCATCCAGCCGGAGTCCCCGATGACCGTTCCGCCGCTCGAGCTGTCCGACCGCTACCGCGACGCCCTCACCCTTCACGTCGACGACGCGGGGCTCTGGGTGACCTGCACCAGCGGGGACCAGGAGGTCACGGTGGGTCCGCTGGCGCGGGAGGCAATCGCCGACTGGCTGGAGGCCGGAGCAGAGGCCGCCTAGATGTGATGTCCAGGGAGGTTGGTCAGTCAAGCAACTGGTGGCTGGCCTCCGATAGCGGAGTGGGCGCGGTGGTGATTGTAGAAGTGCAGCCAGTCTGGCAGGGCTGCGTTGCGCTCTGCCGTTGAGGCGTAGAACTTTGCGTAAGCCCAGCCGTCCCCGAGGGTGCGGTGGAAGCGTTCGATCTTCCCGTTGGTCTGGGGCCGGTAGGGGCGGGTGCGTTTGTGCGTGATGCCCAGCTCGGCGCAGGCGTCCCGCCAGGCATGGGAGCGGTAGCAGCCCCCGTTATCCGAGAGCACCCGTTCCACGACGACCCCCCGAGCAGCAAACCAGGCCCGGGCCCGTTGGAGAACACCGACCGCGGTGGCGGCCTTCTCGTCGGTGCAGATCTCCGCATAGGCCACCCGGGAGTGGTCATCGATCACGGTGTGCACGAACGCGGTGCCGATCCGCGGGTTCCCCTTCTCGGTTCTACCGGTCCTCAGCGCGGTGGTTGCCTTGTTCCTGTCGCCCTGGGCCTTGCCGACGTAGCGCCAGCCGCCGCCATCGGGGATGTTGCCGAACTTGGTGACGTCGACGTGGATCAGCGAGCCCGGATGGTCGTGTTCGTAGCGGCGCAGCGGTTCACCGGTGACCCGGTCGATGCGGGAGAGCCGGTTGATCCGGCACCGCACCAGCACCGCATGCACGGTCGAGGCCGGGATCCCGAGCCGGCCGGCGATCTGGACCGGGCCCAATCGGTGCCGCCAGCGCAGCGCAACGATCCTCTTGACCACCCCGGGCGCGGTCTTGGCCGGACTGGTCCGCGGACGGGAACTGCGGTCGGCCATCCCGGCCTGTCCCTCGGACCGGTAGCGGTCGGCCCATTTCTTCGCCGTGCGGGGCGCGACCATGAACATCTTCGCCGCGGTCGCGTAGGTCCACCCATCCTCAACGACCAACCGAGCCAGCCTTAGACGTGTGCGAGGAGTCAGAACAGCGTTAGCGTGGGACACGAAGACCTCGGGTCGGTGAAGCGGTGAACTAGACAGCTCCACTCCACTACCGGGGGTCTTCCCTTGTCACTCTGACTCACCGCCTCGCGGCAGGACAACCTCCCTGGACATCGCTGGTAGCCATCCAAAAGGACCATTGACTAGTCGATGTCAACAGTAAGCCAACCGGAAGGCCCGGCCAGAGTGTCGCCTATCCATGCAGCAACTCACCGGCCAGGCATCGTTAGATGCTCGTACACGCATCGACCGCGGGCTTCGCGCTATCATTAGCGCATGGACACCCCGCTCGATGCTGCCTCGACGACCGCCGGGGCACTCTTCTCAGGGAGCACTTTCAGCGTTCCCCAATTCCAACGAGAGTACGCCTGGGATAAGGAAGAGGTTGAGGAGTTTTTTTTCGATCTCGCGAGAGCACTCAATGATGAGTCATACTTCCTCGGCTTAATAATTGTCACCGGCGAAGGCGCGACAAAAGACATAGTAGATGGCCAGCAGCGCATTCTCACGATCACGCTCTTGGCCTCCATCCTATACAATGAGGCGCTGAAGTATGAAAGAAAAGCGCTAGCCGATCGTCTTCGAGCCAGCTTTCTTGTCTCCATTGACTTCCAGACGGACAAAGAACAGCCTCGAGTAACGCTATCGAGCAAAGAAGACAACGAATCCCTGCAAAGAATAATTGCTGGGGAATCCATTAGCCACTCCGAGGCCAAGGATTCCACGAGCTCGCTCCTCGCCGCCGCATACACCACATTGGAGAAGCGCCTCCGCGAGGATTTGCAAGGGGACCCGTTTAAGCGGCTCGGAATCTGGGCGGACTTCATGACGAATCATCTCTATCTGGCGCGCTTTGTTCACCCTGACCCCGGTTCGGCATATCGAGTATTTGAAGTAATCAATACGCGCGGGAAGGAGTTGACTACTGCTGACTTATTGAAAAGTTATGTGCTTAGCCAAACCCCCGCAGTGAGTAGAGAGAACCGGTATTCACAGTGGAGTGCCATTGCGCGTGTTTTCGGTGCCGATAACCAGACGTCACTCGTGCAGTTTATTAGACATGCGGTCACAACAACGCATGGCCATGTCCTCCCCCGGGATCTCTACGATGTTCTAACCGCGAGGAATGGGTCGGCCAGTATTCCTGTTAGCCCAGGTAACCTTATTGAGCTTCTCGGCCAGAGTCTGCCGATATATCGACAGATGATGGACCCCACCGCGGATGGGCCAGCCTCCGATGTACAGCTCGGCGTGTTTTCCATACTCAACAGGTTGGGCATTGTCTCTGTACGGCCCATACTGCTGGCCATGAGCGAGACCAGTAACAGCGATGCAGGCTTTAAAGACTTGCTTCGCCTCGTCGTGCGGCGCGTCGTTGTAGGGAGTCTTGGAACCGGCAATATTGAAAGACGTTTCGGCGTCACCGCCCGGAGAATTGCCGTCGAGGGCCGCTGGGAGGATGCTCTTAAAGATCTCAGCGACCTAAACCCGGATAGGAACGAGTTCGCCGAAAGAGTCCACCATCGGTCGATGAACAAGAACACATTGTCAGTTATTCGGGAGTCAGTCCTGGAAAACACGGTGACCCCCGAAGGCCGCGGGAACCTATTTTTTATCAAGCCGCGGACCGCCGACTGGTCGAACGTCGCCGAAGAGAGTGTCACCTACTGGGTTTCGACAATCGGCAATACTTTTCTAGCAGATGAATCTCGGCGGCCCATGGGGAGTTCCACATGGCGCGGGTTTATTAACTCACTAGCCCCGTCAGGAATATCGAGCGAATGGACGACTGACATTCTGTCACATTCAGACTGGACAGCCGAATCGATAGACGAACTTGGGGCAAAAATGTCCGCTCGCGCGGCTGAGGTTTGGTATGACTGACCTCGGCTCCAGCTCCGACCGTTCGCAAGACGCGCTCAACCGGACATTTGCCGTGCTAAATCGCGACATACCATTTCACCCCATTCAACACTTGTCTGACAATCTGAAGCGGGCTCAAGAGTCGCGAACCCTGGCATCAACGAGCCTAAACTTGGACTCCAATGTGGCAATCGGGTTGGACACTAACGCCTTGTTTCGGCTTGGCATGAACGGATCTAGTGGAGCCGACGCCGTTGACTACTTGGCGAGCATCCACAAAGCACCATTGATTATCCCCGGCCAAGTTGCCCAGGAGGTATGGAATAACGCTCTATCTGCCGTGCAGCCGAACGCCAAGAGCCTCAAGAGTGCGATCGACAAGCTTATCTTCGAGGCTGAAAAGCTGGATCGGGACCTTGGCCCCCGCAGCGAGGGGGCCATCGATGCCTCCAGCCAGTTTGCTCAATGGCACGGCGATTGGATTGATGAAAGCAATCAGAAAGCACTGGTTGGGACGCTAGAGAACCTTTCTTCTCGGGCTATCTCGAAGTCCGTATCTCGTACCCGCTTTTCTGCGCTCGCACAGATTCGAAATGACACGAAAACCCCTCCTGGATTCTCGGATCATAACTCCAATCACGGAGACTTTTACGTCTGGGCTGATTTCCTTTATGGCCTTGCCGAGTCCAATCTGGAGGGAGTTCAAGGCGTATTGTTCGTCACAGAAGACCAAAAGCCTGATTGGTCTCGAGCCGGAGTGGCCCACCCTACGCTTTCAGCGGAGATTGAGGCACTTACCGGCCTTCCGTTCTCCCTGTGCTCATTGAAAGGATTCTATCGGCTAGTTAAGGACGCATCGAAGTAGCCTCGCATCTTTCTATGTTTTAGCGATCGACATCCTTCGGAAGAAAACCCCACGGCTCTTTGGTCTTTTCGATCCCTATTTGCAACCGACCTTCGCCATGAGCAAGACAGAGTTTCCTATCCAGGCAGTCCCCAACTTTCGTTTACGCGCACCGAGGCCTGCAACGCAGCGCGAACCGAGGGGCAGAGGGCGTATGGCGTCGGAGCCGCAACGTGAAGCAGTAGCGGAGGTTCTCACGGGGCTACCTCCGGCATCGAGTGTGTCCTGCATTTAAGAACGCTCGCCTACGTCCATGTCGCCCGGCACAATTCTCGAAAGCCGCCTATTGGAACAACCGCGATATATGTGGAACAGCGTCCGCCGATTGGCGCTGCAGAGAACTTCCGAGCTAACCGATGCATTGTTGGACGCCAAGAATCTCAGCGTCAACAGTGAGCAGTCACGCTTTGCCAAGGTGTAGGTCTGAGCAACACCTGCCGAGCCAAACAATCCCGGTGTCGTTGACTGGCATGGTGATCTTGTTGTTGGTCGCGACGATTGAAGACCTCGGCTATGCCTCGACACTCAGGTATCCGCAACGTCTTAGGAGTGCAGGGGGGCACTTGCTGCTGTCGTTCCTCGCCCGACCCAGCACACTAAGTCGCGTTGCTGTCAGCGTCGCTGCCATCGGCCTCATCGAGGCGGTCTACGGAACCAGAATCATGGCTCCGACCTGGTGGGCCCGGTGGGGATCGAACCCACGACCCGCGGATTAAAAGTCCGATGCTCTGCCGACTGAGCTACAGGCCCGTGCCCGCCGAGCGGGCCCGTCCATCGTACCGGCGCACCGCACCCACGCAGAACGCCGGGCGGCGGTCCGAGACCGCTGCCCGGCGCACATCGGCGCGAGACCCCGCTCAGCGGCTCGGAGCCGCCTCGCGCTCGTCCTCGTAGTCGCTGACGTCCTCGTGCTGCCAGACCTCGACGTTCTTGATCTCCGGCAGGTCGGAGGCCAGGAAGATCGGGTCCAGGCCCTGGGCGCGCTGGGCGTTGTAGTGGCGCAGCAGCTTCAGCGACGTGGGCAGCAGGATCGCGATCACCACCATGTTGATCAGGGCGATGAACACCATGCTCACCCCGGCGATGGTCCAGGCGAGGTCCACGGCGATCACCGAGCCGATGAACACCAGCGCCACCACGGCGGCGCCGAAGGCGAGGTGCCAGCCGCGCTTGTCGGTGAGGAAGTGCATGTTCGCCTCGCCGTAGGAGAAGTTGCCGAGCACCGAGGTGAAAGCGAGCAGGAACATGATCGCCGCGAGCAGGATCGCGGACCAGCCGCCGAGGTTCGCGGACAGCGACTCCTGCACCATCACCAGGCCCTCGCCGCCGGCGGAGACGTCGGGGAAGGAGACCAGCACGATGAAGGCGGTGATCGAGCAGATCAGCAGGGTGTCGAAGTAGACCCCGAGGGTCTGGACCATGCCCTGCTTGACGGGGTGGCTCACCGAGGCGGTGGCGGCGACGTTGGGGACCGAGCCCATGCCGGCCTCGTTGGAGAGCATGCCGCGCTGGACGCCGTTGACGATCGCGGCGCCGATGCCGCCACCGATCGCAGCCTGCGGGGTGAACGCCTCGGTGACGATCTGGGAGAGCACGCGGGGCAGCTCGCCGAGATTCATGCCGACGATGACGATGCCCAGCAGCAGGTAGATCGCCGCCATGATCGGGACCATGTTCTGGGCGACCGTGGCCACGCGGCGCATGCCGCCGAAGACGACGCCGGCGGTGAGCACGGCCAGCAGCACGCCGAGGGCGATCGGCAGCCAGGCCAGGCCCTCGGGATCCGTGTAGACGGCGACGGCGTTGGTCACGGCGTCCACGATGGTGTTGGCCTGCAGCGAGGTGAAGGCGAAGGCGAAGCAGAAGATGAACAGGATCGCGAAGAACACCCCGAACTTCCGGCTGCCCAGGCCACGCTGGATGTAGAAGGCGGGGCCGCCCTTGTAGGTATCGGCCGCACGGGTTTTCCACAGCTGCGCGAGGGTCGACTCGACGAAGCTGGCGGCGCTGGTGAGCAGGCACATCACCCACATCCACAGCACCGCCCCGGGCCCACCCAGGAAGATCGCACCGGCGACGCCGGAGATGTTGCCGGTGCCCACGCGGGCCGCGGCGGAGATGGAGAACGCCTGGAAGGCACTGAGGGACTTCGTGCGCTCGCCGGCGTCTCCGCCGCCGCGAACCTCCTCGCGCTGGGCCCGCTGGGTGAGGGCGCCGAGCATTGCGGGGATCATCCGGAACTGCACGGCGCCGGAGCGGATCGTGAAGTAGAGACCGAGGACCACGACCACCGGCATCCCGGCCCACGTCCAGAGCCAGCCCTCCGCGTTTCCGAGGAACTCGTTCAATGTTTCGAGGGGGTTCATGGGCACGACGGTAACGACTGCGGGCTCGACCGGCGTTCGATCCGGTCGTTCGGCGGGGCACCCTAGGGCCTCCCGCCCGTGTGCGCGACTTCGTGGCCTGACTCGCCTCGATGTGACGTACCCCATGATCAGCCTTCCTGTGGCGGCAGAGAGCGCCGTTCGTGGCGTGCATCGCCGCAGGTCGTCACACATGAGGCGGGGTTGTCCGACAATCTGCTCGTCGGATGCCCGACGATCACAATCCGGTCACGACACACCGAGGAACGGGCCCGACCACTCGGCTGGGGCTCCCTCGTCGTCGCGGTTCTCGTTAGCGTTGGGCCTTGTGATGGCACCGTTGACGACCCTGTCCGAGAACCGCCGCTCCACCGTTTCCCCGTCGTCGGCCCCCGTCGGCAGCGCCGATGACGGGCTCGAGATCCGCATTCCCGTCCACCGCGACGGCGCCGCCATGTGGCGCATCGCCCGCGACAGCGGGACCCTGGACCTGAACACCTCGTACGCGTATCTGCTGCTGGCCCGGGACTTCGCCGCCACCTCGCGCCTCGCGGTGCAGGACGGCGAGGCCGTCGGCTTCGTGCTCGGCTACCGCCGCCCCGATGCCCCCGACCGCCTCTTCGTCTGGCAGATCGCCGTGGACGAGTCCCAGCGCGGACGGCGCATTGCCGCTCGCCTGCTCGACGCGCTGGTGGCGGACCTGCCGCAGGTGCGGATGCTCGAGTCCACCATCACCGAGGACAACCTCGCCTCCCAGCGCCTGTTCGCCGCCTTCGCCGCGCGCCACGGCGCCGCCCACCGCATCGAGCCGCTGTTCGAGCAGGGCGACTTCCCCGATCCCGGCCACCAGGCCGAGCAGCTCCACCTCATCGGCGACCTCCGCGCCGCCGGCTGATCGCAGCCGCACCGCCGCGGCATCCCGTGGCGGGCGCTTCCGCGCGCCCGCAGGCCGCTGACCGAACCCATCGCACACCACCCCAGGGAGATCTCATGACCATGACCGCACCGATCGAGAAGACCACCACCACCGAGCGCCGCGACCCGGTCGAGCTCGAGTCGCAGGTCCGCAGCTACTCGCGCAGCTGGCCCGCCGTGTTCACCCATGCGAAGGGCTCGATCCTGACCGCCGAGGACGGCCGCGAGTACCTGGACTTCTTCGCCGGCGCCGGCACCCTGAACTACGGCCACAACCACCCCGAGCTGAAGCAGGCCGTCGTCGACCACTTCCTCGAGGACCGCGTGGTGCACGGCCTGGACATGTTCACCGACGTGCGCCGCGAGTTCCTGCAGTCCTTCGACGAGCGGATCCTGCAGCCCCGGGGCCTGGACTACAAGGTCGCCTTCCCCGGCCCGGGCGGCGCCAACGCGGTCGAGGCCGCGCTGAAGCTGGCCCGCAAGGTCACCGGGCGCGAGTCGGTGGTCAGCTTCACCAACGGCTTCCACGGCATGACCCTCGGCGCCCTCTCCGTCACCGGCAACTCGATGAAGCGCGGCGGCGCGGGCATCCCCCTGGTCCACGCCACCCCGATGCCGTACGACGACTACTTCGGCCAGGTCGTGCCCGACTTCATGTACCTCGAGGCCCTGCTCACCGACGGCGGCAGCGGCCTGAACAAGCCCGCCGCGGTGATCGTGGAGACCGTGCAGGGAGAGGGCGGCATCAACGCCGCGCGTGCCGAGTGGCTGCGCGGCCTCGCCGCGCTGTGCGCCGAGCACGAGATCCTGTTGATCGTCGACGACATCCAGATGGGCTGCGGCCGCACCGGGAAGTTCTTCAGCTTCGAGGAGGCCGGCATCGTGCCGGACATGGTGACGCTCTCGAAGTCGATCAGCGGCTACGGCCTGCCGATGGCGCTGACGCTGCTGAAGCCCGAGCTCGACATCTGGGAGCCCGGCGAGCACAACGGCACCTTCCGCGGCTTCGGTCCCGCCTTCGCGAGCGCCACCCGGGCGTTCGAGCTGTTCTGGAGCGACGACGCGCTCGAGCAGTCCACCCTCGCCAAGGGCGCCTACGTGGAGGGCCGCTTCAACCAGCTGGCCGCGCGCTTCGCCGAGCACGAGCTGGTGGTCAAGGGCCGCGGTCTGGCGCGCGGCCTGCAGATGCCCAGCGGCGAGCTGGCCGGCGCGGTCACCGCCCGCGCCTTCGAGGAGGGACTGCTGGTGGAGACCTCCGGCCCCTCCGACGAGGTCGTCAAGCTGCTGCCGGCCCTCACCATCCCCGAGGACCAGCTGACGCGGGGCCTGGACATCATCGACCAGACCGTCGCCGAGGCCCTGAGCGCCTGAGCACCCCGCTCCCCCGCACCACCACCCCTACCGGAAGGATCCACCCATGCTCGTCCGCACCCTCGACGACGTCACCGACACTGACGCCGACATCAAGACCGAGAACTGGCGCAGCAAGCGCATCATCCTGGCCAAGGAGGGCGTCGGCTTCTCCGTCCACGAGACCACGCTGTACGCCGGGACCGAGAGCAGGTTCTGGTACGCCAACCACATCGAGGCCGTGTTCATCACCCACGGCGAGGGCGAGATCGAGGACCTCGCCACCGGCGAGAAGCACGAACTCGCCCCGGGCACCCTCTACCTGCTCAACGACCACGACCAGCACATCGTGCGGCCCCGCACCGAGATCCGCTGCGTGTGCGTGTTCAACCCGCCGGTGACCGGCCGCGAGGTCCACGACGAGAACGGCGTCTACCCGCTGGTGACCGAGGACGCCTGAGCGCTCCCGTCCCGCAGCGATCGGGGCCCGGCCGGACGAGCGTCCTGCCGGGCCCCGTGCTCATCCGGGTGCGGGTCAGGCCTTGCTGCGGCGGACCAGCAGCAGGATCACGCCGAGGGCGAGCAGCACGAACCCGAGGAATCCGCCGCCCAGGGCCAGCAGGATGCCGCCGATGCCGGCGAAGATGCCGAGGATCGAGACCGGCGGGCCGACGGCGATGGGGAGGCCGCCGCAGTCGATGCTGTACTCGCCGGCCGCCTCCGCGGTGAAGGAGTGGACCGACACCCAGGTGGTGCCGCCGGCGGTCGTCGTGCTGGACTGGCCGGTGCCCTCCCCCACCGCCGGGCCCATCACGTCGCAGGTCGGCGGCGGGAAGCCCTCCGGGACGTAGATCTGCAGGGAGTCCCCCTCCTCCGCGACGACGGTGCCCGCGCCGGAGGGGAACTGCTCGAGGTCATCGGCGCTGCCGGCCACCCCGCCGATCCCCACCACCGCGAGCACGACCCCGACGATGACGCTGAGCGCCAGGATCACCGAGCCGATGATGATCAGGAGCTTGGGAGCCTTGGACGGCGCGGGGCCCGGCGCCGGAGCGCCCGCCCCGGCCGGGAAGGCACCCTGCGGCGAGAGCGGGTTCTGCGGCGCCGACGACGGCTGGGAAGCGGACACGGGGACCTCCTGAGCAGGGAGAACGGGCATGCGATGAGGTCAGGGTAGCGGTAGGGGGTTCCGGCCTGCACCTCCGCCTAGACTGCCCCGCATGTCCGCTCCCCTGGTCCTGGCCGCCGACGTCGAGACCGAGCTGGTCGAGAAGCGCTCGCGGTTCCTCACCCGGCTGCACCGGGTCGAGTCGGTCGAGCAGGCGGACGGGCTGCTGCGCGCCGCGCGCGCCGAGCACCCCGACGCCCGTCACCACTGCACCGCGCTGGTCCTGGCCGAGACGGCCCAGCGGGCGCTCGTGCACCGCTCCAACGACGACGGCGAACCGGCCGGGACCGCCGGGATGCCGATGCTGCAGGCGCTGCTGCAGGCTCAGCTGGTGGACACCTTCGCGATCGTGATCCGCTACTTCGGCGGCACCAAGCTCGGTGCGGGCGGACTGATCCGCGCGTACACCGCGGGCATCGAGCAGGCGGTCGCCGCCGCGACGCTGCTGCGCCGCACCGAGCTGGTGGTCGCGCAGATCGAGGTCTCCCCGGCCGACGTCGGCAGCGCCGAGAACGCGGTGCGGATCTGGGCCGGTTCCCACGGCGCCCAGGTGGAGCCCACGCAGTACTCGACCCGACGGGCACTGTTGACGGTGCTGGTCGACCCCGCCGACCTCGCCTCCCTGACGGAGGACACGGCGCGGTGGTCCTCGGGCCGCGTCGAGGTGCATGCGGTGGGGCGCCGCACGGCCGACGTCCCGCGCTGAGCGATAATCCTGCGGCCTTCGGCCCGGAGGGTCAGATGACGTCCTCGTAGGCGGGCCCGCCCTCGTTCTCCCAGGTCTCGAGACGCTTCACCTTGCGGCTGGTGAACTTCTGGCGCACGCCGTACCCGGAGACGTCCGTCTCGGGCAGGAACTCGACGCCGAACTCCTCCAGCGCCACGCGCAGTCGGCGGCTCTCGGCGGCGCCGATGCCCCGCCGGCCCCGTTCGAAGCGGCGCAGGCGCTCCACGTCGAGCTCGGCGCGGGCGGCGACGTCGGCCAGGGACACCTGCGCCAGGGCCCGGGCCGCACGCGCCAGATCCGCGGTGATCAGAGGCAGCATGGTGGTCATGGCCCCAGTCTGGCCGACCGCCTCCCGAAGGGCCAGGGGGGCGGGAGCACGCTCCGCGCACGACGACGGCGCCGCCCCGGAGATCCGGGACGGCGCCGTCGTGGGAAGCCGCGAGGCGGCTGCCGCTGTGCTGAGGTCAGACGCGGTTCTTGGTGGCCAGGCCGTAGATGGCCATGACGATGATGGCGCCGATGACCGAGAGCAGGATGGTCCAGAGGCTCCACGGGTTCTCGAGCAGGCTGCTGACGCCGCCCTCACCGAAGAGGCTGCCGATCAGGCCGCCGACGATCGCGCCGACCACGCCGAGGACGATGGTCATGCCCAGGCCCATGGCCTGCTTGCCGGGCATGATCGCGCGGGCGATGAGACCGACGATCGCGCCGATGATGATCCAGGAGATGATGAGTCCGATGAGGCCCATAGTCAGCCGTCCTTTTCGCTTGGGGGAAGGGATCGTGCTCATCCAGTGTGGGGCATCGGGGCCTGCCCTGTCAGGGCGGCGACGAAACCGCAGGTCAGAGACACTACCGTACGGTTTGTGACATGAGCCGGGGCGGGGATCCGCCGGACTCGTCCCCCGCTGGCCGCCCGGCGCCCCCCCGCTTGCCGAGCCCCGCGCCCCTCCCCGCCCCGCGCCCCGGAGGCCGGCCTCCGCCCTGCCCGTGCCCCGTGCCCCGTGCCCCGGCGGCTCGTGTCGCGACCGGCCTGGGGGGCAGAGGACGCAGCGGCCATCGCTTTTCCGACGCCGACCCCGTGTCCTGTCGCCTCGATGGGAGACAATCCCAGAGTGACCACGCCCGACTCCCTCCTGCCCGAGCTGCTCGCCGGCGACCGGGCCCCGTCCCCGTCCACCCTGGTGGCCATCTTCCGGCGCACCGTCGTCGAGTGCGGGGACGCCCTCGCGGTGGACAGCGGCCTGGGGGCCCTGACGTACACGGAGCTCGACGAGGCCGCGACCGAGCTCGCCGCTCGTCTGGCCGACGTCGGCGTCGGCCCCGGCGACAAGGTCGGGGTGCGGGTCAAGTCCGGCACCACCGACCTCTACGTCGCGATCCTCGGCATCCTGCTGGCCGGCGCCGCCTACGTCCCGGTCGACGCCGACGACCCCGACGAGCGCGCCCGGGTGGTCTTCGAGGAGTCCGCCGCCCGCGTCGTGATCGGCAACGACCTGGTCATCACCCCCACCCCGGGCGGCCGCACCGCCGCGCCCACCCCGCAGCGGCCGGTCGAGCCCGGCGACGACGCCTGGGTCATCTTCACCTCCGGCTCCACCGGGACGCCCAAGGGCGTCGCCGTCACCCACCGCAGCGCGGCCGCCTTCGTGGAGGCCGAGTCGCGGATGTTCCTGCAGGCGGCGCCGATCGGTCCCGGGGACCGGGTGATGGCCGGCCTGTCCGTCGCCTTCGACGCGAGCTGCGAGGAGATGTGGCTGGCGTGGGCCTACGGCGCCTGCCTGGTGCCCGCGCCGCGCTCACTGGTGCGCTCCGGGGTGGACGTCGGCCCCTGGCTGCAGGCCAATCGCATCACCATCGTCTCCACCGTGCCCACCCTGGTGGCGCTGTGGCCCGACCGGGCGCTGAGCGACGTGCGGCTGCTGATCATGGGCGGCGAGGCCTGCCCGCCCGAGCTCGCCGCCCGCCTCCAGGCACCGGGCCGGGAGGTCTGGAACACCTACGGCCCCACCGAGGCCACGGTCGTGGCCTGCGGCGCGATCCTCGACGGCACCGCTCCTGTGCGGATCGGACTGCCGCTGGACGGCTGGGACCTGGCGGTCGTCGACGCGCAGGGCCGCCCGGTCGCCGCGGGCGGGTCCGGCGAGCTGATCATCGGCGGGGTGGGGCTGGCCCGCTACCTCGACCCGGCCAAGGACGCCGAGAAGTACGGTCCGATGCCCGGCCTGGGCTGGGACCGCGCCTACCGCTCCGGCGACATCGTCGTGAACGACCCGGCCGGACTGCTGTTCGCCGGCCGCGCCGACGACCAGATCAAGCTCGGCGGTCGCCGCATCGAGCTCGGCGAGATCGACGACCAGATGCTGCGCCTGCCCGGCGTCGTCTCCGCGGCCGCCGCCGTGCGCTCGACCCGATCCGGCAACACGCTGCTGGTCGGCTACCTCACCGTCGAGGACACCTACGACGCCGACGCCGCGATGGCCCTGCTGCGCGAGCGCATGCCGGCCGCGCAGGTGCCCCGCCTGGCCGTGCTGGACGAGCTGCCGACCCGCACCTCCGGCAAGGTCGACCGCGACGCCCTCCCCTGGCCGCTGCCCGCGTCGGACGCCCCGGCGAGGGGCCTGTCCGGCACCCGCGCCTGGATCGCGGAGATCTGGGCCGAGGTGCTCGGCGCCCAGGCCACCTCCCCCAAGGACGACTTCTTCGACCTCGGCGGCGGCTCCCTGACGGCCGCCCAGGTCGTCAGCCGGCTGCGGGAGAGCTATCCGCAGGTCACCGTCGGCGACGTCTACACCCACTCGCGCATCGCGGCCCTCGCCGCGCACCTGGACTCCATGGCCGCGGCCACCACCGCGAGCGACCACCGGGTCTCCCCGGTGCGCCGCCGCACCCAGCTCGCCCAGCTGCTCGCGCTGCTGCCACTGCGCGGACTGGCAGCGCTGCGCTGGATCACCTGGCTGATGCTCGCCTCCACCCTGTCCGCCGCGCTCACCTCGCTGGCCTGGCCGGTGAGCGTCCCGCTGTGGCTGCTCCTGCCTCTGGCCCTCGTGCTGCTGCTGCCGCCCGGACGGATGACGCTGGCCGCGGCCCTGGCCCGCCTGCTGCTGCGCGGGGTGGGCCCCGGCAGCTATCCGCGCGGCGGCCGCGTCCACCTGCGGCTCTGGCTCGCCGAGAAGATCCAGGACGAGCTCGCCGCGACCGGCATCGCCGGTGCGCCCTGGTTCACGTACTACGCCCGGCTGCTCGGGGCGAGCATCGGCCGCGACGTCGACCTGCACACCCTGCCGCCGGTCACCGGGATGCTCGAGGTGGGCAGCGGCGCCTCGGTCGAGGTGGAGGTCGATCTCGCCGGGCACTGGATCGACGGCGACCAGGTGCGGATCGGAGGGATCCGCATCGGCAAGCAGGCCCGGATCGGTGCCCGCAGCACCCTCGGCCCCGGCGCCGCGATCGGTCGCGGGGCCGAGATCGCCCCCGGCTCCGCGGTGCTGGGAACGGTCCCCGCCGGCGAGGTCTGGTCCGGCTCCCCCGCCGAGCCTCAGGGCATCGCCCGCGGCCCCTGGTCCCCCGACGCCCCGCCCCGCAAGCCGCTGTGGCTGCCGGCCTACTGGCTGCTGTCCTTCGTGATCGCCGCCCTGCCGGCCGCCTCGCTGCTGACGGGCGCCGCGGTGCTGTTCCCCGTACTTCGGGGCACCGAGACCTTCGGCCAGGCCGTCCGCGCGGCGCTGCCCTGGCTGCCGCTCGCGGCGCTCGTGCACGTCGGCGCGCTGATGGTGCTGGTGGTGATGCTGACCCGGCTGCTCGCCCTCGCGATCCGGCCCGGCCCGCACCCCATCCGCTCCGCCGCCGGGGTCTCGATCTGGGCCACGCTGCGGCTGCTCGACGAGGCCCGCACCTGGCTGTTCCCGGTGTACGCGGGCGCCCTGACCCCTCTCTGGCTGCGTCTGCTCGGCGCGCGGGTGGGGCGGAGCGTGGAGATCTCCACGGTGCTGCTGATCCCGAGCCTGGTGCAGGTGGGCGACCGCGCCTTCCTCGCCGACGACACCCTGATCGGTCCCTACGAGCTCGGCGGCGGCTGGATCCGCGTCGAGCGGGTCAAGATCGGCAAGCGCGCCTTCGTGGGCAACTCCGGGATGCTCGCCCCCGGCCGCAAGGTCCCCAAGCAGTCCCTGGTCGCCGTGCTCTCCGCCGCCCCGCGGCGCACGGCCGCCAAGGCCGGCACCTCCTGGATCGGCAGCCCGCCGCGCCGGCTGCGCCGCACCGAGGACCAGCAGGACTCCAGCCGCACCTACGATCCGCCGCGGCGCCTGCTGATCCAGCGCGGACTCGTGGAGACCTGCCGCCTGCTCCCGCTGCTGATCTCCCTGCTGCTCCCGGTCGGCGTGGGTCTGGTCCTGTACGCCCTGCTGGCCGTGGAGCGGTGGGGCGTCCTGCTGGCGGCGCTCCTGGGCGGCGCGGTGCTGCTCGGCGCCGGCGTCCTCGCCGCGCTGATCACCGTGGCCGCGAAGTGGCTGATCGTCGGCCGCCACCGCCCCGGCGAGCACGCCCTGTTCACCCCGTTCGTCTGGCGCGACGAGCTGGCCGACACCTTCACCGAGGTGCTCGCGGGCCCCTGGTTCGCGACCCCGGCCACCGGCACCGTGGCCCTGAACCTCTGGTTGCGCCTGATGGGGGTGAGGATCGGGCCGGGCGTCTGGTGCGAGTCGATCTGGCTGCCCGAGGCGGACCTGGTCTCGCTCGGCGCGGGGGCGACCGTCAACCGCGGCACCGTGGTGCAGACCCACCTGTTCCACGACCGGGTCCTGAGCATGGACACGGTGGTCCTCGGCGCCGGAGCGACGCTGGGCCCCGGCAGCGTGATCCTGCCGGCCGCGTCCATCGACCACCACGCCACCGTCGGCCCCGTGTCCCTGGTCATGCGCGGCGAACGGGTCCCGGCCGGCACCCGCTGGACCGGCAACCCCATCGGCCCCTGGGAGGATGAGGCATGAGCACTGCCCTCGCCTCCGCCCTGCGCAGCGGGACGGACCCCTACGTGCCCCGCCACGGGGACCCCGGCTTCGACGTCCTCCACTACGACCTCACCCTGGCCTACAAGGTCGACGGCAACCGGCTGGACGGCGACGCCACCCTGACCTGCCGGCCACTGGCCGAGACCGACACCCTGCAGCTGGACCTCTACGGACTGCACCCGCAGAAGGTGTTCGTGCAGGGCAGGCCGGTCAGGTTCACCCACCTGCGCGACCGGTTGACCCTCAAGCATCCGGCGCGCCCCGGCCAGGACCTCACGGTGCGGGTGAAGTACTCCGGCAAGCCCCGCCCGGTGCCCTCGCGGGTCCTGGACGCGGCCGGCTGGGAGGAGCTCGAGGACGGCGCCATCGTCGCCGCGCAGCCGCACGGCGCACCGTCCTGGTTCCCCTGCAACGACCGCCCGGACAACAAGGCCACCTATGCGCTCCGCATCTCCGCCCCGCCGGGGTACACCGTCGCCGCCTCGGGGGAGCTGCAGGGCACCCGCCGCAGCGGGAACGCCGTCACCTGGTCGTTCACCCAGACCGCGCCGATGGCGAGCTACCTCGCGACCGTCCAGATCGGCCGCTACGACGCCATCGAGCAGACCGGCGCGCCGGTGCCGGTGCGGACCCTGGCCCCCTCGCGCCGCGACGACACGGTGCTCGCGGCGACCTTCGGGCGCCAGCCGGAGATGCTCGCCTTCTTCAGCCGGCTGTTCGGCGACTACCCCTTCGACTCCTACACCGCGGTGATCACCGACGACGACCTGGAGATCCCGCTCGAGGCCCAGGGGCTGTCGACCTTCGGCCGCAACTTCCTCGACACCGACTGGGAGTCGGTGCGGCTGATCGCCCACGAGCTCTCCCACCAGTGGTTCGGGAACTCGGTGACCCTGCAGCGCTGGCGGGACATCTGGCTCCACGAGGGCTTCGCCTGCTACTGCGAGTGGCTCTGGGCCGAGGAGGACGGCCTCTCGAGCGTCCAGGCCGAGGTCGAGCGCCACCACGACCTGCAGTCCCGCCTGCCGCAGGACGACCTGCAGCTCTCCGATCCCGGCCCGGCGCTGATGTTCGACGACCGGGTCTACAAGCGGGGCGCGTTGACCGTGCACGCCCTGCGCCTGCGGGTCGGGGACGAGAAGTTCTTCGAGCTCGTGCGGAGCTGGCTGCAGGAGCATCGCGGTTGCAGCGTCACCAGTGAGATGTTCGTCGAGCACGCCGGCCAGGTGGCCGGGGAGGACCTGCGCGACCTGTTCGACCGCTGGCTGCACGGCACCGAGCTGCCCCCGTGCCCGGGCCGGGAGAGCTGAGAGCGGGGGTTGCGGGGGTTGGATCCCGGGGGCGCCCCGGGATCCAGCGCTGCGCAGTGGGGTGACGGGGCGAGGCTGCCGGCCCACCAGGCAGCGCGTGGCCCGTCCCGCTCCCCCGACCTCGCAGCCCTCGACGGCGGCCGGCGGCCCCTCCGCGCCCCGGTCTCAGAGCATCGCGACCGCGGCCACGTGACCGGGCGGCGCCGGCAGGTCCACCACGTCGAAGTCCGCCACCCGGATCGTGGCCATCGGGGTGGCCAGCCCGACGCCGAGCGCCTTGAGGATCGCCTCCTTGCGCGCCCACATCGCGGCCAGCTCGGTCGGCTCGAGACTCCGCCCGGGCGCCGCCTCGCTCGGATGCAGCACCAGCGCGTGATCCCCGAGCAGGGTGACGGCGGCCACCTCCTCGAGGTCCACGCCGACCGCGCCCTCCGCGCTCACCGCGGTCATCAGGTGCTGCCCGCAGCGGGACAGGCTCACCGCGACCTCGTCCCGTCGGCCCCGGCCCCGCGCCCACGGGCGGCCGTGGTCGGAGGAGCCGCAGCGACCGCAGGAGCGTCCCACCAGCACGTCGGCCGGCTCGGTGCCCAGCAGCGCCGCGACGCGGCCGCGGAGGACCGCATCGGCGTCGTCCTGGGCTCGGTGCAGCTGCACGAGGCCGGGGCGGGCTGAGGTCATGGCGCGGCTCCGCCGCTGAGCGGTGGGGCGGACGACGACGGGCCGGGCGTGATCGCCCGGCCCGTCGTGGAGTGTGCGGGGATCAGAAGTCCCAGTCGTCGTCCTCGGTCTCGACGGCCTTGCCCATCACGTAGCTCGAGCCCGAGCCGGAGAAGAAGTCGTGGTTCTCGTCGGCGTTGGGGGACAGCGAGGCCAGGATCGCGGGGTTGACCTCGGTGCTCTCCTGCGGGAAGAGACCCTCGTAGCCGAGGTTCATCAGCGCCTTGTTGGCGTTGTACCGCAGGAAGGTCTTGACCTCCTCGGTCCAGCCCACCGGGTCGTAGAGATCCTCGGTGTACTCCTCCTCGTTGTCGTACAGCTCCATGAGCAGCGAGAAGGTGTAGTCCTTGAGCTCGGCCTGGCGCTGCGGGGACGCCTTCTCCACGGCCTTCTGGAACTTGTAGCCGATGTAGTAGCCGTGGACGGCCTCGTCCCGGATGATCAGCCGGATGATGTCGGCGGTGTTGGTGAGCTCGCCGCGGCTGGAGTAGTGCATCGGCAGGTAGAAGCCGGAGTAGAACAGGAACGACTCGAGCAGCGTCGAGGCGACCTTGCGCTTCTCCGGGTCGTCGCCCGCGTAGTAGCCCATGACGATGTTCGCCTTCTTCTGCAGCGGCTCGTTGAACTCGCTCCAGCGGAAGGCCTCGTCGATCTGCTTGGTGTTGGCCAGCGTCGAGAAGATCTGGGAGTAGGACTTCGCGTGCACGGACTCCATGAACGCGATGTTCGTGTACACCGCCTCCTCGTGGGGGGTGATCGCGTCGGGGATCAGCGAGACCGCGCCCACGGTGCCCTGCACCGTGTCCAGCAGCGTCAGGCCGGTGAAGACGCGCATCACCAGGGTCTGCTCGTGCTCGGGCAGGCGGCTCCAGGACTGCACGTCGTTGGACAGCGGAACCTTCTCCGGCAGCCAGAAGTTCCCGGTCAGTCGGTCCCAGACCTCCTGGTCCTTCGGATCCGGGATCCGGTTCCAGTTGATCGCCTGGACCGTCGTCTTCAGGTGGTCGTTCACCGCAGCCTCACTGTCGCAAAAACTAGGGGGGTAAGTCCTCGCCAGTCTAGGCAGAGGGGGCCCACAAGGGAGGGTCCGACGGCCCCGGGGGGCGGTGGGAAGGGCCACCTTGCGAAATCGGCGGAGCGGGGTGGTGCGGACCGAGACGCGGACCATGGACGACCGATGACACCTGCCCGACTTTGGTCGCATGACTATGACCAGCACCGTTGCTAGTTTCAGAGCATTCACCCGGCAGGCCCGCACCGGTCCGGCCCGGCTCGTGCACCGCTTCCGTGAAAGGCCCCGACGTGACCGCCTCGGCCGCAGCCCCGCTCTCTCCCCTCTCGGCGACCGCCCGGGCCGCCCGTCCCCAGCGTTCCCTCGCCCCGGACATCGCCCGCGGCCTCATGCTCGCGCTGATCGCCATCGCGAACGTCTGCTGGTTCCTGTGGGGCCATGAAGGCGCGGTGGGCATGACCCCGCACGTCCCCGCCCGGGGCCCCGCCGACACCGTGGTGCAGGTGGTGATGACGATCGCGGTGGATCACCGGGCGATGCCGCTGTTCGCCTTCCTGTTCGGCTACGGCATGGTGCAGTTCTACCGCTCCCGCATCGACCGCGGGATGGAGCCGCGCGTCGTGAGGATCATGCTGCGCCGACGCCACTGGGCGATGCTGCTGCTCGGCTTCCTGCACGCTGCCCTGCTCTTCTACGGCGACATCCTGGGGGCGTACGCGATCGCCGGGCTGCTGCTGGTCTGGATCTTCTTCGGCCGACGCACCCGCACCCTGATCATCTGGGCCGGCGTGCTCGGCGGGCTGCTGACGCTCTTCGCCCTGCTCAGCCTGGTCAGCGCGATGGTGCTGCTGCTCTTCGCCCCGCCGGAGGTGCTGGCCACGACGGCGGCCGGGGCCTCGCCCGTCGCCCCCGACTGGGTGCGCGACATGGCGTACGCCCAGCCCTACCTGATCTCGGTGCTCACCAGGACCGGGATGTGGATCGTCAGCAGCGTGCCGGCGGCCCTGACGGCGGCCCCGCTGCCGATCCTGCTGGGCTGGATCGCGGCCCGGGGCCGACTGCTGGACGAGCCGTGGCGGCACACCCGGCTGCTGCGCAGGATCGCGGTCGGCGGGATCGCGATCGGCTGGCTCGGAGGGCTGCCGGATGCCCTGCTGATCGCCGGGGCACTCCCCCTGCCGGAGACGCTGGGCTGGGCCTTCGCCGGCGTGAACGCCGTCGGCGGCATGTGCTGCGGAGTCGGCTACGCGGCAGCCTTCGGGCTGCTGGCCGTGCGGCTCGAGCGGCGGGAGGTCGCGGCCGAGGCGCCGGCGGCGACGACCGGACGGGCCGAGCGTCGGGCGCTGCGCGCCCAGCAGGCCGCGGCCCACGCCGCGCTCTCCCCCGCGGAGCGGGCCTACGGCGAGCCCGCCGCGAGTCCGGTCCCCGCCCCCGCCGCCGCGCCGCAGGGCGTGGCGCGGGCCCTGGCCGCCGTCGGTCAGCGCTCCCTGACCTTCTACCTGTTCCAGTCCCTGCTGCTGGCCCCGCTGATGGCGAGCTGGGGCCTGGGCCTGGCGCCGCAGCTGAGCACCGCCTCGGCCGTCGGGATCGCGTTCGGGGTGTGGCTGCTCTCGCTGCCGATCGCCGCCTGGATGGACGCGCGGGGGATGCGCGGCCCGGCCGAGCGGCTGCTGCGGCGCCTCACCTACGGCCGGCACGACCGGCCCGCGGGCGCGGCCCGCCCCTGACGGGCCCGAACCGATGCGAGGGTCCCCGTCGTCGCCGACGGGGACCCTCTCGCTCATGCGGTCCGCCCCGCGGGGCGGACCTCTCTCAGCCGATGACCGAGGCCAGGCCGAACAGGAGGTAGGACAGCACGAAGCCGACGATCGCCATCGCGCCCTGGAGCAGGGTCCAGGTGCCGAGGGTCTGCTTCATGTCCATCCCGAAGAACCGGCTGACCAGCCAGAAGCCGGAGTCGTTGACGTGGGAGAAGCCCACCGATCCGGCCGACATGGCCATCACGATGGCCACCACCTGCAGCGGGCTGAAGTCGCTCGCGGCGATCACGCCGACCATCAGCGAGGCCGCGGTGGTCAGGGCTACCGTGGCGGAGCCCTGCGCGAGGCGCACGATCTGGGCGACGAGGAAGGCGGCGACGAGCACCGGCAGGCCGATGTCGTTCAGCGAGCCGGCCACGGCATCGCCGATCCCGGTCACGCGCAGCACGCCGCCGAACATGCCGCCGGCGCCGGTGATCAGCACCACCGAGGCGATCGGGCCGAGCGCGGAGTCGGTGATCTTCTCGATCAGGGTGCCCTTCTTGCCGGCGCCCCAGCCGAGCACGAACATCGACACGATCACCGTGATCAGCAGCGCGATCGGGGTCTCCCCGACCACGCGGAGGCTGGAGACCCAGCCCGAGTCCAGGAACGCGTCGGGCTCCGGACGGGTGGCGCCGAGGGTGTTGAGCCCGGTGTTGAGCAGGATCAGCACCAGCGGCAGGCCGAGCAGGGCGATGATCGTGCCCACCTTGGGGTTCGACTCGAAGCCGGTCTCCTCCTGCTCGCCGCCGAGCAGGGTGGGGATCGCGACGTCGAAGCGGCGACCCAGCCAGGGGGCCAGCAGCACGCCCACCAGCGCCCAGATGATGACCGCGAAGACGAGGCCGACGATCATCACCAGGCCGATGTCCGCGCCGACGATGGTGGAGGCGGCCACGGGGCCGGGGTGCGGCGGGGCGAAGATGTGCATCGCGCTGAACGCGACCGCGGCGGGCAGGGCGATGGCCAGGAAGGAGCCGCCCACGCGCCGGGCGACGGCGTAGATGATCGGCATCATCACCACCAGCCCGGCGTCGAAGAAGATCGGGAAGCCCATCAGCAGGCTGGCCAGGGACAGCCCGAGGCTGGCCCGCTTCTCCCCCACCAGCGCGATCATGCGGTCGGCCAGGATCTTGGCGCCGCCGGAGGTCTCGATCATGCGCCCGAGCATGGCGCCGAGCGCGACCAGCAGCATCACGTTGCCGAGCGTGGAGTTGAACCCGAAGGCGAGCGCGTCCAGCAGCTGGTTCGGCGGGATGCCGGCGGCGAGCGCGGTGCCGACGCTGGTGATCATCAGCGCCAGGAAGGCGTGCACCTTGAACGCCATGATGAGGATGAGGAGCACGGCGACGGACGAGGCTGCCAGTATCAGCAGTCCCGCCGTGCCGAGATCCCAGCTGAGGGCGAGGTCTTCCATGACGAGCTCCTATCGGGGACGAGAGGCGGTCCTGTGGCCCGCTGCGCCCGACGGCTCCCGGCCGGTCGTGATCGCCCCGCCCGTGCGTGCGCTCGAGCCGCAGATGGTCGGCGGGCCGACCGTGCACTGCGATGCTAGGTGATCGGCCGCACCCGTGGGGTGCCGCGCACCCTGCGACGTGAGCCGTGGGCACGAGCGGGGCCGATCCCGCTCACGGCCGCACCGTGACGCGCACGCCCAGCTCGGAGCCCAGCCTTTCGGCAGCGGCGGCCGTGCTCTCGAAGCGCTCCGCCCAGTCCGGGACCTGCGCGAGCTGTGCGGCGAAGGCGGTCCCGGTCCCGTCGGCCCGCGCCCGCTGCAGCACCAGCGAGCGCCCTCCCTCCTCGCTCACCAGGCGCAGCACGGCCGGCACCTGCGCCTGGAGCGCGGGGGTGACGGTCATCCGCAGCTCATGGTCCACGCCGGAGACCAGCAGCATCCTCAGCGACCGCTCCGCCCTCTCGGCGGCGCCGGCCCGGCCGACCAGAGCCGCATACCCGGCGGGAGCGGCCTTGACGTCGAAGCCGACCCAGTCGATCAGCGGATCCCCGACGCAGCGGCCGGCGGCGTCGAGACCGAGCAGGGTGCGCAGCCGCGCGGGGAACGCGCCGCCGGTGTGCAGTCCGACGCCGAACCCGGCTTCGCGCACCGCCCGGGCCGCGGCCACCAGGGCGTGCTGGGAGGTGGCCTCCCCGCCGCTGAACACCACCCCGTCCAGCAGGCCGCGACGGCGGCTCAGGAGCGCCTCCAGCTGCGTCCACCGGACGGCGCCGGGAGCCGTCGGGTCGAGGATCGCGGGGTTGTGGCAGTAGGTGCAGCGCCACGGGCAGCCCTGGCAGAAGACGGTCGCCACCAGGTGATCGGGCCAGTCGACGCTGGACAGCGGCACCAGTCCGGCGATCCGCAGCTCCGCTGCCGGGGCGCCCGCGGCGGCGGTCACGGCGCGGCCACGGTCGCGGGCGCGGGGATCACGGTCGGGCTGAGCCCTGCCGCCTGCTCGGTGAAGAAGGTGCGCTCGGCGTGCTCGCCCTGCTTGCCGATGTTGAAGGAGCTCACCGGCCGGAAGTAGCCCATCACCCGGGTCCAGACCTCGCAGACCTGCCCGCACCGTGCGCACTCGAGGTGCTCACCGGTGAGGTAGCCGTGGGTGGGGCAGATGGAGAACGTCGGCGTCACGGTGAGGTAGGGCAGCCGGAACCGGGTCAGCGCCCGGCGCACCAGCTCCCGGCAGGCGGTGGCCGAGCTCATCGCCTCGTCCATGTACAGGTGCAGCACGGTCCCGCCGGTGTACCGGCTCTGCAGCTCCTCCTGCAGCTCGAGGGCCTCGAAGGGATCCGCGGTGGTTCCGACCGGGATCTGCGAGGAGTTCGTGTAGTACGGGTTCTGCGCGGTCCCGGCGGTGATGATGCCGGCGAAGCGGGCGCGGTCCTCCTTCGCGAAGCGATAGGTGGCGCCCTCGGCCGGGGTCGCCTCGAGGTTGAACAGGGTGCCGGTGGCCTCCTGGAACTCGACCATCCGCTCGCGCACGTGGTCGAGGATGCGCAGGCACAGCCGCTGCCCCGCCTCGTCCCGCAGGTCGTGCCGGTCGTGGGTGAAGTTGCGGACCATCTCGTTCATGCCGTTCACGCCGAGGGTCGAGAAGTGGTTGTCGAGGCGGCCCAGGTAGCGGCGGGTGTACGGGTACAGCCCGCCGTCGATGAGGCCCTGCACCGTGGCGCGGCGCCGCTCCAGGGTGTCCCGGCCGAGCTCGAGCAGGCGGTCCAGCTCGGCCAGCAGCGCCTGCTCGTCGCCTGCCCAGAGGTACCCGAGCCGGGCCATGTTCACGGTGACCACGCCGATGGAGCCGGTGAGCTCGGCGGAGCCGAACAGACCGTTGCCGCGCTTGAGCAGCTCCCGCAGGTCCAGCTGCAGACGGCAGCACATCGAGCGGATCATGCCCGGGTCGAGGTCGGAGTTCAGGAAGTTCTGGAAGTAGGGCAGCCCGTACTTCGCGGTCATGGCGAACAGTCGCTGGGTGTTCTCCCCGTCCCAGTCGAAGTCCTCGGTGATGTTGTAGGTGGGGATGGGGAAGGTGAAGGCGCGGCCGTCGGCGTCCCCCTCGGCCATCACGTCGATGTAGGCGCGGTTGATCAGGTCCATCTCGGCCTGGAGGTCGCCGTAGGTGAAGTCGCAGAGCTCCTCGCCGACGATCGGCCGCTGCTCGCGCAGGTCCTCGGGGCAGGTCCAGTCGAAGGTGAGGTTGGTGAAGGGGCACTGGGACCCCCACCGGCTGGGCACGTTGAGGTCGTAGATGAGCTCCTGCATGCACTGGCGCACCTGCTCGTAGGTCATCGCATCGCGTCGCACGTACGGCGCCATGCAGGTGTCGAAGGAGCTGAAGGCCTGGGCTCCGGCCCATTCGTTCTGCAGCGTCCCCAGGAAGTTCACGATCTGCCCGCAGGCCGAGGAGAAGTGGCGCGGGGGCCGCGAGGCGATCGCCCCGGGGACGCCGTTGAAGCCCTCCTCGAGCAGCCGCCGCAGCGACCACCCGGCGCAGTACCCGGTGAGCATGTCGAGGTCGTGGATGTGGAGGTCGCCCTCGCGGTGCGCGCGCCCCGCCTCCGCGCTGAAGACCTCGTCGAGCCAGTAGGTGGCGATCATCTTGCCGGCCGAGTTCAGGATCAGCCCACCGACCGAGTACCCCTGGTTGGCGTTGGCGTTGACCCGCCAGTCGGAGCGGTCGAGGTACTCGGTGAGGGTGGAGACGGGGTCGATCAGGGTGCGTCCGCGGCGCCCGGTCGCTGCGGGCTGCTGGCGGGATGGGGTGGTCATGGTCTGCCTCTCGGAACGGGTGGGACTGCTGCGCGGAGCTCCCCCGCGGCCAGGGAGACGGGAGGTCGGAGGGATCCGGGCACCTGCGGAGCGGTCCGCAGGTAGGCCCACGCTAGAGACAGGCCACAACATCTAGTGGTCGCAACACGCCGCCGACACCACCCATAGTGGTCGCGGAGGCCGTCGGGCCCGGCCCGGCCGGGACCATCGTCCCGCCCGAGAAAATTCTTGTCGTACTACGTCAGCCGTAGTACGTTAGGCGTGCATGAACGACACCGACGAAGGAACAGGGGCCGCCGATGATCGGAGCCGATGCCATCCGCGGCCATATCGACCTGATCCTGCTCTCGATCCTCGAGCCCCACCCCTCGTACGCCTACGAGATCTCCAGGACCATCACCGACCGCTCTCGCGGGGAGTACGCGATCAAGCAGACCACCCTCTACACCGCCGTCAAGCGCCTGGAGTCCCAGGGCCTCCTGCGCAGCTTCGAGGACCTCTCCCCCACGGGCAAGCCGCGCACCTACTACCAGCTGACACCGGACGGACACGACCAGCTCGACCGCAAACGCGCCGAATGGCGCAGCACCCGAGAGCTCGTCGACCACTTCGCGGAAAGAACGGACGCATCGTGAACGTCATCGACTCCTACCTCGACACCCTCTTCTCCCCGTACCCCGACTCCCCCGCCTGCGCGCGGCGCGCCAGGAGCTGCGCGCCATGATGGAGGACAAGCTGCAGGGCCTGCTCGACGACGGACTCACCGAGTCCCAGGCCGTCGGCCGGGTGATCGCCGAGTTCGGCACCCTCGAGGAGGCCGCGCCGGTGCTCGGCATCGACACCGAGCTGGGGCGCACCCCGAGCGTCGACCCGCTCCCGGCCGCTCCCCCGCTCGCGCTCGACCGCGCCCGCGCCTACGTCGAGGCCGTCCGCCGCTCCCAGTGGCTGCCGGCCACCGCGCTGCCGCTGTTCGTGCTCTGCGCGGCGCCGCTGCTGCTGCTGATCGCCGCCACCTCCGAGCTCCCGCAGGGCGAGCCGGCGGCCTGGGCGCTCGGGGCGGGCATCGCCGCGGTGCTGGTGCTGGTCGCCCTCGGCGTCCTGCTGCTGATGGCGCGCGATGCGCGGCTGAGCGAGTACGAGGACATCAGCGAGGGCGAGTTCACCCTCACCGCGCCGGTGCGCGCCTACGCCCAGGAGGTCCGGCGCGAGCACCGTCGCACGGTGACCTACGCCGGCGCGATCGCGATCATGCTGTGGATCCTGTGCGCCCTGCCCACGGTGCTCTCCGCCCTCCTCGCGGGCGAGGACTCCCTCTCCCCGCTGTACGGGGTCAGCCTGACCCTGGCGATGGTCGCGCTCGGCCTCGCGATCATGACGCGGGCCGGCTGGTCGGACTCCGCCAGCGGCGAGCTGCTGCAGGAGGAGGACGAGGAGGAGGGCCCGGAGGCCAGTCCCAACCCGGCCGTCCGGATGGTCGCGGCGATCTACTGGCCCGTCGCGACCGCGATCTACCTGGGCTGGAGCTTCCTGTCCGGCGACTGGGACGTCACCTGGGTGGTGTGGCCGATCGCCGGCGTGCTCTACGCCGGGCTGTTCAGCCTCAGCGCCGCCCTGCGCACCGACGAGCAGGACGCCCGCACGCGGCCCAGCGCCCGTCGGGCCTGAGCCGGTCGCCGGCCGAGCGCGCCGCACGACGAAGGAGCCGGGGCCCGCACGAGGATCTCTCCTCGTGCGGGCCCCGGCTCCCGTGCTGAGCGGGGCTCAGAGCATGCAGCTCACGCAGCCCTCGACCTCGGTGCCCTCGATGGCCATCTGCCGCAGGCGGATGTAGTAGAGGGTCTTGATGCCCTTGCGCCAGGCGTAGATCTGGGCCTTGTTGATGTCGCGCGTGGTGGCGGTGTCCTTGAAGAACAGCGTCAGCGACAGGCCCTGGTCCACGTGCTGGGTGGCCTCGGCGTAGGTGTCGACGATCTTCTCGTAGCCGATCTCGTACGCGTCCTCGTAGTACTCGAGGTTGTCGTTGGTCAGGTACGGGGCCGGGTAGTACACCCGCCCGATCTTCCCCTCCTTGCGGATCTCGATCTTCGAGGCGATCGGGTGGATCGAGCTCGTGGAGTTGTTGATGTACGAGATCGAGCCGGTGGGCGGCACCGCCTGCAGGTAGGCGTTGTACATGCCGTAGCGGGCGACGTCGTCGCGCAGCTGCTTCCAGTCCTCCTGCGTGGGCAGGTGGGCGGAGGAGTCCGCGAACAGGCCGCGCACCTTCTCGGTCCTCGGCTCCCAGACCCGGTCGATGTACTTGTCGAAGTACGCGCCGGTGCCGTAGGTGGAGTTCTCGAAGTCGTAGAAGCGCTCGCCGCGCTCCTTCGCGATCTCCATCGACGCCTTGATGGCGTGGTAGGTCACCGAGTAGAAGTACATGTTGGTGAAGTCCAGGCCCTCGTCGGAGCCGTAGAAGATCCGCTCCCGCGCCAGGTAGCCGTGCAGGTTCATCTGCCCCAGGCCGATCGCGTGGGACTTGCGGTTGCCCTCGGCGATCGTCGGCACCGACTCGATGTCGGAGGTGTCCGAGACCGCGGTCAGGCCGCGGATCGCGGTGGCGATGGTCTGCGCGAAGTCCGGGGAGTCCATCGCCTTGGCGATGTTCATCGAGCCCAGGTTGCAGGAGATGTCCCGGCCCAGCTCGTCGTAGGAGAGGTCGGTGTTCATCGTCGACGGCGTCGAGACCTGCAGGATCTCGGAGCACAGGTTCGAGTGGGTGACCTTGCCGGCGATCGGGTTCGCCCGGTTCACGGTGTCCTCGAACATGATGTACGGGTAGCCGGACTCGAACTGGATCTCCGCCAGGACCTGGAAGAAGTCGCGCGCCTTGATCTTCTTCTTGGCGATGCGCGGGTTGTCGACCATCTCGCGGTAGGTGTCGGAGATGTTCACCTCGGCGAACGGCTTGCCGTACTCGCGCTCCACGTCGTACGGGGAGAACAGGTACATCGGCTCGTTCTTCTTGGCGAGATCGAAGGTGATGTCGGGGATGACCACGCCGAGGGAGAGGGTCTTGATGCGGATCTTCTCGTCGGCGTTCTCGCGCTTGGTGTCCAGGAAGCGCAGGATGTCGGGGTGGTGGGCGTTGAGGTACACCGCCCCCGCGCCCTGCCGGGCACCGAGCTGGTTGGCGTAGGAGAAGGAGTCCTCGAGCAGCTTCATCACCGGGATCACGCCGCTGGACTGGTTCTCGATGTGCTTGATCGGTGCGCCGTACTCGCGCAGGTTGCTCAGCAGCAGCGCCACGCCGCCGCCGCGCTTGGACAGCTGCAGCGCGGAGTTGATGGAGCGCCCGATCGACTCCATGTTGTCCTCGATGCGCAGCAGGAAGCAGCTGACGAGCTCGCCGCGCTGCGCCTTGCCGGCGTTGAGGAAGGTGGGGGTGGCGGGCTGGAAGCGGCCGTCGAGGATCTCGTCGACCAGGTTCCGGGCCAGCTCCTCGTCGCCGCGGGCCAGGGTCAGCGCGACCATCACCACGCGATCCTCGAAGCGCTCCAGGTACCGCTTGCCGTCGAACGTCTTCAGCGTGTACGAGGTGTAGTACTTGAAGGCGCCCAGGAAGGTCGGGAACCGGAACTTCTTGGCGAAGGCCTGCTCCGAGAGCGACTCGACGAACGAGAAGTCGTACTGCTCGATGACCGCGGCCTCGTAGTACTCGTTCTCGATGAGGTAGTCGATCTTCTCCCGCAGCGAGTGGAAGAAGACGGTGTTGGGGTTCACGTGCTGGAGGAAGTACTCCCGCGCGGCCTCGCGGTCCTTCTCGAACTGGATCCGCCCGTCGGGGCCGTACAGGTTGAGCATCGCGTTCAGCGCGTGATAGTCGAGCTTCCTGTTGTGCTCGACCGGGGGCATCTCGGTCAGTGTCGCCAAAACTCTTCCAATCCATCGTGGACCCGCATGACGTCACGCGGAGTTCCGAACAGTTCGAACTTGTACATGTGGGGGACCTGGCACTTGGCGGAGATGATGTCCCCGGCCAAGCAGAAGGCCTCCCCGAAGTTGGTGTTCCCCGCACCGATCACGCCGCGGATGTGCGTCCGGTTGCGTTCGTCGTTGAGGAACTTGATGACCTGCTTGGGCACGGCGCCGCGGCCGTTGCCCCCGCCGTAGGTCGGGACCACCAGGACGAACTCCTCGTCGACGACGAGGGGCTCCTCCTGGGGGTACAGGGGGATCCGCCGAGCGGGGATCCCCAGCTTCTCGACGAAGCGCTTGGTGTTGCCCGAGACCGAGGAGAAGTAGACGAGGTTCGTCACGCCGACGGACTCCTGATCGCGCGGCCGATCAGACGGCGGTGGCCTGGCGCTGCGCGCCCGCTCCGGCCACCATCGCCTTGATCTTGTCGGGACGGAAGCCGGACCAGTGGTCCTGCTCCGTGATGACGACGGGCGCCTGGACATACCCCATGGACTTGATGCGGGCGAGGGCGTCGGCATCCTCGGTGATGTCGACGACCTCGTAGGCCACGCCGGCCTTGTTCAGTGCGCGCTTGGTGGCGTCGCACTGCACGCAGAGGGGCTTGGAGTACACGGTGATGTCCAAGGGATGGAGCCTTTCACGAGCGTCGCGCCGCGGGGCGCGATGACGGTGGGTGGTGCTGAGTGTGCTGAGTGTTCCTGGAGGCCCGAGGGCCCTGTCGCCGCGCTCCGGAGCCTCCGACCGGGCCTGCATCGGTGGCTCCCGGTGCGGCGCCGGTCCCCGGGATGCCCGGTTCGCTGCGACACCGTCAACACTACACCTAGTGGTGGCCGGGCGGAACGACCACAAGATGTACTGAACTACATCTATGTCATCCACATCGAGATGTTGATGGAGTGTGGATGGATCGGGAGGGATGGGGACGAAGCGGTGGGGTCACGCCTGTGACCGCATGAACCGTCCACCTCCGAGTGTGGACGACGGGTCCGACACTCCGCGGCGGCGGTGGACGAAGCCTCCGGCGGGCGGCGCGGAGGGCGTCCGGAGTCGTCGGAAGTGAGGTGTGACGCCGATGCGCCGGGCATCGTCCTCGGCGTGTCGCGGGCGCGCAAACGGGGCCCCGACGGCGTGTCGCGGGCGCGGCGTCTGGGCCGGGACGGAGTGTCGCGGGCGGTCGCCGAGGCCGTGCGGAGACGGGTGGGAGCGACGCCTGCTCACCCGCCGCGGCGGGGATGATCGGCGCCCGTCAACCCGGGGCGCGACGCGGGCTCGGGCGCGTCCGCTCAGCGAGCAGTGTCCTCCGGGACGGAGCGCGACGGATCGGAGGTCGCCGGCTCGACGCCGGGCTCCCCTGCTCCGGCGCCGGGCTCCCCTGCTCCGGCGCCGGGCTCCCCTGCTCCGGCGGTGGGCTCCGCCTCCGGAGCCGGCTGGAGGCTCCAGGCGTCGACCGCCTCGTCGGCCACCTCGGCCCGACGGAGGCTCTCCTCCGGCGCGCCGTCGGCGGCCGGGACGGCCACCGCGCCGGCGGGCACGGGCGCAGCGGCCGGACCGTCCGCCGGTTCGGCCGGGGCCTCGGCGGCCTCCGTCTCCTGCTCCGTCGCGGCGCCCTCGACCTCGATCGGGCTGTCGGCCTCGGCGCCGGTCCCCTCGCCCTCGTCGGCCGGATCGACCTCGAGGCTGCGGCCGTCGGCGATCACGATCGAGGACAGCACCTCGCGCAGCAGCGTCACCTGCTGCTGGGCCTCGGCCGCGCCGGAGACGGGCGGCTTGCCCTTCTCGACGAACGCGTGGAACGCCTCCCACATCAGCTCCGCCGAGCCCTTGGTGGCCACGGTCGCGGTCTCCTGGACCACGCCGGCCTTCTTCTCGCGCAGGGACACGCTCGAGCGGCTGTCCCCGTGCGACGGCGCGGGCAGCTCGAGGCGCATCCGGCGGCGCGCCGAGAGCACGCTCACCGTCTCGGAGTACTCCGGGGCGAACGGCAGGTAGTGCCACACCAGGCGCACCTGCGCCCCGCCGTCCAGCTCGGCCAGCAGCTCGATCGAGCCGGGGATGACGCCCTTCGGCCAGTGCCGGGTCGCCTTCACCCTCGAGATGGGGCCGTACGCCGCCTCGATCACCGCCATCTGGTGGGACAGGCCCGTGAGCAGGCCCTTGACGTAGAGGTCGCGGTCGCGCTGGGTGGCGCCGCCGCCCGCGCCCGCCTCCACCGCGGCCTGCAGATCCTTGCGGCGCTGGGAGCGGATCTCGGAGGGCAGGTCGTAGGAGGAGGTGGTCACGTGCGCCCCGCCGAACAGCGGCTGGCTCGCGGGCATCAGCACCTCGTGGTCGATCATCCGCAGATCCTTGGTGGCGATCAGCTCGGACATGCGGGCCACGGAGTCGTCGTACTGCTGAGGGTGGGCCATCATCACCAGGCGCCGGCCGGTCATCCGCTCGAAGTCGGCGACCTGGGCGATCTCCTCGGCGGAGTAGCCCAGCGGCGGCTCGACCAGCACCGGGATGCCGCGTCGCATGAGCTGGAGCAGGTCCTCGACGTGCAGGCCGTCGGTGGACAGCACGGCGCCGTCCAGCGTGAGCGCCCGGGCCCGCACCGCGGCGATGAGGTCGGCGACCGTGTCGTAGCGGCGCTCCTCCGCGATGCCCCATACCTCGGCCGCCTCGCGGCGCCGTCGCGGCGAGTGGTCCACCAGGGCCGCGACGGTGAACCGGTCCCAGCGCCGACGCAGCACCGGCAGGTGCACCGCCTGAGCCATGGTTCCGGCACCGATCACGGCGATGTTCAGGGTCTTCGGCATCGACAGGCTCCTCGGGCTCGACGAGAGCGGCGGCAGCTGCGCGGGTTCGCGGCGGGCGCCGGGCCGTCTCCGGCATCGCGCCTCGGACCGGCGCGGGATGCACGCCTGTTCTACCACATCGGCGCGCTCCGGAGCCGGGCCGCATCCGGGCCCCGACCAGCACCGGGAGGGGATCCACGTCACGCGGTCCGAGGGGCGGAGGCGGGGGGCGCGGCGATATCGTGGTGCGCGATCCAGACCATCCAGGAGGCCCCCGTGACGAACAGCCGCTTCTACTTCGGCGTCCGCACCTTCGTGCGGCCCTTCATCCGGGCGATCTGGAACCCCCGGGTCACGGGGCTCGAGAACGTGCCCGCCGAGGGCGGCTTCATCATCGCCTCGAACCACCTCTCCAACATCGACAGCTTCCTGGTGCCGGTGGCGCTGCCGCGGATGATCCGCTTCGTCGCCAAGGACACCCTGTGGACCCAGAAGGGCCCCAAGGGCTGGGTCCTGCGGTGGTTCTTCACCGCCATGGGCTCCGTGCCCGTGGATCGGGAGGCCCTCTCCTCCGGCAAGGGGGCGCTCCAGGCCGGGCTCGGCATCCTGCGCGAGGGCGCCGGCTTCGCCATCTACCCCGAGGGCACCCGCTCCCCCGACGGGCTGCTGCATCCCGGCAAGCAGGGCGCCGCATGGCTCGCCCTGGAGTCCGGCTGCCCGGTGATCCCGGTCGGCCTCAAGAACACCCAGCACATGTTCTCGCGGCTGCTCCCGCACCGCGGGGCGATCACCATCCGCATCGGCGCCCCGCTCGACTTCAGCGACCTCGACCCCGCGGCCTCGAAGGGCCTCCGGCGGCGGCTGATGAACGCGCGCATCATGGACGAGATCCAGCGCCTGTCGGGGCAGCGCCGGGCCGAAGCCCCCTCCCCCGCCCAGCGCCCGGCCTGAGCGGGCGGTCGGCAGCAGTCCCCCGCATCCGGACGATCGACCAGTAGGATCTGGCCAGGCCGCGCGCTGATCGGGCGGCGGCCGCCCGGAACGCATTCCAGGAGAGCAGATGGCTGTCGTCGTCGGATTCATCCCCACCGAGGTGGGCTTCAAGGCGCTGAACGCCGCTCATGAGGAGGCGCAGCGGCGCGGGGGCCCGCTGATCGTGGTCAACGTGCTGCGGGACGGGGTCGCCGAGGACCCCCGGCACGCCGACGAGCAGCAGCTCGAGATCGCCCGCGACCAGCTGCGCCGGGCCACGGTGCGGGTCGAGTTCCGTCAGGAGCACACCGAGGACGACATCGCCGACGTGCTGCTGCAGGTGGTCGAGGAGGAGCAGGCCGAGTTGCTGGTGCTGGGGGTGCGCCGGCACCAGGACCTGGCCCGTCACCTGCTGGGCCTGACCGTCCAGAAGCTCCTGATCTCCGCCGACAGCGAGGTCCTGGTCGTCTGAGCCGGCCGTCCGCCCCACCGGATGCCGCACGAGGCCCGTCCCCGATCAGCGGGGACGGGCCTCTCCTGTGCACGGTGGGGGCGGCCGCAGCCGCCACCACCGGGCGGATCAGGCGTTCAGCGGATCGCCGCCGGGCTGCTCGTCACCCTTGGAGGTGTGCACGGCCAGCTCGATGCGCTCGCCGATCACGGAGTCGACGTTCTTCCAGTACTGCAGGGCCTTGGACAGCACCGGCTCCTCGACCGTGCTCAGCGAGCCGGACACGGTCTCGACGAAGCGGTCGCGCTGGGCGTCGTCGAACACCTCGCGCACCAGGATGCCGGCCTGGACGAAGTCGCCGTCCTCGGCGTGCAGGGTGTACGCCGAGCGCACCAGCTCGCCGTCGGCCTCCCAGCCGTTGTCGACCGGGCCCTGCGCGTCCTGGTAGGCGCGACCATAGGAGTTCGGCGCGTACACCGGCGCGTCCGCGCTGTGCAGGAACTCCATGAAGCCCTCCTTGTTGTAGGAGTTCATGGGCACGATCGGCTGGTTCACCGGCAGCTGGTTGAAGTTGGTGCCGATCCGGTGGCGCTGCGCATCGGGGTAGGAGAAGACGCGGGCCAGCAGCATCTTGTCCGGCGAGACGCCCGTGCCCGGCACGACGTTCGAGGGGCTGAAGGCGGCCTGCTCGACCTGCGCGTAGTGGTTCTGCGGGTTCTTGTTCAGGGTCAGCCTGCCGACCTTGATCAGGGGGTAGTCGGAGTGCGGGACCGTCTTGGTGAGGTCGAAGATGTTGAAGCGGTAGTCCTTCGCCTCCGCGTACGGGATCACCTGGACGGACATGGTCCAGCTCGGGAACTCGCCCCGCTCGAGCGCGTCGAACAGGTCGCGACGGTGGTAGTCGCTGTCCGAGCCGGCCAGCTTCTCGGCCTCCTCGTTGCTGAGGAACTCCATGCCCTGGTCGGTGTGGAAGTGGTACTTGATCCAGAACCTCTCACCGGACTCGTTGACCCACATGTAGGTGTGCGAGCCGTAGCCGTTCATGTGGCGCCAGGTCTTGGGCAGGCCGCGGTCACCCATCAGATAGGTCACCTGGTGCGCCGTCTCCGGCGAGTTGGACCAGAAGTCCCACTGCATGGTGTTCGAGCGCAGGCCCGAGTCCGGCAGGCGCTTCTGGGAGTGGATGAAGTCGGGGAACTTCATCGGGTCGCGCAGGAAGAAGATCGGGGTGTTGTTGCCGACCAGGTCCAGGTTGCCCTGCTGGGTGTAGAACTTGATCGCGAAACCGCGCACGTCGCGCCAGGTGTCGGGCGAGCCCAGCTCACCGGCGACCGTGGAGAAGCGCATCAGCAGCGGGGTCTTGCGCCCGGGCTGGAACAGGTCCGCCCTGGTGTACTGCGAGACGTCCTCGGTGATCTCGAGCTCGCCGAAGGCGCCGGAGCCCTTGGCGTGGGGGTTGCGCTCGGGGACGCGCTCACGGTCGAAGCGGGCGAGCTTCTCGACCAGGGCGGTGTCGTGCAGCAGCAGCGGGCCGTCGGCGCCGACGCTGAGCGAGTGGGCGTCGGACTCGCGCGGGGCGCCGGACTCGGTGGTGCTCGGGATCGACGGGTCGAAAGTGGTCAATGCGTTCTCCTCGGGTTGGGTGGGGGATTCTGACAGCCCGTCATGAAAAGCGGGCACGATGGAGCGCCGACTCCGCGGGGCGGGAGCCCTCAGGCGGTGTCGGGCGCGGGTCGGGCGGCGGTCGCGGCGGCGTCGGCGGTCGCGGCGTCCTGCGCGCGGCAGTCCGAGCAGACGCCGCGGTAGACGACGTCGGCGACCTCGATGGAGAAGCCGTGATGCTCGTGCGGGATGAGGCAGGGCGCCTCCCCGACGGCGCACGGGACGTCCTCGAGACGGCCGCAGCGACGGCAGACCAGGTGGTGGTGGTTGTCGTGCCGGTGCAGCTCATACTGCATGCTGCGTCCGCCGACGGCGACGCGCCGCAGCAGATCGGCGTCGGAGAGGGCGTTCAGCACGTCGTAGACCGCCTGGCGGGACACGGTCCCCAGGCTCTCCCGGACCACCTGCGCGATGGCCTCGGCATCGGCATGCGGATGCGCCTCGACCGCGGCCAGCGTGGCCAGTCGCGGAGCCGTCACGCGCAGACCCGCACCCCGGAGGGCGGAGGTGTGATCGATGCTCGGCATGTCCCCACCCTAGCGCACTATCTGGACTCTTTCAAAAAAGCGTCTCTGCCCAGAAGGCAGGCCCGTCGGGCCGGGCGGGCGGTCGTCGGGCGCCTCCGCCCCGACCGATCGTTCAGCCTTCTTGGCTCCACTTCCTGGGCACTCGTATTCTTCTCGAGCCGGCTCGTCCCGCGTGAAGCCCCGGCGAGGTGGCCCCTGGGAAGGGACGCCCCCACCCCTCTACGGCGGGATGGGGGCACTTTCCTGTGCGGCGGCCGACGCGAACCGACCACGACATGCGAAGGCCCCCTTGCCCGGGATGTCACCGGGGAAGGGGGCCTTCTGCGCGTGCGGAGCCGCCTAGGAGAATCGAACTCCTGACCTATTCATTACGAGTGAATCGCTCTACCGACTGAGCTAAGGCGGCGTCGTCGCCGGCACGCGGCGGACCGGTTCACTGTACGGGACCCGCGAGCGCGAGCGCAAAGCCGGCGGCCGCGATCCCCGTCACCCCGCCCGCTCGGCTCAGCAGGTCAGGCCGTCCTCGGGCAGGGTGCCCTCGAGGTAGTAGGCGTCGACCTGCTCCTCGATGCAGCCGCCGGAGCGTCCGTAGGCGGTGTGGCCGTGGCCCTCGTAGGTCAGCAGCACCGAGTCCGCGAGCTGCTCGGCGAGGCTCTGGGACCAGCGGTACGGGGTGGCGGGGTCGCCGGTGGTGCCGATGACCACGATCGGGGCCGCGCCCTCGGCGGCGATCGGCGCCGGCTCCCGCAGCGGCGGCACCGGCCAGTGGGCGCAGCCGTCCCCGCCCAGCGTCGGACCGAAGGTCGGGAACTCCTCGGCGAGCCGCTGGGCCTCCTGCTCGACCCACTGGTCGTCGGCGACGCCGGGATGGTCCAGGCAGTTCACGGCGACGATCGCGTAGGCGGCGTTGGTGCGGTAGGTGCCGTCCTCGGCGCGCTCGGAGGAGAGGTCGCTGATGGTCAGCAGCTGCTCGCCGTCCCCGCTCATCGCGGCGCCGAGGGCCTCGCGCCCGAGCTGCCAGAGCCCGTCCTCGTACATCAGCGTCAGCACCGCCGAGCGGGCGAGCGCCCCGGTCAGGGGGCGCTGCGGATCGCCGGTGTCCAGGGGGGCGGCGTCGACCGCGGCGAAGAAGGCGCGCAGCTGCTGGCCGGCCTCGTCGGCGCTGCCCTTGAAGGGGCAGCCGTCCACGGCCTCGAGGCAGTTGGCGAGGAACGCCTCGGTGGCGCGTTCGAAGCCCTCGGCCTGTCCGGCGGAGAGCTCGTTCATGGTGATCGAGGGGTCCATGGCCCCGTCCAGCACGAAGCGGCCCACCCGCTCGGGGTACAGGTCGGCGTAGCTGGAGCCGAGGTAGGTGCCGTAGGAGTAGCCGAGGTAGTCGAGCTGCTCGCTGCCGAGCGCCGCGCGCAGCACGTCCATGTCGCGGGCCGCGGAGTAGGTGTCGAGGTAGGGCAGGACCTCGCCGGAGTTCGCCTGGCAGGCCTCGGCGATCCGGGCGCCCCACTCCTCGGCGAGCTGCGCGAACTCGGCGGTGCCCGGCGCGGCGGTGGCGGCGAGGTACTCGTCGGTCTCCTCGTCGCTCAAGCACTCGACGCCGGCGGAGCGCTGGACGCCGCGGGGGTCGAAGCCCACCACGTCGTAGGCCCCGCGCATCTCGTTCGAGAGCAGGAACGGCAGGCTCTCCAGGAAGTTGACGCCGGAGCCCCCGGGTCCGCCGGGGTTGGTCACCAGCGACCCGATCGGCTCCCCGGAGGCGGCGAGCCGGCCGACGGCGATCTCGATGTCCCCGCCCTCGGGGTCGTTCCAGATCAGCGGCACGGTGACGCTCCCGCACTCCAGATCCTCGGCCTCGACGCCCTCGCAGGCACCCCAGTCGATGTCCTGCGCGTAGTAGGCGGCGTAGGCGGGATCGGCGGCGGGGTCCGCGGGCAGGTCCTGGGCAGCTGAGGTGCCGAGCTCCTCGAGCACCAGGCCGTCCTCGCTGACGGGGGCGGAGGAGGCCGCGCCGTCGTCGCCGGCTCCGCCGCCGTCGTCGGGCGCGCCGTCCTGCCCGGTGCAGCCCGCGATCAGCAGGGCCGCGGCGGCCGCCGCGGCAGCGAGTCGGGCGAGGGGGCGGCGGGGGCGCGCTGCTGGCGTCATGCAGGGTTCCTTGTCCGGACGAGGAGTGCGGGACCGGCGCGGTCGGGCGCGGGACCCGGCCATCCTAGGCTCCGCGCCCGCTCCGGCGAGGGGGCGCTCATCCCACCTCGCGGCGGTTCCACCGCCAGATGCCCCCGGCCGTCGGCAGGATCACCAGCAGCAGCAGCGGCAGCAGGTCCAGCGCCTCCGCCTCCCCGGCGGCGAGCGCCACGGCGGCGGCCTGCAGGTCCACGGCCCGGATCACGGAGGCCAGGGTCTCGGAGCCGAAGGCCATCGCGAGCGCGCCGGCGGTGGAGATCACGAACGGCGCCCCGATCGCGGCCAGCAGGGCGAAGACGGTGGACTGCAGCGCCAGGCCCATCGCGAGGGAGAACAGCAGCGTCGCGATCAGCACGGAGAGCTGGGTGGTCAGCACCCCGTCGATGCTCGAGAACACCGCTCCCGCGCCCATCAGCTCACCGCCGATCCAGGTGGCCGCGGCGGCGAGCGCGAGGGAGATCGCCACCAGCACCGCGAACACCGCGGTCGCGGCGATCACCTTCGAGGTCAGCACCGCGGTGCGGCCGGGGCGCTGCAGCAGGGTGTTCTGGATGGAGCGGTCCGACCACTCCCCCGCGGTCATCAGCACGGTGATCACGGGGATGATCAGGCTCAGCGGCAGGGTGAGCACGATGACGGTCAGCTCCAGGTCGGAGGTCTGCGCCGGGAGCAGGACGGGCTGGATCAGCCCGCCCAGCGCGGCGGCGCCGACGAGGGCCAGCAGGGAGAGGGTCAGCAGGATCGCGGCCGCGCGGGTGTCGAGGAAGCTGCGCAGGTCGATGTCGGGTCGCACGGGTGACTCCTGTGTCGGTTCGGGGGGGGCTGCGGGGCGGGTCAGCGGGTCGGGGCGTCGGCCGCCCGGGGCTGCTCGGCGGCGGCCGGGACGATCCCGGCCGGGACGGCGGCCCGGTCGGTGAGGGAGAAGAAGACCTCCTCGAGCCCGCCGCGGGCGGTGGTCCCCAGGGAGGTGAGCACCAGCTGCTCGCGCAGGGCGAGCCGGCCCATGTCCTCGGCGGCCAGGCTCACCTCGAGCTCGGTGGCCGAGCGCTGCTCGTAGGCGATGCCGTGCGCATCCAGGGCGCGGCGCAGCGCCTGCGGATCGAGGGCGGAGACGCGGGTGCCGGCCTGCTCGGTGAGGTCCGCGAGGGCGCCCTCGCGCACCAGGCGCCCCTGCGAGATCACCACCAGGCGGTCCACGGTGGCCTCGACCTCGCGCAGCTGATGGCTGGACAGCAGCACGGTGCCGCCGGCGTCGGCGAAGGAGCGCAGCAGCAGGCGCATCCAGCGGATCCCCTCGGGATCCAGCCCGTTCGCCGGCTCGTCGAGGACCAGCACGGCGGGGTCGCCGATCAGGGCCACCCCGATCCCGAGCCGCTGCCGCATCCCGTAGGAGTAGCCGCCCACCCGCTGGGCGCCCGCCTCCTGCAGCCCGACCATCGCGAGCACCTCATCGGCCCGGGAGGCGGGCATGCCGATGGTGCGGGCGGTCAGGCGCAGCGTCTCCAGGCCGGTGCGGCCGCCGTGCAGGGCGCGGGCATCGAGCATCACCCCGAGGATTCGGGCGGGCTGGTCCAGGCTGCGGTACGGGATGCCGCCGACGAGGGCCTCGCCCGCATCGGCCCGGGCCAGCCCGGTCAGGATGCGCAGCGTGGTGGACTTGCCGGCGCCGTTGGGGCCCAGGAAGCCGGTGACGGTGCCGGGGCGGCACTCGAAGGTCAGGGCGTCGACGGCCGGTCGGGAGCGGTAGCGCTTGGTCAGGCCACGCACCTCGAGGGTGGTGCCGGGGGCTGCGGAGGGAGGCGTCGCGGTCATGGTGCGAGGCTCCTCCGTCGGCCGCCGCCGCACCAGCGACGCAGGGACCGACGGCGCCTGACGAAGGTCGCGTCCCGGTCCCGTCCCGCGGCCGACGGGCGCGACCTCCGTCGGAGCCGGGACGCAACCTGCGGCCATCGCCGACGCCGGCGCGCACCGCGCCGCAGCGGCCCCCCGGCCGCCGATCCCCTCGCCAGTACAGTGGCGCCGTGGACGAACTGGGAGCGCCGCGGCGACGCCGCTGGCAGGAGGTGCTGATCCTGGCCGTGGTCGCCGCCGAGGCGACCCTGCTGGTGGTGCTGGCCGCCTCCTCCCACGAGCTGTGGCGGGCCGGGCTCATGCTCGCGCTGGGTGCCGGGCTGCTGCTGCGGCGCCGGCACTGGAGATGGCTGCTGCCGGCGCTGCTGGTGCTCAACGGCGCGGCGATGTCGATCGCGGTGCTGTCGATCAGCACCTACACCTTCGCGACCCGCAGCCACCGCCGTCGGCACACGCTGCTGTTCTCCCTGTTCGCGGTGGCCACCGGCGCCGTCCCCTCCCTGCTGCTGGTCTCGGCGGGGCCGACGATGGGGATCTCGGCCCTGGTGCTGACCACGCTGATCGTCGCCGCCTCGGCGGCGACCGGGATGTACACCTCGATCCGGCGGGCGCTGCTGTCCCAGCTCCAGAAGCGGGCCGAGCAGGCGGAGTCGGGGCGGGCCGTGGCGGAGGAGCAGGCCCGCCGCGCCGAGCGCACCCGCATCGCCCGCGAGATGCACGACATCGTGGCCCACAAGATCTCGCTGGTCGCCCTGCAGGCCGGCGCACTCGAGGTGAACCCGAACCTGGAGCGGGCGCAGGTGCAGCAGTCGGCGGCGCTGATCCGACAGACCGCCACCACCGCCCTGTCGGAGCTGCGGGAGGTGCTGGGGGTGCTGCGCGGCGACGGCGAGGAGGCCCCACTGGCGCCGCAGCCCACCTGGGACGACGTGCGCCGCCTGGTGGTGACCTCGCAGGAGGCCGGGATCTCGGTGGACCTGTTCGACTTCATCGACGACCCGGTGCCCGATCCGCTCGCCCGCACGGCCTACCGGGTGGTGCAGGAGGGGCTGACGAACATCCACAAGCATGCGCTGCACACCAAGGCCCGGGTGGCGCTGATCGGCGAGCCCGGCACCGACCTGGTCATCGAGGTCAGTAATGTGTTGCCGAAGGGGTTCACGACGGATCTGCCCGGGGCCAGGATGGGCCTGTCGGGCATCGAGACGCGGGTGACGCATGCCGGCGGCACCATCACGTCGGGCCCCACCGATGACGGACGATTCGAAGTGAGGGCGGTGATCCCGTGGCCGACGGCGACGTGACGCGCGTGGGACTGATCGACGACGACTCCCTGGTGCGCGCCGGGCTGGCGATGATCCTGGGCGCCGATCCGACGATCGAGGTGGTCTGCCAGGGCAGCGACGGCACCGAGGCGGTGACGCTGGTGCAGAAGCACCGGCCGGACGTGCTGCTGATGGACGTGCGGATGCCCGGGCTCGACGGCATCGCGGCCACCCGGGCGGTCTCCGCGCAGCCGAACCCGCCCAAGATCATCATGCTCACGACCTTCGACATGGACGAGTACGTGTTCCAGGCCCTCGAGGCCGGCGCCAGCGGGTTCCTGCTCAAGGACACCCCGCCCCAGGACCTGGCGCGCGCGGTGCACGTGGTCGCCGGCGGCGACGCGATGCTCTCCCCCACCGTCACCCGGCGGATGCTCTCGCACTTCTCCGAGGCGAACCCGGGCTCCCGGCAGGAGCGCCATCCGGGCCTGGAGCTGCTCACCGAGCGGGAGACCGAGGTGCTCGGCGCGGTCGGGGCGGGCCTGTCCAACGCGCAGATCGGGATGCGGCTGTTCATGAGCGAGGCGACCGTGAAGGCGCACGTCTCGAAGATCTTCGCGAAGCTCGACTGCACCAACCGCGTGCAGATCGCGATCATCGCCCACGAGTCCGGGCTGATCGATCTGGACACCGACCGGGCCTTCTGAGCCCGGCGGGCAGGGCCGGGGCGCCGCGGGCTGCGGCGGCGGGGCACCGGCGGGCACCGGCGGGCACCGGCGGGCACCGGCGGGCGATTCTGCCGCCGACCAGCCGGCGGTCCGGCTCTCAGCCGCCCCGCCAGGACCCAGAAGGTGCCACTCGGACGGTACTTCTCCCGTCCGCGCCGGTGGCGGGCCCGGTGCGGTCCGGAAAGGTGCCACCACCGCGGTACCTTTCGGCCCCGGGCAGCGACGAACCGGGCGCGGGCCGGGCCGAGAAGGTGCCCCTCCACCGGTACCTCCGGGCCTCGATCACGGACAGCCCGGCATGGTCGAAAAAGGCGCCACTCGGACGGTACTTTTCCCGTCCGCGCCGGAGGTGGGCCCGACCGGGCCGGAAAGGTGCCGCGTGCACGGTGCTTTCCTGAGCATCGCGGCGCTGCGGGGCCCTGAGCATCGCGGCGCTGCGGGGCCCTGAGCATCGCGGCGCTGCGGGGCGGGCGGGGCAAGGTCTCGGGGCGGCAGCTGGGCCACCCACGACAGCAGCCGGGCCCCCCGGGCCGCTCACGACGGCGGCCCGGCGCCCGCATCACCCCCAGCCGAGCTCGTGCAGTCGCGCGTCGCTGATGCCGAACAGGTGGCCGACCTCGTGGAGCACGGTCACCGCGATCTCCTGGACCAGGTGCTCGCGGGAGCCGGCCATGCGCTGCAGGGGGCCGCTGAACACGAAGATCCGATCCGGCTGCGCGTAGCCGTCGAACACGGAGCGCTGGTCCAGCGGGATCCCCTCGTACAGTCCCAGCAGCTCCGTGCCGCCGGACTGCTCCGGGCTCGGCTCCTCCTCGATCAGGATCGCCACGTTCGCCTGGGCGATCGCGCGGGCGATCTCGTCGGGCAGGGAGTCGAGGGCGTCGTTCACCGCCTCCTCGAACTCTTCGCGGGGGATCCGGATCATGCGGCCATCGAACCATGCCGGCGGTGCGGCCGACGGTCTTGGGGTCAGGCAGACGGCGCCGGCGGTGCGGCCGGCGGTCTTGGTGTCAGGCGGACGGCGCCGGGCTCCGGCCGTCGGTCCCGGGCTCAGGCCGACGGCCCCGGGACCAGCTCATGCCACCGCCGCCCGCTGCCGCGCGTCCCGCCGTGTCGGATGCGCCGCATCCGCGCGGACCCGGGGGCGCGCGAGGGCCGCGGGTGGGTATGCTCTTCGTCGGGCAGTTCTCTGCTCGGGCCCCCATCGTCTAGAGGCCCAGGACACCGGCCTTTCACGCCGGCGACACGGGTTCGAATCCCGTTGGGGGTACTCGTTGCGGCGGGGTGGTGACATCCCGCCGGAGCGGCCCGGAAGTGCGAGGCGGCTCACAGCCGGAACGGTCAGGAGCCTCCTGGGAGTCCGGTAGAGTTATCCAGGTCGAACCGCACAGCGGGACGACGAAGCTAGGCCCTGTAGCTCAGTTGGTTAGAGCGCCGCCCTGTCACGGCGGAGGTCGCCGGTTCAAGTCCGGTCAGGGTCGCCCCTGCTGAAGGCCCCGGAGCATCGCTCCGGGGCCTTCCGCGTCCCCGACGCGTCCCCGGTCGCGGGCGCGTCCCCCCGCATCCTGTCCCCCGCGCCCCTCCGGACCCGGCCCGGGCCTAGGCTCGAAGCATGAGCGACACCCTCCTGAACCACCGCATCCGCCTCGCCTCGCGTCCCCACGGCGAGCCCACGGCGGAGAACTTCCAGCACGACGCGGTCGCGGTCGCCGCACCCGGCGACGGCCAGGTGCTGCTGCGCACCCGGTACCTCTCCCTGGACCCGTACGTGCGCGGCCGCATGAGCGACGCACCCTCCTACGCCGCCCCGATGGAGGTCGGCGACGTGATCGTCGGGGCCACCGTCTCCGAGGTCGTCGAGTCGGAGGCCGAGGGGTATTCGCCCGGCGACGTCGTGCTGTCCTACGGCGGCTGGCAGGAGTACAGCGTGGAACCGGCGACGCGGCTGCGCCGCCTGGATCCGGACGCCGCCCCCGTCACCACCGCCCTGGGCGTGCTCGGCATGCCCGGGTTCACCGCCTACGCCGGCCTGCGGGCGATCGGGAAGCCACAGCCGGGCGAGACCCTCGTGGTCGCCGCGGCGACCGGCCCCGTCGGCTCCGCCGTGGGCCAGATCGCGAGGATCCAGGGCGCCCGGGCCGTCGGCATCGCCGGCGGCGAGCGCAAGACCGCGCATCTGCACGAGCTCGGCTTCGACGAGGCCCTGGACCATCGCGCCCCGGACCTGCCGGGCCGGCTCGCCGCCGCGGCCCCCGACGGCATCGACGTGTACTTCGAGAACGTCGGCGGCCCGGTGTTCGCGGCGGTGCTGCCGCTGCTGAACACGTTCGCCCGGGTGCCGGTGTGCGGGCTCGCCGCGACCTACAACGCGACCGGCCTGCCCGAGGGTCCCGACCGCAGCGCAGCGCTGATGGGCGCGGTGCTCGCCAAGAGCCTCACCCTGCGCGGCTTCATCCAGACCGAGTTCGCACCGGCGATGTTCGAGGACTTCCTGCGGGAGATGACCGGCTGGATCGCCTCCGGTCAGGTCCGCTGGACCGAGGACATCACCGACGGGCTCGAGCACGCCCCCGACGCGTTCGTCGGCATGCTGCGCGGCGAGAACTTCGGCAAGGCGATCATCCACGTCTCCTGATCCCGGAGGGTGGCATGGCTCTCACTGGGCCGCCGCGGTTGGGCGCCTGCCCGGACCCCTGTTAACCTGGTCCTCGGTCGCCCGCGCGACCACGGCTCTGTAGCTCAGTTGGTAGAGCGTTCGACTGAAAATCGAAAGGTCACCGGATCGACGCCGGTCGGAGCCACCACCACGACGAAGCCCCCTGGTCAGCGACCAGGGGGCTTCGTCGTCCCCAGGGCCCGGCCCGCCGGCCCCGGCAGCGGCGCTCACTGCCCGTCGTCGCCGCTGTCCCCGCCCCGGTCGGTGGAGCCCGGCAGCTCGATCTCCACGGCCACCACGATCTCGTCGACCGCCTCCTCCAGGGACATCCGGCTGGTGTCGATGATCAGGTGGTAGCGGCTGAGGTCGTTCGGCTCCCAGCCCATCAGGCGCCGCGACATCCGCGGGCGCATGCGGTCCTCCCGCACCTGCCGCTGGGCGGCGACGGCCCGGCTGATGCCGTCGTCCGCGGCGGCCCGGGCGACGCGGTCGCCGAAGTCGCCGACCAGCCGGATGTGCACCGCTCCGCGCATGTCGGCCAGGATCGCGGTCGCATCGCGTCCGACGACCACGCCGCCGGCGTCCTTGACGAGCTGCACGACCTCGTCGATGTTGTTGCGCACCATGGCCGTGGAGACCTGGGCGTCGCCGGCCTCGGCGGCGACGTCCACGTCGATCGTCGGCCAGGAGAAGGTGTGCAGCCAGCGCAGGGTCCGGCCGGTGGTCGAGTCCGACAGCACGACGGGGCGGGACGAGGAGGCCCGCTCGAGGTCCTCGGAGCTGAAGGCCAGGCCCGCGTACGGCACCCCCAGGCGCTCGGCGACCCGCGGCGCGATGGTGGAGGCGCCGGCGCCGTAGAGCTCGTTGAGGGTGACCACAGGGCGGTTGGCGATCAGCTGGTGGGCGCCGGGGCCGGCCACCACGGCCGAGTCGGCCGTGGTCTCGCCGAGGGCGCTGCGGGCGCGGCGCTTGTGCAGGTCCTGGACGATCCCGCGGTGCTGCTCGGCGCCGAGCGGGTAGAAGTACATCACCGCCACCGCGATCAGGCACAGCGCGGCCGGCGCCCAGCCGGCGGCGACCTTGATGCCCGAGATCGCCTGCTCGGTCTGGTCGGGGGCGCCGGAGACGTAGCCGAAGGCACCGATGATCGCGCCGCCGAGGAAACCCCCGAGGCCCTGGCCGGTCTTGCGGACGAAGGAGAGGATCGAGTAGCTGCCGCCCTCGGCGCGGGTCCCGGTCCTCCACTCCCCGTAGTCGACGGTGTCGGCCTGCATCGAGAACATCAGCGCATTGGTGCCGCCGAAGCCCACCCCGTAGACCAGGAACGCCAGCAGCGCCATCGGCAGGCTGCCGGTGGGGGTGAGCCCGATCAGCGCGAGACCGGCGATGGCGCACAGCGCGAGGCCCATGTAGCCGTTGCGCTTGCCGAAGCGGTCGGAGATCCGCGGGATCACCACGGCCGCCGCGATGGTGCCGACCGTCTGCAGCAGGAACAGCAGCGTGAAGAACCCGGCCCCGCCCACCACGTCGCGGGCGTAGTACATCATCACCGCGTTCATCGTGAAGGACCCGGCCAGCAGGAACAGCGCGCCCCCGCCCAGCAGCAGCAGCGGCGGGTTCCTGCGCACCATCTGCAGGGTGGTGCGCAGGTTGACCTTGCCGGTCCCGGCGGGCACCACCTCCTTGGTGTTGCGGAAACAGATCCAGTACAGCACCAGCGCGACGACGGCCAGCACCACGGTGGCGATCGTGAACCGCAGGCGGACGTCGTCGGCGGTGGTGTCCTCGAACTGCGGGGACAGCACCAGGGAGAGCACGACGCCGGTGACCGAGGAGGCGATCGAGCGGGCCCCGGCGAGCCGGGAGCGGTCGGTGGCGTTCTCCGTCATCGCCGAGGACAGCGAGCCGTAGGGGATGTTGACGAAGGAGTAGCCGAGCTGGAAGGCGGCGTCGAACAGCAGGATCCAGGCGACCGTCGCCATCGGGCCGAGGGCGGCGGGGGTGCTGAACAGCATCACCAGCGAAACCGCCAGGAAGGGGCTGGCCCACAGCAGCCACGGCCGCAGCCGTCCGTGCCGGGTCTGCCGGCGGCCGACGGTGTTGCCCGCCAGCAGGTCGGTGACCCCTGCCCACACCTTGGTGACGCCGTAGATGACGCCGGCGATCGCGGCGGGGACGCCGGCGATGTCGGTCATGTAGACCATCAGGAACAGCGAGGTCATCTGGAAGGCGACGTTGTTGGCGGCGTCGCCCATCGCGTAGCCGAGGATCCGGCTGCGGGGCAGGATGTCCGTCGTCCTGCCCTCGTCGGCCGTGGACGTGCTGGTCATGCCATCTCCTCTCCCACTGCTCGCGCGGCCTCCCGCCCTGCCGCCCGGCGCGGGCGGAGAGGCGCGGACGGCGGCGCTCGAACGGGCGCGCGCCAGGACGTTCGTCGGCCCGGGCGACGAGCCTTGCACAGATCGCGGCGCTGGGCAGGACGGTGGCCCCCGGTTGCCGCATCCGCCTCCGCGGCGGCGGGGGCGCCCGTAGGCTGGCTCTCGCATGCTTCCGGGTGATCCCCGGGACCACCGAACCCTGTGGAGGACGATGATGTCTGCCGACAACCCGGATCTCGCGATCGCCCAGCAGGCGACCCTGCGACCCATCACCGAGATCGCCGCGGCCGTGGGCGTGCCCGAGGAGGCGCTGGTGCCGTACGGCGCGTACAAGGCCAAGGTCGACGTGCGCCGGATGACGCCGACGGGGCGGACCGGGAAGCTGGTGCTGGTCTCGGCCATGTCCCCGACCCCCGCGGGCGAGGGCAAGTCGACCACCACGGTCGGCCTGGCCGACGCCTTCAGCCTGCTCGGCCATCGCACGATGGTGGCCCTGCGGGAGCCGGCGCTGGGCCCGATCATGGGCATCAAGGGCGGCGCCACCGGCGGCGGCTACGCCCAGGTGGTGCCGATGGAGGACATCAACCTGCACTTCACCGGCGACTTCCACGCCATCCAGATCGCGAACAACACCCTCGCCGCCCTGGTCGACAACCACCTCCATCAGGGCAATGCGCTGGGACTGGACCCGCGCCGCATCCAGTGGAAGCGGGTGGTGGACGTCAACGACCGCGCCCTGCGCCGGGTGGTGATCGGGCTCGGCGGTCCCACCCAGGGCGTGCCCCGCGAGGACGGCTTCGACATCGTCGTGGCCTCGGAGATCATGGCGGTGCTGTGCCTGGCCACCGACCTGCGGGACCTGCAGGAGCGGATCGACCGGATCGTGGTGGGCTTCACCTACGACCGTCGGCCGGTGTCGGTGGCCGACCTCGGGGTCGGCGGGGCGATCACCATGCTGCTCAAGGACGCGCTGCTGCCCAACCTGGTCCAGACCCTCGGCGGCACCCCGGCGCTGGTCCACGGCGGTCCCTTCGCGAACATCGCCCACGGCTGCAACTCGCTGGCTGCGACGCAGCTGGCCCTGTCCCTGGCGGACATCACGGTCACCGAGGCCGGTTTCGGCTCCGACCTCGGGGCGGAGAAGTTCATGGACATCAAGGCCCGCCTGGGCGGCCTCTCCCCCGATGCGGCGGTGGTGGTCGCGACCGTCCGCGCCCTGAAGATGCACGGCGGCATCGCCAAGGGCGAGCTCGCCCGCGAGGACGTCGAGGCGGCGCTGGCCGGCGCCGCGAACCTCGCCCGGCACGTCGAGAACCTCCGCAAGTTCGGCATCGAGCCGGTGATCGCGCTGAACCGCTTCCCCACCGACACCGAGGCGGAGCTGGACGCGGTGCTGGCCTGGGCGCAGGAGCAGGGGTTCCGGGCCGCGCCGTCCGAGGTCTGGGCCCGCGGCGGGGAGGGCGGCCTCGCCGTCGCCGAGCAGGTGCTGGCCGCGATCGAGAACGACGAGCCCAGCTTCCATCACCTCTACGACCCCGCCGCCGGCATAGAGGCCTCGCTGCGCACCCTGGCCCGGGAGATCTACGGGGCCGACGACGTGGTCTTCGAGGACCGGGCCCCCGCGCAGCTGCGGATGCTCCAGCGCAACGGCTGGGACACCCTGCCGGTGTGCGTGGCCAAGACGCAGTACTCCTTCTCCGACGACCCCACGGCGCTGGGCGCGCCCACCGGGCACGTGCTGCACGTGCGGGACCTGGTGCCGAAGATCGGCGCGGGCTTCGTGGTGGCGCTGACCGGCACGATCATGACCATGCCCGGCCTGCCCAAGGAGCCGGCCGCGCTGCGCATGGGGGTCACCGAGGCCGGGGAGTCCGTCGGCCTGTTCTGAGCGGGATCCGGCGGGCCGCGCCCGGGATCCGGCGGGTCGCGCCCCCCGGTCAGTGCCGGGAGTCCCGCTCGGCGACCTGCCCCGCCTCGAGCTCGGTCTCGTCCTCGAGGTCGACGTCGATGACGTCCTCGTCGTCGACGTCGAGCGCGCCGCCCTCCGGCTCCTCCCAGTTGCGCTCGGTGAGCGGGTCGACGGTCCCGGTCATCACGTTCTCCGGGAACCGCTCCTGGGAGCCGGAGGACAGGCTCTCGTGGTCGTCGCCGAACTCGTCGACGAAGCCGTCCTCGTCGTCATCGTCGTCGGTGGCCTGGGCGAGGCGCGGGCTGAGCTCGTCGATCGCGTAGTCCCCGCCCTGCACGAAGCCGCGCCGGAAGGCGGCGCGGCCCACCATGACGCTGGCGACCGGCGCCGTGAGCATCTGCGCGAGCAGCACCACCAGCAGGAAGGCGGCGAGCGACCAGGAGCCGGTCGCCAGCGAGACCCCGCTGAACACCAGGATCAGCCCCAGCACCTGCGGCTTGGACGCCGCATGGATGCGCTGGAGCGCGCCGTGGAAGCGGTTCAGGCCGATCGTGGAGATCGCGGCCACCAGCACCCCGGCCCCGATCAGCACCGAGGAGATGATCTCGATGATCGTCATCGGGTCCCTTCCGTCGGAGCGTCGGGCCAGCGTGCGCCGGCCCCGTCGTCGAAGTTCCGCGAGCCGCCCTCGGCGCCGAAGCCCGCCTCGCTGTCCTCGTCCGCCTCGGCGGCGGGAGCGGGCTCCTCCGCCGGGTCCGGCCCCCCCGAGGGCGTGGGGGCCACGGCCGGGTCGGGCTTCGCGGAGGGCGCGTCGGCGTCGGCGGGGTCGGCGGCGTCGGACGTCGCGGACGTGCCCTCCTGCGTCGCCGGGAGCTGATCGAACGGCTGCTCGGGAGGTGCTTCGGGGTCGGCGTGGATCGCCTCGTGCGGGCCGGTGTCCGTCGACGGCTCCCGCAGGCTGGCCGGCCGGTATCCCTGCTTGGGCTCCTCGCGGGCCACGAATCGGGCGAAGGTCACGGTGCCGATGAAGGCGAGCCCGCTCAGCGCCAGCATCGCCGGTCCGGCCCAGGGCAGCTCGGCCTGCGCCGTGTACAGGGCCATGCCCAGCACCACGAGCGTGACCAGCGAATCACTGGAGATCGCCCGGTCCAGGATGGTGGGGCCGACCACCATCCGGTAGACCACGCCGAGGGCGGCCAGGGCGGTGATCCCGCCGCTGACCACCAGGACGATGTCGAAGGCGCTCATCGCAGTCCGGCCTCCTCGAGCACCTCGCGGCGGCCGACGGCCCACAGCAGTCGCTCCTCCTGGCCGAGGACGCGCCGCCGCGCCTGCTCGACCTCCTCCGGGGTGCCGGCGGCGAAGGTGTGCATGAAGAGCATGCCGGTGGCGCGCTGCGCCTCCACCACCACGGAGCCGGGGATCAGGGTGCACAGCACGCCGGTGAAGGTGAGGAAGAAGTCGGAGCGGGAGGCCATCTTCACGGCGACCACCGAGCTCGGCGGCACCGGCTGGGGCCGGATCGCGAACCAGCTCAGCTGGACCGCGGAGACGGCCACGTCCCACAGGAACCGCGCCACGAAGTGGGCGAAGCGCAGGGGTCGCAGGGTGAGCTCGTGACCGGTCGGGGGCATCGGGAACAGCACGAAGACCAGCACCGCGGCGAGCAGGCCGCCGAGGACGTTCTTGAGGTCGATCCCGCCCCACAGCAGGCACCACAGCGCCACGGACACGACGATCCACAGCCACGAGCGGCGGAGATCCTTCAGTCGTTGCAGCGTCCTCATCGCTCCACCTCCCGTCCGTTGTCGTCCACCCTCTGGCCGGTGTCCTCGATGCGGTAGACCAGCTGCTCGGCCCCCTCGTCGCCGAGCACGGCGCTCACGTACGGAGTGCGCTCGAGGACCGAGTGCGCCGCCTCGTTCGCATAGGTCATGATCGGTCCCGCGAACACGGTCAGGACGAGCGAGAAGGCGATCATCGCCCCGGTCGCCCCGATCATCACCTTGGGCATCGGCACGTCGCGGGCGATGATGTCCTCGCTGGGCTCCTGCCAGAAGGCGCGGTTCCAGATCTTGGCGATCGCGTACAGCGTCAGCAGGCTGGTGATCACGCTGGCCGCGATGAGGAACCAGCCGGAGGTGCGGTCGTAGTGGATGCCGGCCTCGATGAGCCCGACCTTCCCGATGAAGCCGGAGAACGGCGGGATGCCGGCGAGGTTCATGGCCGGCACGAAGAACAGCACCGCGATCACCGGGGCGAGCTTCTGGAGCCCGCCGAGCTTGATCAGGTTGGTGGTGCCGCCGCGGTGCTCGATCAGTCCGGCGGCCAGGAACAGCGTGGACTGCACGGTGATGTGATGGGCGACGTAGTAGATCGTCGCGGCCATGCCCATCTGCGTGACCATGCCGATGCCGAACAGCATGTAGCCCATGTGGGAGACCAGCGTGAACGACAGCACGCGCTTGAGGTCCGTCTGCGCGACGGCACCGAGGATGCCGATGATCAGGCTCAGCGCCGCCGCCGCCAGCAGCAGGTTCGAGATCTGGGAGGCGGGGAACAGCAGCGTCTCCAGGCGCAGGATGGCGTAGATGCCGACCTTGGTCAGCAGGCCCGCGAACACGGCGGTCACCGGGGCCGGGGCGGTCGGGTAGGAGTCCGGCAGCCAGGCGCTCAGCGGGAACAGCGCGGCCTTGATGCCGAAGGCCACCAGCAGCATCAGCTCCAGGATCATCCGGGTCCCGGGCTCGAGCCCGTCCAGCCGCACCGCCAGCTCGGCCAGGTTCACGGTGCCGACGGCCGCATAGACCGCGGCGATCGCGGACAGGAAGATCACGGAGCTGAGCAGCGAGACGATCACATAGGTCGTCGCCGCCCGCACCCGGCTGGCGGAGCCTCCCAGGGTCAGCAGCACGTAGCTGGCCGCGAGCAGCACCTCGAAGCCGACGTAGAGGTTGAAGAGGTCCCCCGCCAGGAAGGCCATCGACACCCCCGCGACCAGGGCCAGGTAGGTGGGGTGATAGATCGCCACCGGGGTGCGCGCGGTGTTCTCGCTGACCGTCTGGGCGCTCGAGTACACCAGCACCGCCAGGGTCACGAAGCTGGAGACCACCAGCATCAGCGCGGTGAGCCGGTCGGCGACCAGCACGATGCCCAGCTGCGGGGTCCAGTTGCCGATCTGAAGGACCAGCACGCTCTCCTGGGAGACGTGATAGCCCAGCACCAGGGAGACGCTGAAGATCGCGACCAGCGTCACGATCGCCAGCCAGAGCTGCACGCGCGCATGATGGCGCAGCAGCAGGGTCACCGCGGCGCCCCCCAGGGGCAGCAGCACCGGCAGGGCGAGCAGCAGCTCCATGCTCATGCCTCCCCCCGTTCCTCGGTGCTCACATCGTCGATCTCGGTCGCCGGGCCCGCGCCCGGGGCCCCGGCGGCGTACCGGCCCTCGAGCGCCGTATCGGTCGTGCTCGTCGTCCGCCGTTCCCCGCGGCGGCGGGGCAGCGGCTCCTCGCCCTCGTCGGCCTCGGTGGCGTCCTGGGGGACGTCCTCGGCACTGGTGAGGTCCGAGCCCAGCGGATCATCCCCCTCGGGCGAGACCATCCCCTGGGAATGCGCCAGCGCGCCGCGCCGGGACTCCTCCGACAGGGCCTGCGACCAGGGCAGGTTCTCGGGGTCCTCGGGGCGCCGCCGCCGCCGGCGCAGCACCCGGCGGTCCTCGACGTCGTCGGGGACCTCGTCGTGGCCGAACAGCTGCCAGGCGCGGTACGACAGCGCCATGCCGAAGGCGGTGATCCCCAGCGAGATCACGATCGCGGTGAGCACCATCGCGAACGGCAGCGGGTCGGTCATCTCCGACGCGTCGCCGTAGCCCTCGAAGGGCGGTCGGCCGGGAGGGCCCGCCGCGACGATGAACAGCAGGTTGACCCCGTTGGCCAGCAGCACGAAGCCCAGCACGACCCGGGTCAGGGTGCGCTCGAGCACGAGGTAGACGCCGCAGGCGATCAGCACCCCGGCGGTCAGGAGCAGGGCGAGGCTAACGGGCATCGGCTTCGGCCTCCTGCTGCTGATCGATCTGGGCGCCCAGGGAGCGCAGGAAGTCGAGCATCACGCCGACCACGACGAGATACACCCCGGTGTCGAAGATCAGCGCGCTCGGGAAGTGGAGCTCGCCCAGCAGCGGGACGTCGACCACGGGGGTGGCCTGGGAGAACACCGAACCGCCGAAGAACACCGGCAGCACCCCGGCCAGGACGGCGATCGCCATGCCCGTGCCGAGCACCAGTCCGGCCTGCACCGGCGCCGCCTCGCTCAGCTCGTACCGGCCGCCGGCGAGGTAGCGCAGCGCGAGGGCGAGCCCCGCGACCAGTCCGCCCGCGAAGCCGCCGCCGGGCAGGTTGTGCCCGGCCATGAGCAGATAGAGGGAGAACATCATGATCAGCGGGAAGACGATGCGGGTGATGACCTCGAGGATCACCATGCGGCGCTCGGGCGCGAGGGTCAGCCCGGCCGAGAGCCAGGTGCGCCAGCGGTTGCCGCCGGCCGCGTCGTCCGGACGGGCGTCGAAGTTCAGGGCGTTCTGCGGGAGGCCCGGATCGGTGCGCCGACGCCAGATGGACGTCTTGGACTCCAGGTCGCGCACCCGGGCGATGGGGCGCTCACGGCGGGTGACGAAGATCAGGGAGGCCACGCCGGTGGCGACCACCAGCAGCACCGCGATCTCGCCCATGGTGTCCCAGACGCGCGCATCGACCAGGGTCACGTTGACGACGTTGTGGCCGCCGCCGATCTCGTAGGCGGGTTCGATGAGGCCCGGGCCCAGCGCCTCGCGGTAGCGGGCGTCGGCCGCGTACAGGGTGGCGCCGCACAGGACCACCGCGGTGCTGATGGCCAGGGCCCAGCGACCCCAGGCACCGATCCGCAGCGGCCGACGGGAGAAGTGGGTGGGCAGGCGCCGCAGCACCAGCACCAGCACCACGGTCATGGCGGTCTCGACCAGCACCTGGGTGATGGCGACATCGGGAGAGCCCGCGACGAGGAACAGCGCCGCCACCACGTAGCCGGTGACGGTGATCAGGAACACGGCCCGCAGGCGGCGGCGCGAACGGGCCGCGCCGATCGCCGCCAGCACCGCCACCGGCAGCACGATCAGCTCGATCGGGTGGTGGAACAGCACCAGATTGTCGGGGACCGGCGACTGGGTCAGCGCCACCGGTGCGACCAGGCCGATCAGCACCACCAGCATCGTCCCCAGCGTGTAGGGCAGCGAGCCCCGCTGGAACAGCGGCGTCACCGCGATGGAGACCGTGTCCAGCGCACGCAGCAGGCGGCGGAACCCGCGCTCGGCATCGAAGGCGTCGGCGAACCCGCCGGCCGCCCAGGTCTGCGGGGAGAGGCGCTTCTGGAGCTTCCCCAGCGGCCTCGGGACCGCGCACAGCAGCGCGCCGAGGCCCAGGGTGAGCACCGAGGCGAGCAGCGGCACGCCGAGATGGGGGACGACGGCCAGGTGCACGTCCTCCCCGGTGGCCGGCAGCACCTCGGCGTAGGCGAGCAGCACCTCCTCGAGCGGGCCGACGACGAGGGACAGCCCGACCGAGAGCGCGGCGATCACCGCGGGCGGCAGCCAGAACAGCGCCGAGATCGGCTCCGGGCGGCCGACCCGCGGGGCGCCCGGAGCGGGCCCGAAGGCACCGACCACGAAGCGCCAGGAGTAGGCGACGGTGAGGATCGACCCGGCGACCAGGGCCACCAGCAGCAGACGCTGCCAGCCGCCGCCGTACCAGAGCGCCGTGTAGATGGACTCCTTGGCGACGAAGCCGTACAGCGGCGGCACCGCCGCCATGGACGCTGCCGAGATCGTCCCGATCACCGCGACCACCGGCGCGACCTTCGCCACCCCGGAGAGGACCCGCAGGTCGCGGGTGCCGAACTTCTTGTCGATGATGCCGACGACCATGAACAGCGGCGCCTTGAACACCGCATGGGCGATCAGCATGGCCAGCCCCGCCAGCAGCGCATCCCGGGTGGCCACGGCCGACACCGCGGCCAGGAAGCCGAGCTGGGAGACGGTGCCGTAGGCGAGCAGCAGCTTGATGTCGGTCTGCCGCAGGGCCCGCCAGCCGCCGACCAGCATGGTGACGGCGCCGAAGCCCGCCAGGACCATGGAGACGACCTCGAGGTGGGTCAGCGCCGGCGCCATCCGCAGGATCAGGTAGATCCCGGCCTTGACCATCGCGGCGGCGTGCAGGTAGGCGGAGACGGGGGTGGGCGCGGCCATCGCGCCGGGGAGCCAGAAGTCGGTCGGGATCAGGGCGGACTTCGTGGTCGCACCGGCCAGGATCAGCACCATCGCGACCACCAGGTACGGCCCGGCCTCGGCCCACATCGGGTCGGCGACGATCACCGAGAGCCGCAGCGACCCGGCGGCGGCGCCCACCATCAGCAGGCCCACCAGCATCGCCAGTCCCCCGGCGGTGGTGGAGATCAGCGCGTTCAGCGCGGCGCGCCGCGAGGCCTGCTTGTCCTGGTAGTGACCGATCAGCAGGTAGGAGAAGACGGTGGTGAGCTCCCAGAAGGTGTACAGCACCATCACGTCGTCCGAGAGCACCAGGCCCACCATCGCGCCCGCGAAGGCGGTCAGCACCCCGGCGAAGCGCCCCAGCCCCGGTTCGGTGTCCTTGAAGTAGCGCGCGCAGTAGAGCAGCACCAGGGCCCCGATGCCGGTGGCGATCAGCGCCAGCACCCAGCTCAGGGGGTCGAGGCGGAACGCCAGGTCGATGCCGAAGGCCGGGATCCAGGGGACGGAGCTCTCGAGAGGCGCGGCGGCCAGGGCGCGCGGGTCGATCGTGGCCAACCAGATCGCCGAGGCACCGGGCACCGCGGCCAGGAAGAAGAAGGCGTTGCGACCGATCGTCCTCGCCAGGCTCGGCCCGATCAGGGCGGCCACCAGATGGGCGAGGAGCATCGTGTACACGCAGTCTCCGTCCAGATCGAGTGGGAGGGGGCCGGTGGCATTCTATGGGAGGGACGGCTTCCGAACCTGGGGATCGGGCATGGACGTGAGCCTTTCCTCGCGCCGGGTTCCCTAGAGTGTGCCCATGGCCACCACCTCGGATCCGCGGGCCGGCGTGCGCGCCCGCCGCTCCCCGCGTCCCCCCGTCGTCCCCTTCGCCCTCTGGGACGGAGGCATGTCGGCCTTCAGCTCCGTCATCCTCACCTTCGTCTTCGCGACCTACGTCGCCAGCGCCGTCGCCTCCGAGGGCGCCGTCGGCGAGGAGGCGATCAAGGCCGCGCAGGACCACGGCTCGCAGGTGCTGACCACCTGGCAGTCGATCGGCGCGGTCGCGGTCGCGCTGCTGGCACCGCTGCTGGGCAACCTCGCCGACCGCGGCGGCGCCCGCAACACCCTGCTGCGCATCACCACCGTCGCCACCGTGGTGGTGGTCGCGCTGATGCCGCTGGTGGCGCTGGACTCCGACTACCTGGTGCTGGGGGCGGTGCTGATCGCCCTGGCGGTGGTGTTCAGCGAGCTCGCCGGCGTGTTCGTGAACTCCGTGCTGCCGGACATCTCCTCCCCCGAGAACCGCGGTCGGGTCTCGGGGACGGCTTGGGCGGTGGGCTACTGGGGATCCATCGTGTGCCTGGGCATGGTGCTGGTGCTGTTCGTGATGCCCGGCACCGGTCTGCTGGGCATCACCGGCGAGGGCGGCTGGAACTACCGCGCGATCCCGCTCTTCGTGGCGCTGTGGATCCTGGTCGGGACGCTGCCGCTGATGCTCAAGGCGCCGCGGCACCCGGCGACGGCCCCCGCGCAGCGGTGGACCCCGCTGCAGGGCTATGCGAGCGTCATCCGGCGCGTGGTGCGCGCCTTCAAGGAGGAGCCGGTGCTGCTGCAGTACCTGCTCGCCTCTGCGGTCTACCGCGACGGACTGGGCGCGGTGTTCTCCATCGCCGGCGTGCTCGCAGCCAATGCCTACGGCTTCTCCACGGTCGAGGTGATCATCTTCGGCATCAGCGCGAACCTGGTCGCCGGCTGCGGGGTGTTCCTCGGCGGCCGCATCGACGACCGGGTCGGCCCCCGCCCCGTGATCATCGGCGGCTGCCTGGGCATCATCGTGCTGGGCCTGGTGGTGCTGGTGTTCCCCGCGACCGCCGTGTTCTGGGTGGCGGGCCTGGCGATCTGCCTCTTCGTCGGCCCCGTGCAGTCCGCCTCCCGGAACCTGCTGACCCGGCTCTCGCAGCCGGGCCGGGAGACCGAGAACTTCGGGCTCTACGCGACCACCGGGCGCGCCCTCGGCTTCCTGGGCACCGCCGCCTTCGCCGCGACCGTCGCGATCGCGGGCGACACCCGCACCGGCATCCTGGGGATCGTGATCGTGCTGGCGCTGGGGCTGGTGGCGTTCCTGCCGATCCGGCTCGGCGCCGCCGGTCGGGCCGCGGTCCGGGCCTGAGGGCCGGCTGGGGTGGTGGCGGGCGCGCGCCCCGGGGCCCTCGCTCAGGCGAGGTCGGCGGGAGCGACCAGGAACCCCTCGAGGTCCACGACGTACCCGCCGACGGTCTCGGCGAGCAGTCCGGCGATCAGCCCGATCCGGCGGTAGGCGAGCTGCCACCGCTCCGCGACCTCCGGGGTCGGGAACTCGACGGCGTCCTCCTCGGGGTCCGCCGGCAGGTGCACGAGCTCGTAGTCCACCGCACGGTCGAGCCAGCCCAGGGCGGCCAGCGCCGTCGGCCGGGAGCTGCGGCCCACCCGGACCGCGATCTCGTCCCCGCCGGGCAGCGGCACCGCGGCGCTGTACCCGGCGCGGGGCGTCCCCTCGGGCACCTGGTCCAGCTCCGCCTCCGGCTCGAGCGGGGCCAGCAGCTCGGCGAGGGACTCGGGAGCCAGGGCGTGGGGGCTGACCACGGTCAGGTCCCGCACGTGGAAGGGGTGGGGCTCGAGGCGCTCACCGGCGTCGGTGACCACCGCGCCGTGGAGTCGGCGTCCCAGCGACCATGCCAGGTCCAGCGCCTGCCGCTCCACCCCGAACGGCATCCCCTCGGGGAAGGCGCGGCCGTAGCCGTGGGAGTCGCCCATGTCCGCGGGGGCCGGGTCCTCCCGCTCCCGCGGGGTCTCCAGGGTCCAGCGGCCCGCGCCGCGCGGCGACCGGTCGGCCACCAGGCGCACCTGGTCCCCGAGCTCGATCACGCCGTCCTCGTCCATGCTCGCGAGCGGGCGCACGTTGCGCGCCATCGTCAGCACGTCCTGCGGCGCGGTGTGCCGCGGCAGCTGGAGGCGGTGCTGGGTGCGCGCGGACTCAAGAGCCGGGCTTTCGGAGGCCGGGGGCTCGGGGGTCGGGGACTCGGCGGCCGGGGGCTCCACCGGAGCGGTCACTGCTCCTCCTCCACGGGGATCCGGGTGCGACGGAAGTTCTGGGCGGAGCGCGACGGGGTGGGGCCGCGCTGGCCGAGGTACCGGTTGAGGTTGCCGGCGCTGCCGTAGGGGCGCTCGGCCGGGCTGGAGAGGCGGAAGAAGCACAGCTGGCCGATCTTCATGCCCGGCCACAGGGCCACCGGCAGGGTCGCCATGTTCGACAGCTCGAGGGTGATGTGGCCCTGGAAGCCGGGGTCGATGAAGCCGGCGGTCGAATGGGTCAGCAGGCCCAGACGCCCCAGCGAGCTCTTGCCCTCGAGCCGGGCGGCGATGTCGTCCGGCAGGGTGATCTGCTCGTAGGTGGAGGCGAGCACGAACTCCCCCGGGTGCAGCATGTACGGCTCGTCGGAGCCGACGGCGACCATGCGGGTCAGGTCGGCCTGCTCCACGGCGGGGTCGATCATCGCGTGCTTGTGATTGTCGAAGAGACGGAAGAAGCGGTCGATCCGCACGTCCACCGAGGCGGGCTGGATCATCTCGTCGTCGAAGGGGTCCAGTCGCACCCGGCCGGCCTGGATCTGGTCCCGGATGTCACGATCGCTCAGCAGCACGGCGACCAGCCTAGCCCGCCGGTCACCCTGGGTGCGGTCGGTCCCGCCCCGTGGTCCGCCGCCGCGGTCCGTCGTCGTGGTCCGTCGACCTCTGCCGCCCGGCGTCCGACGGGCCGGAGCACCCCCGGAACCTTGGTATGCTGGTCAGCGTTCGCACGTCCCACGGCGACCCGGAAGGGTCTCACCGCAGGTCGGGCGGCATGTCGCGGGTGTAGTTCAATGGTAGAACTTCAGCTTCCCAAGCTGATAGCGCGGGTTCGATTCCCGTCACCCGCTCCCTGCTCCGAAGGCGCGTCACCCGTTTCGACGGTGACGCGCCTTTCGCATTCCCGGCCGCGGGCGGCTCTCGGGCGAGCTCGGCGCGGCTCCCGGTGGCCACCGGTTGCGGATTCCCCCTGTCGCGGGCGGCTCGCGCCCACGGCGCATCCCTGTCGCGGGCGTCCGCTGACCGCGGGTGACGAAGTGAGATCGCGGGTGACGAAGTGGGGCGATGCGCTGCCCTGTTCCCCCGTGTTCGTCACCGCGGACCGGCAGACGCCGCGCTTCCCCCCAGTTCGTCACCCCTGCCCGCTGCGGACACGAGCTGGTGCGACGTCTCCCTCGGACCGCGATCGCCCGGGTTCTGTCGATTGGTCAAGAAGTGTAAGAATGCGGCATGCCCAAGATCATCGGCGGGTCCCTCGAGGAGCATCGCGAACGCACGCGGGAGAAGGTCTTCTCCGCGCTGTCCGAGCTGCTGGAGTCCCTGGAGTACGACGCGATCACGTTCTCGCGGATCGCCACGGCGGCCGGCGTGGGCCGGACCGCGATGTACAACCACTTCCCCGACCGCGAGAGCCTGCTGGTCGAGTTCGCGATCCACGAGACCACGGACTACATCGCCCAGCTGCGCGCCGGGGTCAGCGACTCCGCGACGCCGCGGGACGCGGTGGTCGCCTACGTGCGCACCCAGCTCGACCTCAACGTCGTCTTCCACATCCCGCAGACCTCCGCCCGGACGGCGCTGAGCCCGGAGACGGCCGCCCGCATGCGCGAGCACGTGGTGCTGATCGAGGACGTGCTGCGCACGATCGTCACCGACGGGATCCGCAGCGGCGACTTCTCGGCCGACCTCGACGTGGACGCCACCGTGCGCATCATCAACGGACTGCTGGTGGGCTCCTCGGCGAAGCGCCACTCCCGCCAGGCCCTCGAGGACTTCGTGCTGCGGGGGCTGGGCGCCCAGGTCTGAGACCCGCGCTCCCCGCGGCGCCCGGGTCTGAGGCCCCCGCTCAGTCCTTCGCGTCCTCCGGCGCCCGGCCATCGTCGTCCGCGGCGCCGCGACGCCGCTTCCCCCGCGCCCGCGCGGGCGTGCGCTCGACGTCCTCGTCGCCGACCTCCCAGTCCATCGCGGCCAGGGTGTCGGCCGGTGCGTCGTCGGCGCGAGCGAACAGCGGGGTGGACAGCTCCGCCTCGCCGTCCTCGAGGTCCACCTCGGGAGCGGTCGCGGCGATCACCCAGCAGGTCAGCGCCACGATGATGGCGAGCGCCGCCACGCCCCAGCGCAGGAAGTGGCTGGTGCCGTCGGTGCTCAGGCCCACCACCGCGCTCACCGCGAGCGCGGAGACCAGGGAGGTGGTCAGCAGCAGCGGCAGCGCCACCGCGCCGATCGCGGCGCGCAGGGTGCCGGTCAGCACGGCTCCGCCGAGCGCTCCGGAGTGACCCCAGGAGCCGCGACCGCCGTAGCGGCCGGAGCCGATCACGGCCGCCGCGTTCTCGAGGGTCGAGGCGGCGCCGATCATCCACAGGCCCAGCCCCGCCGCGGTGAGCGCGACGCCGATCATCAGTCCCGGCAGAGCGGCCGGGCCCAGGCCGAAGCCCGCCACGATCGGGGCGAGGACGGCCACCACCAGGGCGGGCGCGGCCGCCCGGCGCACCATCTCGGCGAGCTCGCCCAGCTCGGCGCGGCCGCGGCCCTCGAGCAGGGACGCCCGGGTCTCGACCACGGCGTTCGCGCCGAGCCGGCGGGCCCCGTCCAGCACCGCAGAGGTCACCAGCAGCACGGTGAGCACGCCCAGCGCGATCCCGCCGAGCAGGGGCAGCGCGGAGGGGGTCAGGGCGTGCAGGGAGCGGTCCTCCCAGATGGTCGCGGCCCGCGGGGCCAGCTGCAGGGCGCTGACCACCGGACCGAGGGCCGCCAGGGCGGTCAGCAGACCGGACAGCAGCATCACCCCGCGCGGGCCGGTGGCGGCCGCGGCGGCGGCGTTGCGCAGCCCCACGGCGGCCTCGGGACGATCCGCGAGGACCGGTGCCAGCAGCGGCCCGGCGCAGGCCGCGGCCACGATCAGGGCGCCGAGACCGGCGTGGGCCAGCAGGGCCAGCGCGAGCGAGGGCACGCCGGCGGCGAGCACGTTCAGGACCGCGGTGACGAGCACCAGCAGGGCGATCCCGCCGGCGGCGAGCAGCGCGGTCGAGCCCAGGCCGGCGGTGATGCCGAGGGCGCCGCCGGTGCGGCTGGTGCGGGCGGCGCGCAGCACGCTCCCGCCAAAGCGGTGGCCGGCGCCGCCCAGCAGCTGGGCGAGCGCGAGGGCGGAGAGCACGCCGAGGCCCAGTGCGATGGCCACCACCACGTTGGGGGTGACCGAGTAGAGGGTCAGCACGTCGAGGAAGGCGCTGGCGTACTGGGACTCGTCGGTCTGGGAGACCCACTGCCCCATGTCGGTCAGGGCCTGCTCGATCATCGGCTCGAGCTCCGTGCGCGGGGTGGGGGTGCCGCCGGTGATGGCGGGGTCGGTGAAGTTCTCCAGGCCGACGTCCTCGAAGCGCAGGTCCTTGTACCGCGAGGGGATCCACAGGGCGGCCGCGGCGACCGCTGCCGCCCCGCCGAGGACGGCGGGGATGATGCCGCCCAGCTGCAGCGCAGCGCGCTCGAGGCCGGGCCGTCCCCGGTGCGGGACCACGGCGGCCGCGGCAGCGGCGAGCATCGCCACCCCCAGCGCGAGGAGCACCGTGATGATGCCCTCGGCCGCGAGCACCGGCACCCCGAGCAGCAGGCCGACGGCGGCTCCCGCCGTGCTCAGCGCCACCAGGTCGGCGCTCAGCGCGGCCCCGTGGCGGACCATCCGGGCGCTGCGCAGGTGCGGCCCGCCGAGGTTCCCGGGGTCGTCGGCGTCGAGCTCGTGCTCGTCGGTGCCCACCAGCACCGCGGCGGCCGAGGCGGCGGTCTCGACCGGGGCCGCGCAGAGGCGGATGGCCAGTGCGGAGATCGCGGCGCCGGCGGCGAGGGCCATCAGCGCCGGAGCGGCGGCGGCCTGCAGGAACCAGACCACGATGACGATCGGGAGGATGGCCAGGGCGAGCGCCCCGGTGACCGTGAGCGCCCCCAGCCGGTGCAGCAGCGCCGCGCGGCGCTCCCCCGGGAAGGCCCAGCGCGGCCAGCTGGACGGCGAGCCCGCGCCAGGCGGCCAGGGGGCCGAGCGCGAGGCCCACCAGCAGCAGCGCCGAGCGCAGGATGCGGTCGTCGGTGGAGCCGGGGGCGAGGTACAGCAGCACCGCGAGCGGCAGTCCCACCCACAGCAGGATCGATCCCGAGGACAGCAGCTGCCCGCCGAGGCGGCGGCCGAGGTCCTGGTCCACCTCCTCGCTGTCCTCGTCGCGGTGCAGGCGGCTGGGCACGACGGCGCCGACCACCAGGGCGGCGACGGCGAGCGCGCCGAGCACCAGGAGGGTCACGGCGAGGTCATCGCCGAGGGGGAATTGCGTGATCAGATCCACGGGTCAACTTCCGATGAGAGGGCGCGGAGCGGGCGGGCCCGCCCGGCGGGGTCCCGGGGGGCCGGGGCGCCGGGACCCCGCCGGGTGACGGGCACGGGCTCAGGCGAGCAGGGACAGGTCGAGCTCGGTGGGGCCGCCTTCGACCACGCGGATCGGGACCCCCCAGTCCTGCTGGTGCATGTGGCAGGCGGGGAACTCGACGGCGGGATCGGCGTCGCAGGAGGCGGCGCGGGCGCTGACGTGCAGGACGCCCTCGGTGTAGGCGGGGTCCAGCTCGAGCGTGCGCTCCAGCGCAGTGTCCACGCCGTGCCCGGCAGCCAGCATCGAGGTGGGGGTGGTCGAGACCGTGACCTGGGTGGAGGGGCCGAGGGTGTCGTCGAGCTTGTGACCCGGCGGCGGGGTGAACAGCACCCGCACCGTCAGCGGGCCGGGGCCGACCTCGGTGACGGGCCGCTCGGAGCGCTGGGCGCCCTGGTCGATGATCCGCTCGGCGGCCTTGGCCACCGGCACCCAGGTGATGCGGTGGGCGCCGGACTCGACGACCACCAGCTGCCCGATGCCGTCGATCGGGGGGCCGACAAGGGCGTCCGAGGGCTCCTTGAGGTCGGTCGCGACGGTGACCACGGTGGCGGGACCGGCGGGGGCGCCGTCCTCGGTGCCCGGGTGCTCCTCGACGATGCGGATGGCGCCGTTGTAGGTGTCGGCGACCGCGATCCGGCCGTCGGGCAGCGCGGTGACCCCCAGCGGATGCTGGAGGCGGGCCACTCCCCCGGGTCCGGCGGGACCGTCGACATGGCCGAAGTCGAACAGCCCCTCGCCGACCAGGGTGCTCACCTGCATGGTGTGCGGGTCCAGGACGCGGATCGCGGAGGTCTCGGAGTCGGCGACGACCAGGCGACCGTCGCGCAGCTCGTCGATGCCGGAGGGCTGGGCCCACCAGGAGGTGACGACGGGGCCGTCGACGAGGCCCTCCTGGGTGGTGCCGGCGAGCACCAGCAGCGCCCCGGTGACCGGGTCGAAGGTCCACAGCTGATGGACGCCGGCCATCGCGATCACGGCGCGCTGCAGGACGTGCGACCAGGTGAGGTCCCAGGGGGTGGACAGCGCGAAGTCGAGCGCGTCGCCCTCGCCGCGGGGCAGCGGGGCGCCCTGCATCCACTGCGCGCCGGTGCCGGCGACGGTGGTGACCACGGTCGCCGAGCGGGAGCGCAGCAGGCGGTCCTGGCCGACCTTGATCCCGCGCAGGCGGTGATTCGCGGTGTCCGCCACCAGCAGGTCGTAGCCGACCTCGGCGGCGATCTCCGCGGGCAGGGCCAGGACGCCGTTGGGCTCGGCGAACTGCGCCTGCTCGGCGTCGCCGTCGGCGTGTCCGCGCCGGCCGGTTCCGATCTCCGCGTCCACGGTGGAGCCGTCGTCCTGGAAGACCACCACGCGGTGCTGCCCGGCGTCGGAGACCACCAGGCGGCCGTCGGGGAGGGTGGTGAGCTTGGAGGGGAAGCGCAGGGTCTGCTCGCTGCGCTCGGCCAGCACCGTCGGGGCGGGTCCGCGGCGCAGGGAGCCGTCGGCCTCGCCCTCGGCCACGAGCTGCTCGATGAGCAGGTCGAGGTTCGCGGCGTGCCCCTCGCCGGAGAGGTTGCCGGCGATGCGGCCATGGGTGTCGAGCACCATCAGGGTGGGCCAGGCGCGGGCGCCGTACTCGCTCCAGGTCTCCAGCTCCGGGTCGTCGATGACCGGGTGGGTGACCTCGTACCGCTCGATGTTCGCGGCGAGCGCCTCGGGGTCCTTCTCGAACTCGAACTTCGGGGAGTGGACGCCGATGACGACCAGCTCCTGCTCCCACTTCTCCTCCAGCGGACGCAGCTCGTCGAGGACGTGCAGGCAGTTCACGCAGCAGAAGGTCCAGAAGTCGAGCAGGACGATCTTGCCGCGCAGGGACTCGAGATCGAGGTCCGCGCCGCCGGTGTTCAGCCACCCGCGGCCGCGCAGCGCGGAGCCGTGGGCGCGGGCGGTCAGCGGCTGGGAGGGATCGGACGATGTGCTCATGGGGTCCAGTGAACACCGCCCCGGCCCAGGGAGGCGAACTCGGGTGACATGGGCGGACATCCGTGTCGCGCCGCCGGGGCCGGCGCGCCGGGCCCGGGGCGGGCACCGGGGCGCTCACCAGGTGGCGATCCAGGCCGCCAGATCGGGGTCGGTCAGGGCGTCCACGGCGAGGTCGGCCGGGGGCGCGGGATGCCCGGGCGCGGGGACGGCGAGCAGGCGCAGTCCGGCGTCGCGGGCGGCGCGGGCCCCGGTGCCGGAGTCCTCGAGGGCCAGGGTGTCCCGGGGCAGCGCGCCCAGCGCGCGGGCCGCGGCGGCGTACATGTCCGGCGCCGGTTTGGCGTGCTCGACGGTGTCGGAGGCCTCGAGCACCGCGAAGTGCTCCCGCAGGCCGCCCGCGGCGAGCTTGCCCTCGAGCGCCGCGAGCCAGGAGTTCGAGGCGCAGCCCAGCGGCACCCTGGCCGCGGCGGCGGCCACGATCTCGGCGGCGCCGGGCATCAGGCGGATGCCGCCGCCGAGCTGGGCGTCGAACTCGCGGTGCAGGTCGGCCAGGACCTCCTGCTCGTCGTGGCCGGCGCGGCGGGCGATCAGCTCGGCGGCGATCTCGATGGTCGAGCCGTGCAGGACGGCCTCGTCGTCGGCCTGGAGCCGCGCCCCGTGGAGGTCCACGACGAGGTCCTGGGCGCGCTGCCACACCGACTCGGTGTCCAGCAGCAGCCCGTCGCAGTCGAAGACCACCGCCCGCGGGGTCCAGTCCCCGAAGGCCGCGGCGAAGCGGGCCGGGACGGCGCTGCTCATCGGCGCTGCTCCCAGCCGGCGATCCACTGGGCCAGCACCGGGTCGGCGAGGTCGGACAGCCGGCGCGGGGCGCGCGGCTCCTGGCCGGGGATGGACGGCACCGCGATCAGCTGCAGCCCGGCCCCCAGCGCGGCCTCGGCCCCGGTCTCGGAGTCCTCGAACCCGAGGGAGTCGGTCGGGTCGGCGCCCAGGGCGGCGGCCGCGGCGAGGTACATGTCGGGGGCGGGCTTGGGCTGCTCGACGTCCTCGAGCGCGATCGAGCAGTCGACCAGGTCGGCGATGCCGAGGCCGGCCAGCTTGGTGTCGAGCATCTCGCGCGGGGAGTTCGAGGCCACCGCCACCGGGCGCACGGCGGCGACGGACCGCAGCGTCTCCAGGGCGCCGGGCATCGGGCTGAGCTGCTCGCCGATGGAGCTGCGGTGCTCGTCCAGCAGCTCGGCGCCGACCGCGTGCGGGTCCTTGTCCACGGCCGCGGCGATCGCGAGCACCACCACCTCCGCGGCGCGCCCGGTGATGGAGCGCCGGACCGCCGGATCCAGGGCGACCCCGTGGCGGGCCAGGTAGTCGTTCTGCAGGTCCACCCACTGCCCCTCGCTGTCCACCAGCAGCCCGTCGCAGTCGAAGATCACCGCGGCCGGGCTCCAGGCCGGTGGCCACTGATCCAGCGGGGAGGCGGGCAGGTCGCGGTGCTCGGAGGTCATGCGGTCAGCGTATCGACCGCTCCTGCACGCCGTGCGCCCGCCCGCCGGGCCGCTCAGCTCACCGCGGCGAGGCCGCGCTCGAGGTCGGCGAGGATGTCGTCGATGTGCTCGATGCCGACGCTGAGCCGCACGAAGCCGGGCTCCACGCCGGCAGCTCGCTGCTCCTGCTCGCTCAGCTGCGAGTGGGTGGTCGAGGCGGGGTGGATGACCAGGCTGCGCACGTCGCCGATGTTGGCCACATGGGAGTGCAGGGTCAGGGCGTCCACGAAGCGGCGGCCGGCCTCGAGCCCGCCGGGCAGGAGGAAGCCGAGCACGCTGCCGGAGCCCTGGGGCAGGTACCGGTCGGCGGTCGCCTTGTACGGGGAGGAGTCCAGCGACGCCCAGGTCACGGTGCCCACGCGGGGGTCGGCCTCGAGGAAGTCGGCGACCTGGCGGGTGTTGGCGAGGTGGCGCTCCATGCGCAGCGGCAGCGTCTCCAGGCCCTGGCCGATGAGGAAGGCGTTGAACGGGGAGACGGCCGGGCCCAGGTCCCGCAGCAGGTTGGTGCGGGCGCGGGTCGCGAAGGCCCCGGGCAGGCCCGCGAAGACGAGGCCGTTGTAGGACTCGTCGGGCTGGGTGAACTGCGGGTACTTCTCGGCGTGGGCGGCGAAGTCGAAGCTATCGCCGTCCACGATCGCGCCGGCGATCGAGGTGCCGTGGCCGCCGAGGAACTTGGTGGCCGAGTGGACCACCACGTCGGCGCCGTGCTCGAGGGGGCGCAGCAGGAACGGGGTGGCGACCGTGTTGTCCACGATCAGCGGCACCCCGACCTCGTGGGCGACGTCGGCGATCGCGCGCAGGTCGGGGATGTCCTGCTTGGGGTTGGGGATCGACTCGACGAAGAAGGCGCGGGTGCTCTGGTCGGCCGCGGCCCGCCAGGACTCCGGATCGGTGGGGTCCTGCACCCACTGCGGGGTGATGCCGAGCCGGCTGAGGGTGTGCTTGAAGAGGTTGTAGGAGCCGCCGTACAGGCTCGGCGAGACCGCGATGGAGTCCCCGGCGTTCGCGAGGTTCAGGATCGACAGGGTGATCGCGGCCTGACCGGAGGCGACCAGCAGCCCGGCGGCGCCGCCCTCGAGCGCGGCGATCCGGTCCTCGACCGCGGACTGGGTGGGGTTGGTGATGCGGGTGTAGATGGGGCCGGCCTCGGCGAGGGCGAAGCGGTCCGCGGCGGACTGCGCCGAGGGGAACACGAAGCTGGTGGTCTGCTGGATCGGCAGGGCCCGGGCGCCGGAGGCGGGATCGGGGGCCTGGCCGGCGTGGACGGCGAGGGTCTCGAACTTGTGCTGCTCGGTCATGGCGGGCTCCTTCGGGAAGCGGTGTCGCGCTCAGCGTGCCCGGGCGGTGGGGCGGTGTCGACCGGTCGTGAACGCATGTGACGGGAGGGGGACGGGGCCGATGCTCTCAGCCTCCGAGCTCGAGCACCTCGCCCGTCCAGCGGCGGCGCAGCCAGCGGTCATGGGAGGCGATCAGCACGGTGCCGTCCCAGTTCGCCAGCGCCGCCTCGAAGCGGGTCGCGGTGACCAGGGCGAGGTGGTTGGTGGGCTCGTCGAGCACCAGCAGCTCGGGCGGGTCCAGCAGCACCGCGGCGAGCATCACCCGCCGCAGCTGCCCCCGGGAGAGCTCGGTGAGGGGCCGGGTGAGGTCCCGGGGGTGCACCAGGCCGAACAGCTCGGGGAGCTCCGCGGTCGTCGATCCGGCGCCGCCGAGGGCGCTGACCAGGTGCTGGCCGACGGTGCGGCCGCGGGGGGCCTCGTCGTCCTGGCCGAGGTGGCCGATGCGCAGGCCGCGGGGATGGTCCACGGTGCCGGCGGTGGGGGCGAGCTGCCCGGTGACGACGTCGAGCAGGGTGGACTTCCCCGCGCCGTTCGCGCCGGTGACCAGCAGGTGCTGCCCGGCCGAGAGGCTGAAGGAGGTCGCAGCCAGCCGTCCCGCGACCTCGACGCCGCTCACCGCCAGCTGCACGGCGCCCCCCGCGGCGGCGCGCCCGGAGGGGGCCGGGAGATGGGTGAAGTGAAGCTCCGCGGGCGGTCTGCGGACCTGGTCCTGCTCGAGCTGCCGCAGCCGCGCCCGGGACCGGCGCAGGCGGCGCGAGACCACCGTGGCGTTGCGATCGGCGTAGAACTTCTTCGACGCCCTGGCCTCGCTGCGCGGTGCGGCGCCCTCATGTCCGACGCTCGCGGAGTCCGCGACCGCCTGGCGGAGCGCTGCGAGCTCCTCCTGCTCCGCGCGCCAGCGGTGCTCCCAGCGGTCGCGGGCCTCGAAGCGGGCCAGCAGGTAGTCGCTGAACCCGCCGGTGTACGCGGTCAGCCCGCCCGGTGCCTCCGCGGCCGGGGACTCGGCGGCATCGAGGTCCAGCTGGGCGGTGGTGGCGTCGTCCAGGAAGGCGCGGTCGTGGCTGGCGATCAGCACCGGCCCGGGATGCGCGGCGATGGCCGCGGTGAGGAAGGCGGCGCCGTCGTCGTCGAGGTGGTTGGTGGGTTCGTCGAGCAGCCAGGTGGTGGGACGGGCGATCAGCAGGTGCGCCAGCGCCAGCCGCTCCCGCTGTCCGCCGCTGATCGCCGTGAGCGGGGTGCGGGGGTCGATCCCGCCCAGGGTCAGCCCGGCCAGGACCTCCTCGGCGCGCCGGTCGGCGTTCCAGACGTCCGCGAGGAGGGCGGCGGCGAGGAGGTCGTCGTAGCGGCGGGCGGTGCGCGGTGGCGGGTCGCCGTCAGAGGCGGCGAGGGCCTCCCCCGCCGCGCTCAGCTCCTGCTCCAGACGCCGCGAGCGCTCCAGCGCGTCGGCCACGACCTCGCCGAGCGTCGCCCCGGCACCGGTGGGCAGCTCCTGGTGCAGCATGCCGATCGGGCCGGGGACCGTGACGGTCCCGGTGGTGGGCGTCAGCTCGCCGGCGAGCAGACGCAGCAGGGTCGACTTCCCGGTGCCGTTCTCCCCCAGCAGTCCGGTGGGCCGGCCGGCCGGCACCACCAGGCTCACGTCGGTGAGCACGCGTTCCTCGGCGAAGGAGAAGGACACGGCGTCGGCCCGCAGGTGCAGGGCGGGGCCGCCGGTGGGGGCGGGAAGGGTGCTGGGGGCGCGGGCCGGCATGGATCAGCTCCTGGTCGCGTCGGGCGGGGTGACGGCGGGGCTGATCACAGGCGCATGGCGGGGAGTCTAGGACGGCCGAGCGCCCACGTCACGGTCTTTTCTGCGCGCCTCGCAGCGCGGCGACCGCGGAGCGGATCCCGGCCGGGTCGCCGCGGCGCTCGGGGTCGCGCGGGTGCTGCTCGAGGGCGGTGCGGGCGGCGTCCACGTCCGCCCCGGCCAGCAGCGCCACCAGCGCCAGGCGGACGCTGCCGCCCGCGGCCTCGAGCACCGCGCTCGCGCGCTCGGGGGCCTCCCCGGTGGCCTGGACCAGCATCCGCACGGTGCGGGCGACGAGCTTGGCGTTGGTGGGCCGCACCTGGATCATGAGGTTCCCGAAGGTGGTGCCCAGGCGCACCATGATCGAGGTGGACAGGGCGTTCAGGGTCAGCTTCTGCGCGGTGCCGGCCTTCATCCGGGTCGAGCCGGTGACCACCTCGGGGCCGACGTCCAGCAGGATCGGCAGGTCCGCGGCGGCGGCGAGCGCGGCCCGCGGGTTCGCCGAGATCAGCGCCGTGGGCAGCTGCGCCTCGCGGGCGGCCCGCAGCGCGCCGCCGACGAAGGGGGTGCGGCCGCTGGCGGCGAGGCCGATCACCACATCACCGGCCGCGCACGCCGTGCGCACCAGCGCGGCCCCGGCCTCCTCGTCGTCCTCGGCGCCCTCGACGGCGGTGAGGAAGGCGCCGGGGCCCCCGGCCAGGTGGGCGGTGATCATCGACGCGTCGGCGTCGAAGGTGGGGGCGAGCTCGACGGCGTCGAGCACGCCGAGCCGGCCGGAGGTGCCGGCCCCGACGTAGTGGACGGTGCCGCCCGCGGCGATCGCGCGCACGCAGATGTCCACCAGCGCAGCGATCGGCCCGGCCTGGGCCTGCACCGCGGCGGCGACCCCCGCGTCCTCGGCGAGGATCACCTCCACCATGCCGCGGGCGTCGAGGGTGTCGAGCTCGGCGCTGCGGGGGTTGCGCTCCTCGGTGGGGGAGGCGAGGGCGATCAGGTCGAGATCGGTGGTGGCGGGGTGCGGGTCCCGGCGGGGGGTGCTCACGGTGCCTCCTGGAGGGCCGGCGGGTGGGGCCCGGGAGGCGGCGCTGCGCCCGGGGCGAGGGCCGCTCTCCCCCGGTGGGGGCGGCCCGGGTGCCCAGCGTAGCGAGGCGGGCCCGGGCTGTGGGCCGGTCTTCCCGTCCGGGACCTCCTACGATGTGGAGCTCCGGGCCGGCGAGGGGGGATCCAGATGGGCGCATCCGAGGTCGAGGGGGCGGCGGGCACCGCCCCCGTGGTGATCGCCGGTGACATCGGCGGCACCAGCTCGCGCCTGGTGATCGCCCCGCTGGACGGGCCGGTGCTCGCCGAGGTCACCGGCGCCGGCGCGAACCTGCGCTCCTCGGGCGCGGCGGCGCTGGAGACGCTGGCCGGATCGGTCCGCGCGGTGCTCGAGCGCGGTCGCCGGGAGCTGGGAGCGGACGGCGAGGTGGCGGCCGTGGCGCTCGGCGTCTCCGGGGCCGGGCCGGCGCGGGCGCCCGAGGTGCGCCGCGCCGTGGCCGCGCACCTGGCGGAGCTGGGCATCGCCGCGGACCGGCTGCTGGTCACCGACGACCATCTCACCGCCTTCCTCTCCGGCGGGGTGGGCGATGACGGGCTGCTGATGATCGCCGGCACCGGCGCGGTGACGGTCCGCTTCGAGCAGCGGCAGCCGGTCGCCCGCCGCGACGGGATGGGCTGGCTGCTCGGGGACGTGGGCTCGGCGGTCTGGCTGGGCCGGCGCACCCTGGAGGCGGTCGCCGCGGACCTCGACGGGCGCGGTCCGCGCACCCGGCTCACCGAGGAGGTCGGCGCGCTGCTGGGCCTCGACCTGCGGGAGGGGCGGCGACCGCCCTCCCCCACCGGGGATCCGCGCCAGGACCTCATCCGCGCCCTCGACGAGCGGCTGCCGGTCGGGGAACCGGCCGCGCTGGGCCGCTTCGCCCCGCTGCCGGGCAGGGTCGCCGAGGATCCCGTCGCCCACGATCTGCTGACCACCGCGAGCCGGCAGCTGCTGGAGGCGGCGGAGGCACTGGATGCGCAGGCCGCGCTGCCGGTGGTGCTGACCGGCTCGGTCCTCGCCTCCCCGGGGCCGCTGCGGACCCGCGTCGAGCAGGGGCTCCGGACCCGCGGCCGCTCCGTCCGCACCGTGCCGGACGGCCTGCCCGGAGCGCTGCGCCTGGCCCGCGAGCTGGCGGGCAGGATGGTCCCATGACCGGAGCCACCGACACCGACCGCCCCCACCCGCACCCCGAGGAGACGGCTGCCCCGGCTGCAGAGGCCACGCGGACCCCGGAGCAGGTGCCTGCGGCGGCGGACCCGCCGCCCGGTGCCCGTCCCCGCACCGCCGCGCAGCGCCGACGGGCGCGCCGGCGTCGGCGCTCCGCCCAGCCGCTGCGGCGGCGGCTGCTGTCGGAGAACCTGCGCCGGATCGTCTCCGGGCTGGCCTGTCTGCTGTGCGGCCTCGCCGTGGTCGGCTCGCTCCGGCTGCTCACCGGCGTCCGCGGCGCCGCGGATCTCGAGCTCGCGCTGTTCCTGGTGCTGCTGATCGTCATGCTCTCGAGCTACTCGGTCATCTTCGCGGGGCTGACCCTGTACGCCCTGATCGGGCAGCCGCGCAGCCGGCTGATCGCCGCCGCGCGCCTGCCGCGGGCCCGCCGGCAGGTGCGCTTCTACCGCTGGTCCGTGGGGCAGTCCACCGCCCTGAACGAGGCGCTGCAGATGCTGCTGATCGCCATGATCGCGGTCCTGCTGCTGCTGTCCCCGCCCGCCGGGCTGCCGATCGCGGCGCTCCTCGCGCTCACCGCGGCCGCGGTGGTGGCGGCGTGGATCGGGGCGGTGACGTCCTTCGCGCTCGAGTACGCGGCCGAGGACGCCGACGGGAGGGCGTTCACCCTGCCGGGCACCACCGCCGCGGACCGCGCCATCGCCGAGTACCTGTACGGCGCGGTGCTGATCCAGTCCTCCTCGGGCGCCGGCGACCTCACGCCGCTGACCGCGCCCGCCCGGCGCCTGGTCCGCGACCACGTGGTCCTCGCCCACGTCACCACCACCATCATCATCACCCTCGGGGTCTCCGCGGTGATCACCGCCGTCGCCTGAGCGCCGAGCCCGGGGTGGGCCCCTCGCCTGCGCCGACTCGCCCGCCCGGCGTCCCTCCGGGTGGGCGACGACTAGGATGGCTGACGTCCGCCCGCCGCTGAGCAGGGTGTCCGGGGAGCGTCCCGGCCCCCGCGCGCCGCCCGACTCGGAAGGCACTCCTCGATGACCGAGCTCCACGACCAGATCCCCACCCGTGACAAGGTGCTGATCATCGGCGCCGGGCCCGCCGGCCTCGCCGCCGCCGCCGCCCTCAAGGCGCTGGAGGTCCCCTTCGACCTGGTCGACCGCGCCCGGCACGTCGGCGGCATCTGGGCCCCGGAGCGCGAGGACACGCCGGTGTGGCCGACGATGGAGATGATCTCCTCGCGCGAGTTCACCCAGTACGAGGACCTGCTGCAGCCGGTCTCCTTCCCGCAGTTCCTCGGCCCGACGCACATGTCGAAGTACCTGCGCGCCTATGCCGCGCGGCACGACCTCACCGACCACTTCCGCCCCCGGGTCGGGGTGCGCTCGGCCCGGCCCTTCGAGGAGGGCGTGTGGCAGGTGGAGCTCAGCACCGGCGAGATCACCGTCTACCGCGCGGTGATCTCCGCGCACGGCATCTCCGAGCGGCCCCACCGCCCGGACTGGGCGGCCGACGTGCCCGCCTCCGTGCGGGTGATCCACTCCAAGGAGTGGAACGGGGCCGACGGCCTCGAGGGCCGGCGGGTGCTGGTGGTCGGCTCCGGCCAGTCCGCCGCGGACATCGCGGTCGACGCCGCCCGACGCGCCCTCGAGGTGCGCTGGTCGGTCCGCACCGGCCACTGGGTGGTGCCGCGCCGCATCGCCGGCCTGCCCGGTGACGTGATCGCCGCCCGCGAGCCGGCCGCGCTGGGCGGTCTGAACGCGAGGATCGCCCGCTCCGTCGTCTCGCGGGTGGCGGGGGACCCCTCCGCCGTGGGCCTGCCCCGCCCCGCCGCCCCGCTGCTCGAGGACACCGTGATCGTCTCCGACGACGTCCTGGACCGGGTCCGGGAGGGCCGGATCACCCCCGCCGGCGAGGTCGTGGGCGTCGCCGCCGACGGCACCGTCACCCACCGCGGCACCGGTGCCCGCTCCGGGTCCGTGTCCTTCGCACCGGACCTGATCGTGCTGGCCACCGGCTACGAGTCGGGCGCCGACCACCTCCCGGCCGACCTCGTGCCCCGCACCGCCTCCGGGGACCTCGACCTGTTCCTCGGCGCCTTCGCCCGCGGCCGCGACGACCTCGTGATCCTGGGCCAGCAGCGGACCTCCGGCGGCGTGCTGCCGATCCTGGTCGAGCAGGCGGACATCGCCGCCTACATGCTGGCCGCCACGACCCAGGGCTCCTCCCCCGCCCTCGAGCGGTTCCGGCGCCTGCGCGCCGGGGCCGAGAGCGCCGTGCCCACCGCGTCCCTCGCCGCCGACGGCGGACTGCTGGGCCGGGTCGGCGGGGCCCTCGGCGCGCACCGCGTCACCGCCCGCACGGCCGTCGCCCCGCCGCGGGAGCACGCTGAGCAGCTGGTCCCGGCCGTCGACCGCGACACCCTGCTGGCACGGCTGCACTCGGTGCGCGCCCTGTTCGACCGGGCCTGAGTCAGGCCGAGCGGCTGCGGCGGACCCGGCCCGCGGCGATCATCGCCGCCACCGCGGCGGTCAGCGCCACCCCGATCAGCACCAGGGCCCCGGCCCGCTGCTGATCGGCGAGGGCGTCGGCCCACCAGGTGCGTCCGGTCGCCCCGAACCAGCTCGCCGCCAGCAGCACCTCGGTGCTGACCAGCACCGTCCCGGCGCCGAGCCCCACCAGCAGGGGCGCCCCGGCCACGAGCAGCCGCTGCCAGGGACGCGCCCCCGCGCGGAGGCTGCGCACCGCCTGCGCGGTGAGCACCCCCCGACCAGGGCGATCATCTGCAGCAGCAGGTGCGCGGCATGGCCGTCGAGCGCGAGCCGCAGGAAGGGGCCCGCATAGCCCGCGACCAGCAGCAGCGGACCGAGCGCGGCCAGCAGCGCCGCCCGCCACCAGCGGCCGTCCGTCAGCCCCCGCAGCCACCTCGGCACCGCTCCGACGCTGCCGATCAGCAGCCCCGCGGCGACCACCAGCAGCAGGTGCTGGAGGACGTGCGCGGAGACCAGCACCTTGCCGTAGACGTTCAGCGGTCCACTGGTCAGCAGCACCAGCGCGAGAGCCCCCAGCAGCAGGCGCCGGCTCTGTGCGCGGGAGCGCTGCGGGGCGCGGGGCCGCCACCAGGCCAGCACCAGCACGCAGGCCAGGGCCATGCCGAAGGGGTCGGGGCGCCAGGCGGTGAGCACCGCGACCAGGTCGGGCGCCGGCGGCAGCGGATACCCGGTGAGGATCCCGGCCGTACCGGTGGGCGGGGCGCCCGCCTCGGCCGGCGGCGGGGAGGAGCTCATGGCCGCGGCCAGGGCGACGGCGAGACCCAACAGGGCCAGCTCGAGCAGGGCCAGGCGCCGGTAGGTGGCCCGGGCGTGACGCCCGGCAGGGCCGCCGAACTCGCCCGCGAGCTGGCGGCGCTGCAGGGCGCCGAGCACCCCGAGCAGGACCAGCAGCGCGGCCTTGGCGACCCCCAGCTGCACATAGGCGCTGGTGAGGATCTCGGCGGGCCCGTTCATCCGCACCGCGAGCGCCCAGACGCCGCTCAGCGCGAGCGCCACCCAGCAGATCAGGGCGAGGTGGGAGTAGCCGCGCACCACCTGCTCGTCGTCACGGCCGCGGGCGGACAGCACCTGCAGCACGGCCAGTCCGCCGAGCCAGATCCCCACCGCCAGCAGGTGCACGAGCATGGTCGAGGTGGCGACCTCGTGCGTCTCGTCGCCGGCGCCGTGGCCGGTCATGGCGCTCGCGAAGGCGGCCAGGCCCATCAGCGCCGCGACCGCGCGGGCGATGCCCGCGGAGGTGCCGAGGACCGCGACGGTGGTGGCGGCGGCCGTGACCGCCAGGCCCGTCGCCAGCCAGGTCCCGAGGTCGGTGGCGAGGAACACGGCGAGGTCGGAGCCGAACCGCGGGGAGCCGACGGCCTGCCCGGTCGCGACCGCGTAGGAGAAGGCCAGGGCGGCCCCGCGAGCCAGGGTGGTCAGGGCGGCGGTCACCGCGACCACCGCCAGCGCGCGGGCGCGGCCCGCGGCGTCGCGCAGCAGCCAGCCCGCCACCACCGCCCCGCCCAGGGCCACGGCCCCGGCCAGGTCGGCGATCATCGCCGCCACCGGTGCGCCGCGGCGGGCGATCGGACCGGCGTCGAGCAGCACCGCGTTGTCCCCGCCGGCGGCGTCGGCCGCGAGCACGGACAGCGCCGCGAGGACGGCGAGCGCGCCGAGCAGCAGCAGGGCGACGGCGGGGCGGGGCCGCGCGGCGGCAGCGGCGGTCATGAGGCGATCACCAGTCCCAGCCAGAGCATCGCCATCCCGGCCCCGATGCTGAGCATGAGGTAGGCCAGGGCGAGGGTGAAGGTGCCGCGACGGGTCAGCTCGACGACGTCGGACGCGGCCGAGGACATGGTGGACAGGCCGCCGCAGAACCCGGCGGCCAGCAGCAGGTAGACGTACTCCCCGGTGCCGGCGGCCGAGCCCAGCCGGGCCACCACCAGGCCCAGCACGAAGCAGGCCAGGATGTTGGCGAGGAACGTCATCGTGGCCCGCACCCGCAGCTCCTCCCGCTCCGCCTCGCCGCGGGCCGCCAGGTGCAGCCCGAGCTCCCGCAGCCCCCAGCGCGCCGCGGAGCCGAGGCCGCCGCCGGCGCCCACCAGGAGCGCGGCCAGCAGCAGCTGCGCGGTGCTCATGTCCCGGCCCCCGGACGCGGGGCCCGGACGGCCGGGGCGGGCCGCGCGATCCTGCGGGCAAGGAGCAGGCCCACGGTCACCGCGCCCAGGCACAGCACGATGGTCATCGCGGCATAGCCCAGGGCGATGATCGGGAAGTCCGCCCCGACCATCGCGGAGCCCTCGAGCACCACCGTGGACATGGTGGTGAAGCCGCCGCAGAGCCCGGTGCCGAGCAGCGGATGCATCCAGGCCCGGCCGGGGCGCACCTCGAGCACGCCGTTGAGGGCTCCCAGGGCGAGGCAGCCGAGCACGTTGATCCACAGCGTCGCCCAGGGCACCTCGACCAGGGTCGGGGTGGTGACCGCGGGGGCGAGCTCCATCAGCGCGAAGCGCAGCAGCGCCCCCAGGGCACCGCCGGCGGTGACCAGCAGGCCCGCCTGCCACAGCGCGGCCCGGGGCGGGATCGGACCCGAGCCCAGGGTGTGCGCCTCGGTGACCTCGTCGAGGTGCACGGCGGCCATCTCGACCGTCCGCATCCGCGGGTCGTCGCGGCGCCAGGTCCGCGGGGTGGGGGGTGGGCTGGAGGTCACCGCACCAGCGTACCGACGCGGGCTCCGACCCGGCCGTGCGGGAGGGCGGAGGCGCTCAACCCCACACGAGGCCCAGCGCCGGGTCCTCCAGCACCGCGGAGACGTCGCGCAGCAGCTCCGCGCCGAGGGCCCCGTCGATCAGGCGGTGGTCGAAGCTCAGCGAGAGGGTGGCGACCTGGCGGAGCACCACCTGCCCGTCGACCGCCCAGGGCTTCTCCTTGATGGCGCCGACGCCGAGGATCGCGGATTCGCCGGGGTTCAGGATCGGGGTGCCGGAGTCGATGTCGAAGACGCCGTAGTTGGTGATGGTGATGGTGCCGTCGCGGGTGTCCCGCAACGAGGTGCGGCCGGCGCGGGCGGTCTTGGCGAGCTCGCTGATCCCCTCGGCGAGCTCGCGCAGGGTCATCAGGTGCGCATCCTTGAGGTTGGGCACGATCAGGCCGCGGGGGGTGGCGGCGGCGATGCCGAGGTTCACGTAGTGCTTGTAGACGATCTCCTGGGCGGCCTCGTCCCAGGAGGCGTTGACCTCGGGGTTGCGGCGGATCGCCACCAGCAGCGCCTTCGCGATCACCGCCAGCGGGCTCACCTTGACGTCGGCCCATTCGCGCGCGGCCCGCAGCGCGGTGACGATCTCCACCGCGCGGGTCATGTCGATCTCGTTGAAGACGGTGACGTGGGGGGCGGTGAAGGCGGAGGCCACCATCGCCTCGGCGGTGCGCTTGCGGACCGAGCGGATCGGCACCCGGGTGGTGCGGTCGTCGCTGGTGACCCCGGCGAAGGGCTGGTCCCGGGTGCTCTTCATCGCCCCGCCCAGTCCCTCGGGGGCCTGGGGCGACTCCTCGGGGAAGTAGGCGCCGTCATGATCGACGCCGCCGACGCGGCCCTCGTCCCCGTAGGCGCGCTGCTGGGCGGCCAGCACGTCGTCCCGGGTCACGGTGCCCTCGGGCCCGGTGGCCAGCACGTCGTGCAGGGCAACGCCCAGGTCGCGGGCGAGCTTGCGCACGGGGGGCTTGGCGAGGATGCGGTCGATGGGCACCTGCTGCTCGTCGCCCTGGTCCTGCGCGCCGCGGCGCCGGCGGCGGCGCTGGGGGGCGCTCGAGGCGCCGTAGCCGACCAGGTTCTTGGGCTCCTCGTCGGCCGCAGCCGGCGCGGCCGGCGTCTCGGCCTCGGGCTGCTCGTCCGTAGGGTCGTCCTGCGCCGGTGCGTCCTGCGCGGGGCCGGTCGCGGCCGGGGCGGGACCGCCGGCGGTGTCGACCTGGAGCAGCCCGGTGCCCACGGGCACCTCGTCGCCGACGGCCACCAGGATCGCGACCACGGTGCCGGCGACGTGGCTGGGCAGCTCGACGGCGCTCTTGGCGGTCTCGACCTCGACCACCGGGTCGTTGATCTCCACGCGGTCGCCGACGGCGACCTTGATCTCCAGGATCTCGGCCTCGGTGAGCCCCTCACCGGGGTCGGTGAGCGTGATGGTGACGATCGCACCGGAGGCGGTGGACGGGGCGGCATTCATGGTCGTGATCCTTTCACGCGGGAGGCGGGGACCGCCGTCAGTGCTCGAGCAGGCGGTCCACGCCGTCGAGGACGCGGTCGAGGTCGGGCAGGAAGGCGTGCTCCATCCGCGCCGGCGGGTAGGGCAGGTGGTAGCCGCCCACCCGGAGCACCGGGGCCTCGAGGTGGTAGAAGCACTGCTCGCTGATCCGGGCGGCGATCTCGCCGCCGAGGCCGCCGAGCACCGGGGCCTCGTGGACGATCAGCAGTCGCCCGGTGCGCCGCACCGAGGCGGCGATGGTCGGGAAGTCCACCGGGGACAGGGAGCGGGCGTCGATGACCTCGAGGTCGATCCCGTCGGCGGCCGCGGCCTCGGCGCTCTCGAGGGCCAGCGGCATGCTCGGTCCCCACGCCAGCAGGGTGGCGTCGGTGCCGGGCCGCACCACCTTCGCCTGCCAGGGGGTCAGCTCGGGGCGGTGGTCGGGATCGACGTCGCCCTTGACCCAGTAGCGGCGCTTGGGCTCGAGCATGATCACCGGGTCCTCGCACTCGATGGCCTGGCGGGTCATCCAGTACGCGTCCTGCGCGGTGGCCGGGGCCAGGATCCGCAGTCCGGCGGTGGGGGCGAACAGCGCCTCGGGGCTCTCGGAGTGGTGCTCGACCGCGCCGATGCCGCCGCCGTGGGGGATGCGGATGACGATGGGCATCTTCACGCGCCCCAGGGTGCGGTTGTGCATCTTCGCGACCTGGGTGGTGATCTGGTTGAACGCCGGGTACACGAAGCCGTCGAACTGGATCTCGACCACCGGGCGGTAGCCTCGCACGGCCAGTCCCACGGCGGTGCCGACGATGCCGGCCTCCGCGAGGGGGGTGTCGACCACGCGCAGGTCGCCGAACTCGGCGTGCAGCCCGTCGGTGACGCGGAAGACCCCGCCCAGGACCCCGATGTCCTCGCCCATCAGCATCACCTTGTCGTCGGCGTGCATCGCGTCGCGCAGCCCGGCCGTGATGGCCTTGGCGATGGGAAGGTTCATGCTGCTCATCGCTGTCCCTGCCCGTCCGTCGCGGCCTGCTCGTGCTCGTCCTCGAACTGGGCGATGTACTGCAGGTACTCCTCCCGCTCGGCATCGACGACGGGATGGGGCTCGGCGTAGGCGTGCGCGAACATGCCCACCGGGTCCGGGTCCTCCATGCCGTGGATGTGGTGGTGCAGCTGCATCGCGAGGTCGTGGGCCTCCTCGTCGCAGCGGGCCACATAGGCCTCGTCGATCTCGCCGAGCTGCTCGAGGTGGCGGCGCAGGCGCAGGATCGGATCCTTCCCGGCCCATTCGGCCTCCTCCGCGGCGGGACGGTAGCGGGAGGCGTCGTCGCTGGTGGTGTGCGCGGCCATGCGGTAGGTGACGGCCTCGATGAAGCGCGGTCCCTCCCCCGCGCGGGCGGCGTCCAGGGCGCTGCGGACCGCCCCCAGCACGGCGAGGACGTCGTTGCCGTCGACCCGCACCGAGGGGATCCCCCAGCCGCGGGAGCGCTGGGCCAGCGGCACCCGGGACTGCACGGAGGTGGGCACGGAGATCGCCCACTGGTTGTTCTGGGTGTAGAAGACGACCGGGGTGCGGAAGGAGGCGGCGAAGGTGAAGGACTCCGCGACCTCGCCCTCGCTGGAGGCGCCGTCGCCGAACAGGGCCAGCACCGCGGTGTCGGTGGCGGTGTCGCCGGTGCCGACGACGCCGTCGCGCTGCAGGCCCATCGCGTAGCCCACCGCATGGGGCGCCTGCGCGCCGAGCACGATCATGTAGGGGTGGGTGCGCAGCTCGTTGGGATCCCAGCCGCCGTGGCTGATGCCGCGGTAGAGCTCGAGCAGGCGCCAGGGCTCGATGCCGCGCGCCCAGGCGATGCCGTGCTCGCGGTACGTGGGCACCAGGTAGTCCTGCTCGCGGGCGGCATGCCCGGCGCCGATCTGCGCCGCCTCCTGGCCCAGGGCGCTGGCCCACAGGCCCAGCTGCCCCTGGCGCTGCAGGCTGGTGGCCTCGAGGTCCGCGGCGCGGATCATCACCATGTCCCGGTAGTAGCCGCGCAGCCGCGCGGGGGTGGCCAGGGCGCCCTGCTCGAGCACGGCGTCGAGCTCGGGGTGCGGGGTGCGGGAGCCGTCGGCCGCCAGGAGCTGGACCATCGGCTCGTCGGCCGCGACGTCAGGGATCGTGGATCGGAAGACACTCACGGCAGCGAGCGTAACCTACGGTGCCGTAGGGAAGAAAGGACCGCTGGTCGGGGCCGAAGGGAGCAGCAGCAGCCGGTCGACGGGGCCGTGGTCGGCCGCGGTGGTGGACAGGAGGCGCAGGGCGTGCGGCGGGGTGAGCGAGCCCAGCACCACGGGCTCGCGCGCCCCGGTGTGGGCGGTGCCGTCGCCGCGCCGGAGGGTGCCGGGCAGGCCGTGGGCGCCGAGATATCCCAGCAGGGCGATCAGCAGCGCCTCCTTGCCGTCCCCGGGGATGCCGAGCGCGTCGGCGGGCAGCAGGGGCACCGGGTCCAGGTGGGCGGCGAGCCGGGAGCGCAGCAGCGGATTGTGCATCCCCCCGCCGGAGGCGACCACCCGGGTGGGGCGCAGGCGCGTCATCTCGTGGGCGATGGTGACCGCGGTGAGCTCGACGAGCGTGGCGAGCAGGTCGGGCAGGCTCAGCGCCGCGGCGGCGGGGCCGAGCATGCGGCGCACGTAGTCGCCGTCGAAGTGCTCGCGCCCGGTCGAGCGGGGCAGCGGACGGGTGTAGAAGGGGTCCGCGAGCAGGATCGCCAGGGCATCGGGGTCGACGGTGCCGGTGCGGGCCAGAGCCGCATCCAGATCGGCCGGCCGGCCGGTGGCGGCGTGGACGGCCGCATCGAGCAGGGCGTTGCCGGGCCCCAGGTCCCCGGCGATCACCTCGGCCGGTCCGACCAGGGTGCCGTTCGAGATCCCGCCGATGTTCAGCACCGCGGTGCGCTGTGCGTCGTACCCGCCGAGCAGCAGCTGGTCCAGCAGCGGGACCAGCGGCGCGCCCTGGCCGCCGGCGGCGACGTCGGCCGCGCGCAGGTCGTGCAGCACGGGGATGCCGGCGGCCCGGGCGATCCGCGCGGCATCCCCGATCTGGAGGGTGCCTGCCACGGTGCCGTCGGGGCGGACGTCGTGGTGGAGCGTCTGTCCGTGGGTGGCGATCAGATCGGCGCCGCCATGGCGCCCCAGCACCTCGGCGGCGACGCCCGCGAAGGCCTCCCCCACCGCGGCGTGCAGGCGGTTCCAGGTCCCGACGTCGGAGCCGGCCGGGGGCAGCGCCGCCCGCAGCGCCTCGCGGGTGGCCCCGGGCCAGGGACGCTCCCCGATGTGGAGCACTCGCCCGCACAGGGTGGCGGGACGGTCGGGCTCCCGGGAGAAGTCGACCAGCGCCACGTCGATCGCGTCCAGGCTGGTCCCGGACATCATGCCGAGCACCCGCATCAGCTCTGCCCGCGCATCATCAGCGCGACCGCGGCCCGCATCATGGTGCGTCCGGCGCCGTGGGCCAGGACCAGGCGGCGGTGGTCGGAAGCGGCGTCGGGCACGCCGGTGTGGACCACGATCGTGTCGGGCCGACGCGCCAGCAGTGCCTGCAGGCGGTCCCGCTCCTCCGGGTCGCTGCGGGGCAGGCGGGTCAGCGCCAGCAGCTGGGGCGCCCGGTCGACCTGGTCGGGGTAGTCCCGGATCCCGGCGTGGACCCCCTGCTCGCGCAGCGCGTCGACCAGCTGCTGGGAGCGGGCCCCGGAGGCGTGCTGGGCGCGGTGGCGCAGGTCCACGACCAGGGCGGGTCGCAGATCCAGGCGCGCGTGACGGGCACGGACGGCCCGCGCGGCGGCCTGGGCCCCGAGCTGCTCGGCCCGGCGCAGTGCGACGTCGGGGTCCGGGGCCGGCACGAAGCGGCGCCGGGTGCGCAGGGTGCGCAGCACCGAGCGGGTGTGCGCGGCGCGCTCGCGCAGCGTCGACGCGGAGAGCCGGCCGCAGTCCACGGCCGCGAGCACGGCGTCGTGGGCCGCGCGCAGCAGCTGCCGGTCGTCGCGGCCCAGCGAGCTGCCCAGGCACAGCAGATCGGCCCCGGCCTCGAGGGCGCGCACGGCCGCCTCGCCGGAGCCGGGATCGGTGGCGACGGCCGCCATGTCGAGGGCGTCGGTGATCAGCAGGCCGCGGAAGGTGCCGCCGATGGTGCGCTCCAGCAGCGGGCGCGCCCACGGGGAGAGGGAGGCGGGCCCCTGACCGAGGGCGGGGACCAGCACGTGGGCGGTCATCACGCCGTCCAGCCAGGGGACGATGCGCCACGGCGCCAGGTGCTCGGTCGCGAACTGCCGGTGCTCCAGCTCGATCAGCGGCAGCGCGGTATGGGAGTCGGTGGCGGTGGCCCCGTGGCCCGGGAAGTGCTTCGCACAGGTGCCCAGGCCCGCCTCGACGAGGCCGGTCGCGAAGGCCCGCGCGTGGGCGGCGACCCGGTCGGGATCGTCGCCGAAGGCGCGCGTGCCGATCACCGGGTTCGCCGGGTCGGTGGACACGTCGAGCACCGGGGCGAGGTCCAGGTCGAGGTCGCAGGCGGCGAGCAGGTCGCCGAGGGCCTTGCCGACGTGCCGGGTCAGCTCGATGTCGTCGACCTCCCCCAGGGCCCAGGCGGTGGGCAGCGCGGAGCCGGTTCCCGCCTGGAGGCGGCTGACGTCCCCGCCCTCCTCGTCGATCGCGATCACGCACTGCTCCGACCGGGCGTGGATCGCGCGGGCCAGGCGCCCGGTGGTCGCGAGGTCGGGGGTGTTGTGACCGAACAGGATCACCGAGGCGAGGCCCGCCTCGAGCACCTCCCCCACCCAGTCGGGCAGCTCCGTGCCGGTGAAGGGCGCCATGAGCACGCCGAGCACGTCGGGGTCCCAGCCGGGCTGGGGGGCGGGCGCGGTCGTCATCGGCCCACCTCGCCGGGGCCGGGCGCGGGGGCCCGCCGGGCGCGGGTCAGGGCCGGTGGGGTGATGCTCATGGCCGCGGCTCCTCCCGTGCGCTCCCCGGACCGCACCGTCGATGCCGGCGTCGATGCCGGCCGGGCCGAGGACCACGCTGCGATGCGTGTGCGCCGTGACGCTACCACCGCCGACGCCCCGCTCCCGCGCGGGCGCGGTCCGGGCCGCGCGGAGCCGGCGCCGGGGCGGTCGCTGCGTGTGCGGTCCGACGATCCGCGCCCTGCCAGCAGGAATGATGCCTAGGATGGGGCGGTGGCGAACATCCTGGTCGTGGACGACGACCCCGACATCGTAGAACTGGTCTCCCTCAAGCTCCGCTCCTCCGGGCACGCGGTCACCGCGGTCGGCTCCGGGGAGGCGGCGCGCGATGCCCTCGCGGCGGACCACGGCTTCGACCTCGCCGTGGTCGATCACATGATGCCGGGGATGACGGGCGTGGATCTGGTGCGGCTCCTCCGCGCGGAGGGCTCCCACCTGCGGATCCTCATGCTCACGGCCCGCAGTCAGGAGCGCGATGTGGAGAACGGCTTCACCGCGGGGGTCGACGACTTCATGACCAAGCCGTTTTCCCCGCGCGAGCTGGCGGCCCGGATCACCTCGATCCTGGCCCGCCGATGATCGAGCTCGACGCCCGGCTGATCCTCACCGTCCTGGTCGCCGTCTGGATCCTGATCGCCCTCAGCGTGCTCCTGCTCGGGGCCGTCCACGGCGTGCGGGCCCTGCGCCGGCGCCGACGGGACCGGCTCGATGCGCAGGCCCGACCGCTCGTGGTCCGGTTCACCCTGGTCGAGGACGATGACCGGGCGCCGGCCGCCGCACTGCGCACCGCGAGCGGGGCCTTCGGCGACCGCGTGGACGATCGGCTGCTGTCGATGCTGGGCACGGTGCGCGGAGAGGCCCGGCAGCGGATCGTGGAGATGCTCGTCGAGCGCGGCCATCCCGCGCTGCTGCGGCGTCGGGCCCGCTCGCGCCGCACCACCACCCGGGCCGCCGCCGTGCGCCGGCTCGGTCAGCTCGGCCTGCCCGAGGACGCGGAGCTGCTGCGCCGAGCCGTCGGCGATCGCGCGCCGATCGTGCGCACGACGGCGGTGCGCGCCGCCTCCGCCTACCCGTCCTCGGCGGCGGTCGCCGCGGTGCTCGACGTGCTCCGCGGCGCGGGCGAGGTCCCCTCCCTGGTCGTGGTGACCTCGCTGATCGGCCAGGGCTCCGCCTCCGCCGACGCGCTCGAGGCGATCCGCGCCGGACTCCACGATCCCTCGGCGACCGTGCGCGCGGCCTGCGCGCAGGCGCTCGGGGAGCTCACCAGCGTGGCCGACGCCGACCGGCTAGCCCTGCTGCTGCGCCGGGACACCAGCCCCGGGGTGCAGCTCGCCGCCGCCTCCGCCCTGCTGAGGGTCGGGCGCGCCTCGTCAGTCCCGGCCCTGCTCGAGGGCACCCGCTCCCCCTGGGGACCGGTGCGGACCCGCTGCGTGCAGGCCCTGCTGGCGCTGCCGCAGGAGCTGACCGCGGAGGCGCTGGGCGAGGTCTCCCGCCGCGGCGACGCGCTGCTGGCCCCGCTGCTGGCGAGCAGCGCCCCGACGAGGAGGAGCTGACCGTGCTCGACCTGCTGGATCTCACCGGCACCGCGCTCCACGAGGCGGTGCGCCTGGTGCTGATCGTGGCCGCCTGGCCGACCCTGGCCTACTTCCTGGCCATCAACCTCGTCTACCTGGCCCTGGTGGTGCTCGGGTTCGTCGACACCCAGCGCTCGGCGGCGCGACGCTCGGTGCTCGACCTCGCCGAGACCGCCACCGCGCCGGTCTCCCTGGGCCTGACCGTGGTGATGCCGGCGTACAACGAGTCCGCGGTGATCATCGAATCGGTGCGCTCCTCGCTGGCGCTGGACTACCCCGATCACGAGGTGGTGGTGGTCAACGACGGCTCCACGGACGACACCCTGGCCGTGCTCCAGGAGGCCTTCGACCTGGTCCCCAGCGCGCGCAGCGTCGACGCCGGGCCGCAGGTCGAGATCCGCGGCGCGATCCGCCAGGTCTACGAGGCGCGGGATCCCGGGATCCCGCTGCTGGTGGTGGACTCGGAGAACTCGGGTCGCTCGGACGCCACCAACGCCGGCATCGGTCTGGCCGCGAAGGACCTGGTGGTCATCTTCGACGCCGACTCGATCATGGATCCGGACGCGCTGCTGCTCGCGGTGCAGCCCTTCCTCGACGACCCGCTGCGCGTGGTCGCCACCGGTGGCAACATCCGAGCGGTCAACGGCAGCCGGGTGGTGGCCGGCCGCGTCACCGAGGAGGGCCTCCCGAGCCAGTGGCTGGCCCGCTTCCAGGTGGTCGAGTACCTGCGGGCCTTCAGCCTGGGACGGGCGGGATGGTCGCGGCTGGGTGCGCTGCTGCTGATCTCCGGCGCCTTCGGCGTGTACCGGCGCGATGTGCTGCTGACCGTCGGCGCCTTCGATCCCGACACCATCGGCGAGGACATGGAGCTGACCTTGAAGGTGCACCGCTGGTGCCGGCGGCGCCGACGGGAGTACCGGATGGTCTTCGTCTCGGAGCCGACCTGCTGGACCGAGGTGCCCGACAACCTCCCGGTGCTGCGCCGCCAGCGGGTGCGCTGGCACCGGGGCCTGTGGGAGGTGCTGTGGAAGTACCGCGGCATGCTGCTGAACCCGCGGTACGGCCGGGTCGGGATGGTGGGCCTGCCCTACTACTGGCTGTTCGAGCTCTTCGCCCCGCTGTTCGAGGTGCTGGGGGTCGTGATGATCGTGGCGGCCCTGCTGACCGGGGCGGTGAGCCCCGTCCTGACCCTGGCCCTGCTCGGCATCGCACTGGGCTGCGGCGTGCTGGTGACCGTGCTGTCGGTGCTGCTCGAGGAGATGTCCCACCGCCGCCGCACGGACCTGCGCACCCTCGGGTTGATGGTGGCGTGCGCACTGCTGGAGAACCTCGGCTACCGCCAGCTGACCGCGGTGTGGCGACTGCAGGGCTGGTGGCAGGCGCTGCGGGGCCGCCAGGCGGTGTGGGGCGAGATGACGCGCACCGGGTTCTCGACCTCCTGAGCGGGCGGGCGCCTCAGGTGCGCACCACCGGGATCACCAGCTCCACCCGGGTGCCCACCCCGATCTCCGAGGCGATGCTCATCTCACCGCCATGGGCGCGGACGATGCGCCGGGTGATCATCAGCCCCAGTCCGTACCCGGGGATCCCGGCGTCGGTGGCGGTGCGGGCGCGGAAGTAGGGGGTGAACAGTCCCAGCAGATCGCTCTGGCTGATCCCGATGCCCTCGTCGCGCACGACCAGCCGCGCCTGGTTCCCCTCCATCCCCAGCTCCACGCTGATCAGCCCGCCCTCGTGGGCGTACTTCACCGCATTGGACAGGACGTTGTCGATCGCCTGCCCGAGCCGTTCGAGATCGGCGTTGACCAGCTCCAGCGGGGCATCGCAGCCCTGGAGCGACCAGCGCAGGCGGCGGGCGGCGGCGCGGGGCGAGATGGCCTCGACCTGCCGGCGGACGAGTTCGTCGAGCAGGGTGACGCGGTGGGGGCCGCCCCGCGAGCCGATCCGGTCGCTGCTGACCGAGCGCGCCGTCTCCAGCAGGCCCAGGATGAGCTGCTGCAGGCGGGTGACGTTGCGGGTGACGACCTGCAGGTGGGAGCGGATCACCGCGGGATCCCCGCCCGCCGGGGAGTCGACCTCGTCCTCGAGCAGCTCCACGTATCCGGCGATCGAGGTGAGGGGGTCTTCAGCTCATGGGAGACGTTTGCCAGGAACTGCTCCTCCTGCAGCACCGCGGCCAGTGAGGCGGTGACGTCCTGGACCACCACCAGGGTCCGGGTCTCGGTGAGCGCCGTCGAGCTCACCGAGAGCGCCACCCGCCGTCCGCCGTCGAGCTCGGCCCAGACGGCCTCCCCGTCCAGCGTGCTGCCGCGGGCCGCGCGCGCCAGCGGGTTGCGCTCCGGCGGCAGGGGCACGCGACCGTTCTCGGTGAAGACCGGATCGGCCAGCAGCTCAGGGATGCTCCTGCCGCGCGCGGCCCCGCGCAGCCGGCCGCTCTCCTCGAGCACCGCGCCGTCCTCGTCGAGCACGAGGGAGACCACGCCGAGCGCCACGCTCACGGTCTCGAGGCGACGGCGCTGCTCGTCGAGCCGGGTCACCACCCCCGCCACCACGAGCGCCACGGAGCCGGCGAGGACCGTGGTCGCCAGGCCCCGGGAGAGCACCTCGACGACGTCGTGCTCGGGCAGGATCAGGAAGCCCAGCCCCATCGACCCGAGCGCCATCGCGATGCCGAGCGCCGCCCCCTGGAACCGGTACCGCGCCGCCAGCCAGGCCATGGGCACGGCCATCAGGAAGCCCTGGAAGCCGGAGGTGTTGACCACGGACCAGCGGCTGACGGCGAGCACCAGCAGGTCCAGCACGGGCAGCAGCACCAGCAGCCGCTCCGCCCAGAGGGGGCGGGCGACCCCGAAGCGGCTCAGCAGCATCCCCACCACCAGACCCAGGGACAGCCCGTTCACGGCGAGCTGTCCGGCCCAGTAGAGCCACGGGATCCCGAGCACCTGATCGGTCACGAGCAGGATGCCGAGCAGCATCGAGGCGGACAGGGCGAGCTGATGGGCGAGCGCGGACCGGGGGCTGACCGTCTCGGCGAGGGCGGCACCGGGCATCCGGAGCAGGCTCAGCGCTCGAGCTCGTAGGGGGCGAGGGGGCACTGTCGCACTCTAGCCATCCGCGGCGCCGCCCCGGTCCCGCCGGGGTGGCGCCGCCCTGCTCAGCTCGTCACACCGCTGAGCTCCTCGACGGCCGCGGCGAGCGCCTGGGCGTCGAGGACGCTCTGGTCGGCGTCGAGATCGACCACCGGCAGCGGGCAGTCGCCGAGGTCGTGGATCGCCAGGCGCTCCCCGCCGCGGTTCATCGACTGGTGGGCGATGACGCCGGGCAGGGTGTACCGGGCGGCCTGCCAGGCGTTGACCATCGGCTGGTGGCTGTCGACCACGGCGCGGGCGAAGTCGTCGACCAGGAAGTGGTGGGCGCCCTCGTGCCCGTTGGGCAGTCCGTGGAACTCCTTCGGCAACCGCTCCTGGTGGTGGGCGCGGGCGGCACCGGCGACGAAGGCGTCCCGCAGCGCCGGCGAGACGTCCGCCAGGCGGGGGTCGTCCAGGCTCATCGTGGCGTCGGTGCGGATCAGGTCGGTCACCGCCAGCGCGCGCTGCTTGTCGTGCCAGTAGGTGACGTCGATGGTCTCCTCGAAGGAGGACTCCTCGCCGAAGAAGCGGAAGCGGGACTCGCGCTGGTGGCTGGGGTAGCCGACGCGGCGCAGCTCGTTGGTGCGGAAGGCGCCGCCGTTGTCCATCTCGAACAGCGCGAAGGCGTTGGAGACGTCGTTGGCGAACATCGAGACGTCCTTGTCGAAGACACCGTCGCCGCGGGTGTCGGGCCGGCCCAGCGCCGAGACGGACACGGCGTGCCGCTCCCCCAGCACTCCGAGGATGCCGCCGATGGAGTGGGTGGGGTAGAGCAGGGGCGGGTAGGAGGCGGTGGCCCGCCAGTTCTCGCCGCCGGAGTACTTGTAGGCGTCGTAGAAGCCGAGGTCCATGTCGTGGATGTAGTCGCCCTCGGCGTAGAACACCTCGCCGAAGGCACCGGAGCGGTGGATGCGGCGGGCCAGCACCACCGCGGCGTTGTACTGGCTGGTCTCGCCCATCATGTACACCAGGCCCGTGCGCTGCACCTCCTCGGTGATCGCGCGGATCTCCTCCTCCTCGATCGCCATCGGCACCGCGGAGTAGACGTGCTTGCCGGCGCGCAGGGCCGCCAGGGCGTGCTGGCCGTGCGTCCAGCGCTGGGTGAAGATCGCCACCGCGTCGACGTCGGAGGCGAGCAGGTCCTCGAGGGTGTCGAAGCGGCCTGCGAAGGGGACCCCGCGCGCCTCGAGGGCGTCGATCCGCTCGGGGACGGAGTCGACGGCGTAGAGCGCGTCGATCTCGGGGTGGGCGGCGAAGAGCTCCGCGAAGTGGGAGCCGAACTGGCCGATCCCGACGATGCCCAGCGTGAACGACATACTTCCTCCTTGAAATTAAGCGGTCGGGGAGACGCTACGGCACACTCCCCGCGCGCGGCAAGCCGCTGCGGCGGACCGGGGCCCGGCGCGCGGGGCGGCGCGGGATCGGCAGGGCGCTCAGAGCCGGCGCCAGCGCCCCGAGTGCCAGACGTCGCGCCACGGCGGCACCTCCCGGCCCTGCGCGGCCATCCGCCGACGCAGGGCGTGGCGCGTCAGCAGCATGCCGATCACCCCGAGCGCGAGCATCGGGATCTGCACGGCGAAGGCGAGCCGGAAGGCGGCCAGGTCGTAGTCCCCGGCGGGCCGCAGCACGTCGAGGATGACGCCGATCAGCAGGATCGCGGCCAGCCCGCCCAGGAAGCCGCCCATGATCACCACCCCGGTCGCGGTCCCCAGCCGGTGCTCGGCGAGGTCGGTGCGGGGGAAGTCGAAGCCGACGCTGCTGGCGGGCCCGCCGATCGAGAAGCCGGCGACCAGCACGATGAGCAGCCAGATCGGGGCGGGGCCGGGCCACAGCACCAGGGCCAGCAGCGGCACCACGATGGCGGCGCAGATCAGCAGCACCAGGGTGGAGCGGCGCAGCGGATGGCGCTGGGTGAGGGTGCCGATCAGGGGACCGCCGACGATCGAGACCACCACCAGCACCGTCATCACCGCCGACGCGGCCGGGCGGCTGAGTCCCTCCCCCGCGGTGAGGTACGGGTAGCCCCACATCATGGAGAAGGCGATGCCGGTGAACCCTGCGGTGTAGTGGGTGAAGAAGCCGAGCTGGGTGGCCGGGTGGCGCAGGATCCTCCCCAGCATCAGCGGCAGCCTCGAGAGCTCCTGGCGCACCCGCGGGCGCGCCACCCCGGGCGGGGTCGCCCGCACCAGCAGCACCGCCAGCAGGGCGGCGACGGCGCTGAGGGAGGCCGCGGCGGAGAAGGCGGGGGCCCATCCGGCGTGGGTGAGCACCGCGACGAAGGGCACGGCAGAGGCGATCTGGCCCACCTGGCCGAGGATCCCGGTGAGCTGGGTGAGCACCGGCACCCGCGCCGGCGGGAACCAGGCCGGCACCAGGCGGACCGCGCTCGAGAACGTCAGGGCATCTCCCATCCCCAGCACGATGCGGGCGATCATCGCCACCCCGACGGTCTCGGTCTGGGACATCAGCAGCTGGCCCAGGCCCATCAGGATCGCCCCGCCGGTCAGGGTGACGCGGGAGCCGTAGCGGTCCAGCAGCAGCCCGGCGGGCACCTGGGCGAGGGCGTAGACGGCCAGCTGCAGCACCACGAAGGTGGAGACGATGGTCGCGGAGGTCTCGAACCGCTGCGCGGCCTCGAGGCCGGCCACGCCCATGGTGGTGCGCTGCAGGACCGCGATCCCGTAGGCCCCCACGGCGGCGGTCCAGACCAGGTAGGCGCGCGGTCCCCCGAGGGTGCTGGTGTCGGCGGCGCGGGCGCCCATGGTCCTCCTTCAGCGATGCCGTGCGGTGGCGACGGCCGTACCGAGCCTAGACCGCGCACGAGCCCGCCGCCTCGGCGTGTCCGTGCCTTGCCCGCGGCGGATCGCGGTGTTCGCCGTCACCGGCCTGCGGGGCAGCGGTCGCGGCCCGGGCCGAGGCGGGCGGCCGGCACGGTGGTCAGGCCCGAGGCTGCCGCCAGGCGCCGGCGATCTCGATGAGCAGGTCGTTGGCCTCCTGCTCGGCGAGGGTGGCCCGCACCCCGTCGGCGCCGTAGGGGCGCAGCACCAGGCCGCGCGCCTCGGCGAACTCCGCGAAGGCCGCGGACTCCGCGCCGAGCGGGAGGTAGACGAAGTTGCCCTGGCTGACGGGCAGGGACCAGCCCTGGCCGGCGAGCGCCGCCGTCACCCGGGAGCGCTCGGCGCGGATCCAGGCCGCGCGGCGCTCGAGCTCCTGGGGGACGTCGCCCTGCAGGGTGGCCAGGGCCGCCGCCTGGGCCGGGATCGAGGCCCCGAAGGGCAGGGTGACCTGGCCGAGCGCGCGGGCCAGCCGCGGATGGGCGACCGCGTAGCCGATCCGCAGACCCGCCAGGGCCTGCAGCTTGGAGAAGGTGCGCAGCAGGACCACGTTGCCGTGGCGGCGGAAGATCCCGGCGGTGCCGAGCACGGTCGCCGGGTCGTGGAACTCCCGGTAGGCCTCGTCGATGGCGACCACCACGTGCTCGGGCACCCGGGCCAGGAAGTCCTCGACCTGCTCGGTGCTCAGCGCGGGGCCGGTGGGGTTGTTGGGGGTGCACAGCAGCACCAGTCGGGTGCGGTCGGTGATCGCCGCGGCCATCGCCGGCAGGTCGTGCTCGTGCCTCGCGGTCAGCGGCACCGGCACCGGCACGCCGCCGTGGGAGCCGACCAGGATCGGGTAGGCCTCGAAGGAGCGCCAGGCGAACACGACCTCGTCGCCCTCCCCCACCAGGGCGCGCACCAGGTCCCCGGTCACGGCGACCGATCCGGTCGACAGGGCGATCTGGGCGGGCTCGACCCCGTGCTTCGCTCCCAGCGCCGCGCGCAGCGCCGCCGCGGAGGCGTCGGGGTACCGATGGGCGCTCTGCAGGGCGGCGATCGCGGCCTGGCGCACCGACTCGACCGGCGGGAAGGGGGACTCGTTCGAGGAGGCCTTGTAGCGGGCCCGGCCGTCGTCGGCCGCGGGCTTCCCGGCGACGTAGGAGGGCAGGCTCTCGAGGGCCGGGCGCAGGCGGATGGACTCGGCGGGCTGGTCGGACATGGCGCCAGGATAGGGCGCGCGCCGCCCGGTCCGGCACGGACAATGGGTCCATGAGATTACTCGGCTCCGTCATCGTCACCGGCCTCGCGCTGTGGGTCACCGCCCTGATCCTGCCCGGCATGCACCTGGGCGAGAACAGCGCGAGCCTGCTCACCCAGGTCCTCACCATCGGCGCCATCGCACTGGTGCTAAGCCTGATCAACGCGATCATCCGCCCCGTCCTCTCGTTCCTCGCGCTCCCCCTGACCTGCCTCACGCTGGGCCTGTTCCAGCTGGTCATCAACACCCTGATGCTGCTGCTGGCGAGCTGGGTCTCGGGGCTGCTGGGACTGACCCTGCAGTTCGACAGCTTCTGGTGGGCGCTGGGGGCGGGCTTGATCATCGGCCTGCTCTCGGCGATCGTCGCGGGCGTCACCGGCGTCGGGGACGAGCGCGGCGGGCGCACCCGCGCAGCGCGCGACTGACCCGCGGGCCCGCCGAGGGATGTCCTCGGCGGCGGGCCGCCGAGGGTTCTGGGACAATGCCGGGCATGGCTCATTCCTTCGCGGACATCACGCCGCCGATCGCCCTGACCCCCCTCGACGGCCGCTACCGGGCGCAGGCCGCGCCCCTGGTCGACCACCTCTCCGAGGCCGCGCTGAACCGCGCCCGCCTGGTGGTGGAGACCGAGTGGATGATCCACCTGCTCGACGGCGGGGTCATCCCCGGCCTGCGCACCCTGAGCGAGCAGGAGCGCGCGCTGCTGCGCGCCATCCCCGAGGACTTCGGCGCCGAGGGCATCGCCGAGCACGCCGAGATCGAGCGCGAGACCGTGCACGACGTCAAGGCGATCGAGTACTACATCAAGCGCCGCCTGGCCGGCACCAGCCTCGAGCCGCTCGCCGAGGTGGTGCACATCTACTGCACCAGCGAGGACGTCAACAACCTCTCCTACGCGCTGATGATCCGCGGGGCCGTGCACGAGGTGTGGCTGCCCGCCCTGCAGGGCGTCATCGACGACCTCACCGAGCTCGCCCGCGCGACCGCGGAGGTGCCGATGCTCTCGCGCACCCACGGCCAGCCCGCCACCCCCACCACCCTGGGCAAGGAGATGGCGGTCTTCGCGCACCGCCTGCGCCGCCAGTCACGCCGCATCGCGGCCGACGAGATGCTCGGCAAGATCAACGGCGCGACCGGCACCTACGCCGCCCATGCGGTGGCGGTGCCCGCGGCGGACTGGCAGCAGGTCTCCCGCTCCTTCGTCGAGCACCTGGGCCTGACCTGGAACCCGCTGACCACGCAGATCGAGTCCCACGACTGGCAGGCCGAGGTGTACGCGGACATCGCCCGCGCCGGCCGCATCCTGCACAACCTGGCCACCGACATCTGGACCTACATCTCGCTGGGCTACTTCCGCCAGCGGCTGTCCGCCCAGGGCGGCACCGGCTCCTCGACGATGCCCCACAAGGTCAACCCCATCCGCTTCGAGAACGCGGAGGCGAACCTCGAGATCTCCGGCGCCCTGCTGGACTCGCTCGGCCAGACCCTGGTCACCTCGCGCCTGCAGCGCGACCTCACCGACTCCACCACCCAGCGCAACGTGGGCCCCGCGCTCGGGCACTCGCTGCTGGCGATCTCCAACCTGCGCCGGGGCCTGGCGGGCCTGGACGTGGACGCCGACGCGATGGCCGCGGACCTCGAGGCCAACTGGGAGGTGCTCGGCGAGGCCGTGCAGTCGGTGATGCGCACCCTGGGCGTGCAGGGCGTGCCCGGGATGGAGAACCCCTACGAGCGGCTGAAGGACCTCACCCGCGGTCAGCGCGTGACCGGCGCGGGCATGCGCGAGTTCGTCGAGCAGCTGGGGCTGCCGGAGGCCGAGCGGGAGCGCCTGCTGGCGCTGAGCCCGCACACCTACACCGGCTGCGCCGCCGCACTGGTCGAGCACCTGGCGGACGCCGACGGAGCGGCGGGATGAGCGCCGCGGACGGACGTCGTGCCCGTGCCGCCTGAGGACGCGCTCCCCCGGGAGTTCTTCGACCGACCCGCCCTCGAGCTGGCCCCGCTGCTGCTGGGCTGCGTGCTGGTGGGCCGCGGCGTCGCGCTGCGGATCACCGAGATCGAGGCGTACGTCGGCGCGCAGGACCCCGGCTCCCACGCCTTCCGGGGGCTCACCGCCCGCAACGCCACCATGTTCGGCGCGCCCGGGCACCTCTACGTCTACCGTCACATGGGACTGCACTCGTGCATGAACATCGTCGCGGACGCGGAGGGCATCGGCACCGGGTGCCTGATCCGCGCCGGGGAGGTCGTCGGCGGCAGCGACCTCGCCTTCGCCCGGCGGCGCGCCGCCGGGGTGTGCCGCAGCGAGCGCGACCTCGCGCGCGGCCCCGGCCGCGCCACCGTGGCCTGCGGCGTCACCTTCGCCGACGACGGGATGGACCTGTGCGCCCCAGCCGGGGAGATGCATCTGCTGGGCCGGGGCGACCCGCGGGACCTGCGGGAGGGGGAGCTGCCGGGCCGGGCGCCGGCGCTGCCCCATCCGCAGCTGGCCGTCGGCCCCCGGATCGGGCTGCGCGAGGAGGCCTCGGATCCGCTGCTCTACCCCTGGCGGTTCCGGATCGCGGGCGATCCGACCGTCTCCGGGCCCGGTGCGCTGAACCGCTGAGGGTGCCCGTCAGCGCGGGCGCACCGACAGCGTCTCGAGGTTCGCGTCCGCCGGCAGGCGCAGCGCGAGGGCCACGGTCGCGGCGACCGTCGCCGGGCGCATGTAGTCCTGCTCCTGGTACTGCCCGCCCTCGAAGGCGCGCAGCTGGCGCTGCATGTCGGTGGCGACCCGGCCGGGGTGGACGGCGCTGACCCGCACCCCGTGCGGGCGCTCCTCGGCGCGCAGGGAGTCCGTCAGGGCGCGCAGCGCGAACTTCGAGGCGCTGTAGGCCCCGCCGCCGGGGCCGGCCGTGAACCCGGAGCCGGAGTTGATCGTCACCACGGTGCCGCGGGCGGCCCGCAGCGCCGGCAGCAGCAGCCGGGTCAGCTCCGCGACCGCGACCACGTTCACCGCGAAGGACCGCGTCCAGTCCTCCGGGGTGAGCTCCTCGATGCTGCCGCTGACCAGGATCCCCGCCGAGTGGACCAGGCCGGCCAGGCCGTCGGGCAGCTCGAGCGCGGCCACCGCGCGGGCGAGCGCGGCGGGGTCGGTGAGCTCGGCGACGAAGGGGGTGGCCGAGGGGAGCTCGGAGGCCAGGGCCGCGAGCGCGGCGGCGTCGCGGCCGCCCAGGATCAGGTGGTGGTCGGCGGCGAGCTCGGCGGCGACGGCGCGGCCGATCCCGCGGGTGGCTCCGGTGATCAGGACTGCTGGTGAGGTCATGGCAGGAGTCTGGCACGGCACCCGGGTGAGAGCATGAGGCGATGGAGACGACGACCCCGCCGCGGGCCTGGCTGCGCGCCGAGGTGCTGGTCGTGCTCGCGCTGTCGCTGGGCCGCAGCGCCGTGTACTCGCTGCTGGCCCTCGCCCAGGCGCTGGCCGCCGGTCCCCTGGCCGCGCAGAGCACCGCGCTGAACCCCACCCTGCGCGAGGAGCCGTGGCTGGACCTGCTGTACCAGCTGCTGTCGATCGTCTTCGCGCTGGTGCCGGTCGCGCTGGTGGTGCTACTGCTGACCCTGAGCGCCGGCTCGCTGGGCCGGGCCCTGGGCGATCTGGGGATGGACCTGAGCCGGCCGCTGCGGGACCTCGCCCACGGGGTGCTGCTCACCGCCGGGATCGGGGTCCCGGGGCTGGTCCTCTACTCCCTCGGCCGCCTGCTGGGGGCGACCCTCGAGGTGGTCCCGGCGGCGCTGGGGACCCACTGGTGGACCGTGCCGGTGCTGGTCCTGCAAGCGCTCAAGAACGCCCTGGTCGAGGAGGTGATCGTGGTCGGCTACCTGGTCCAGCGGCTCGAGGCGCTGGGCTGGTCCGGACGGCGGATCGTCGTCGTCTCGGCGCTGCTGCGCGGCGCGTACCACACCTACCAGGGGGTGGGGCCGGGTCTCGCGAACCTGGCCATGGGCCTGGTGTTCGGCCAGTGGTTCCGGTGCACCCGGCGCACGATGCCGCTGGTGATCGCCCACACCCTGATCGATGTGGTGGCCTTCGTGGGCTACGCGCTGGTGAAGGACGCGCTGGGCCGGTGAGCGCGGACGCCGGCCCGCCGCCGGCGGCTCAGAGGATGAAGGCCTCGCCCTCGCCGTCGGACTCGATCGGCAGGCCGGACTCGAACCACTGGTCCATGCCGCCGGCGACGTTGATGGCGTCGAAGCCGTTGGCGGTCATCCACTGTGCGACCTGGAAGCTGCGCCCGCCGCCGCGGCAGATGATGTACAGGTCGCGGTCGTCGTCGGGCAGCTGGTCGAGGTTCTGCAGCAGCGTGCTGGCCGGGAGGTGCTGGGCGCCCGGCGCATGGCCGGCGTCCCACTCCGACTGCTCGCGCACGTCGATCAGATGCGCGCCCTCGGGCACCTCGTTCGGGGTGACGGTCTGGAAGTCCATGCCCCCAGCCTAGCGGCCGGGGCCGGGGCCGGAGCCGGAGCCGGAGCCCTGGCCCCGGCCCGGGCCGCTCAGGGGCCGCGGTGCGCGTACCGCCTCACCAGCGGGGAGGCCACCAGCACCGCGGCGATCAGCAGTGCGTAGGCGCAGAGCACGCTCAGCAGGTACTGGACCACGCCCTCGACGTTGCTCGACTGGCTGCCGAACATCGCGCCGAGCACCAGCAGCGCGGTCCCGGTGGCGAGCACGGTGCTCAGCAGCACGGGCACCGCGATCTCGGCCAGGCGGGCCCGGTGCAGCTGCCCCACCTCCGCCCCGGCGATGTGCTGCGCGCGCAGGGTCGGGGCCTGGTCGATCACCCGGGCGGTCTGGGCGACGCCGGTGCCGACGGCGGCGAGCACGGCGGCGATGCCCAGGGTGAGCAGCCCGCCGGTGCTCAGCGCGGTCATCAGCATCGTGTCCTCCGCGCTCGAGCTCGCCGGGAAGGTGGCGAAGGTGGTCAGGAAGCCGGCGATCACCAGCGCGAAGGTGATGCCGGAGACGGCCCGCCAGCCGGCGCGGGGGTCCGCGGCCAGTCGCCGCGCCCCGACCAGCAGGGACGGGGTCGGCGCGAGGCGGGCGCACAGCATCGCGACCACCCACACCACGAAGGGACCCACCACGTTCAGGCCCGCGACGATCGCGGCGATGAACGCCACCAGGATCGCGATCACCAGCATCCCGTCGGCCACCTGCCCCAGCAGCATCCCGCCCACCTGGGCGAAGCCGAGGAACCCCAGGACGACCACCACCCAGAGCACCACCCGGAGCACGGACATGCGCACCACCCGGGAGTTGCGGGCCACGCCCAGCGGGCTGAGCACGACCCCGGTCAGGGACACGGCGGCGGAGCCGGCGGCGATCAGCACCAGCGCGATCGCCAGCAGCGCGTACGCCCAGGCGGGCATCAGCAGGTCCGCCGTCGTGAACGGGGTGACGCCGAAGTCGAGCCGGGTCAGGGTTGGGGCCGCGGCGAGGTGGGCGAGCAGGCCGGCCACGGCGCCGAGCAGGGCCTGGGCGGCGACGTCGAGCACCGCGGTCGCGCCGACCTGGCCGCCGGTGGCGCCGACCAGCCGCATCGTGGCCAGGTCCTGCTCGCGGCGCGCCAGGGACAGGCGGGCGGCCGAGCCGCCCAGGCCGATCGCGCTGGGCAGCAGCAGCACGGAGGCGACCACCGCGCACAGCGCGAGCGAGGACATCACCGAACCCTCGGGCGTGGTCGGCGGATCGGTCGCCGGCATCCGGCCGACGAAGGCGGCGGCGCCGCCGAGCACGGTGGCGGTGATCGCGGTGGCCGCCGCGAAGGCGATCACGGGCAGGAGGTCCGCGAGCGCGCCGCGGCGGCGCAGCAGCAGCGGGGCGGTGGCCAGCAGGGAGCTCATCGGGCCACCGCCGTCAGCGGGGCCCGCTGGGCGTCGGGCCGGACGAACTCCTGCGCGATGCGGCCGTCGCGCATGGCGACGGTGCGGCGGCAGACGGCGGCGACCGTGGCGTCGTGGGTGACCATGACCAGGCTGGCGCCGCTGTCGTGGCAGCTGTCCACCAGGACCTGCAGCACGGCGGCGCCGGTCCGCTGGTCGAGGGCGCCGGTGGGTTCGTCGGCGAAGACCACCGAGGGGCGGCCGGCCAGGGCGCGGGCGATCGCGACCCGCTGCGCCTGACCGCCGGAGAGCTGGGTGGGGCGGCGCTCGTGGAGACCCGCCAGTCCCAGCCGGTCCAGCCAGGCGCGGGCCTCGGCGCTCGCGGCGCGGCGCGAGGTCCCGCCGAGCATGCGCGGCAGGATCACGTTCTCCAGCGCGGTCAGCTCGGGCAGCAGCTGTCCGTCCTGGAACACGAAGCCGAAGGCGCTGCGGCGCAGCCGGGTGCGACGGCGGTCGCCGAGGCTCGCCAGGTCGGTGCCGTCGTGGTGCACCGTGCCGGAGGTGGGGGTGAGGATGCCGGCCAGCAGGTGCAGCAGGGTGGTCTTGCCGCAGCCGGAGGGGCCCATCACGGCCAGGGAGTCGGCGCGGGCGAGGTCGAGGTCGACGCCGTCCAGGGCGCGGGTGGCCGCGGCGGAGCTGCCGTAGGTCATGACCAGGCCCCGCGCGGACAGCGCCGGAACCGCCGCCGCAGGGCGCTGCTGGGGGCTGGCCAGGGCGGGGGGGCGTCGGGGCGGTGGCCGGCGGGGCGGAGGGCGGCGGGGCGAGGTTCATGGGACCACTGTGTCCCGCGCCGCCCCCGGTGCGCGTCGGCCCCCGGAGCGATCCTGGCCCCAGGGGCGTCAGCCCGTGGTCGGATGCCCGGGCGAGCCGCGCGGCTCAGCCGAAGCGGCCGGAGATGTAGTCCTCGGTCTGCTTGTTGGTGGGGTTGGTGAACATCCGCTCGGTGTCGTCGACCTCGATCAGGCGGCCGGGCTTGCCGGTGCCGACGATGTTGAAGAAGCCGGTGCGGTCCGAGACCCGGGAGGCCTGCTGCATGTTGTGGGTGACGATGACGATCGTGTACTCCTCCTTGAGCTCGTGGATCAGGTCCTCGATGGCGAGGGTGGAGATCGGGTCGAGCGCGGAGCAGGGCTCGTCCATCAGCACCACGTCGGGCTTGACCGCGATGGTGCGGGCGATGCACAGGCGCTGCTGCTGACCGCCGGACAGGCCCATGCCCGGCTTGTCGAGGCGGTCCTTGACCTCCTCCCAGAGGTTCGCACCGCGCAGGGCCCGCTCGGTGAGCTCCTCGGCGTCGGACTTCGCGATGCGCCGGTTGTTGAGCTTCACGCCGGCCAGGACGTTGTCGCGGATCGACATGGTCGGGAAGGGGTTCGCCTTCTGGAAGACCATGCCCACGCGGCGGCGCACGTTGACCGGGTCGATCTTCGGGTCGTAGATGTTCTCGCCGTTGATCTCCACCCGACCCTTCGCGTACGCACCGGGGATCACCTCGTGCATGCGGTTCAGGGTGCGCAGGAACGTCGACTTCCCGCAGCCGGAGGGGCCGATCAGGGCGGTCACCGAGCGGGGCATGATCTGGAGGTCGACGCCCTCCACGGCGAGGAAGTCGCTGTAGTAGATGTTGAGGTCTTCGACGTTGATGGGCTGCGGGGCTGCCATCGAGGGTCCTTTCCGGGGGGCCGTCGGCTCAGCGGCTGAGCTTGGGGGAGAAGTAGTAGGCGACGAGGCGGGCGGCGAGGTTGAGCACCATCACGATGAGGATCAGGGTGAAGGCCGCCGCCCAGGCGCGATCGATGTTCGTCGTGACCGAGCAGGCGTAGACCTGCTGGTTGATGGGGTTGGTGACCGTCTCGTTCATGCACTGGGCACTGCCGTTGCGGTACTGCTGGTTGATGAACGTCGGCAGGGTCGCCATGCGTCCGTCGAACATGTTCCAGTTCACCGAGGTCACCATGCCCACGGTCAGCAGCAGCGGCGCGGTCTCGCCGATGACGCGGGCGATCGCCAGGGTCACCCCGGAGGTCAGGCCCGCGATCGCGGTGCGCAGCACCACCTTGACGATGGTCAGCCATTTGGGCACGCCCAGGGCGAAGGCCGCCTCGCGCAGGTCCATCGGGACCAGCCGCAGCATCTCCTCGCTCGAGCGGACCACGGTGGGGATCATCAGCAGCGACAGCGCGACCGCGCCCATGATGCCCATGCGGGTGCCCTGGTCGGGCATGAAGGCGAGGAACAGGCTGAGGCCGAACAGGCCGGCGACGATCGAGGGGATGCCGGTCATGACGTCCACCAGGAAGGTGACGCCCTTACCCAGCACCCGGCGCCAGCCCACGTCCGCGTACTCGACCAGGAAGATCGCGGTGAACAGTCCCACCGGGATCGAGATGATCGAGGCCCACAGCGTGATCAGCAGGGTGCCGACGGCGGCGTGGAACACGCCGCCCGCGTCGGCCCCGCCGATGATGCCCGACATGTCCTCGGTCCAGAAGGCGAAGGGGGTGGGGGCGGCCCTGACCGCGCGGATCAGGCCCCGGCTGACGACCTCCCACATCAGCGACAGCAGCGGGAACATCGCGATCCCGAAGGCGCCGATGACGACCAAGGTCACCAGGCGGTCCATCGCCCAGCGCCGGCCCTCCCGGATCCGTGCGTAGCCGTAGGCGATCGCGAGGTGCAGGACGAAGCCGAGCAGGATGACGCCCGCGACGGTCAGGGCGTCCAGGAGCATCAGCACGAGGATCGCGAGGACCGCGCCGGCGGCGGCGGTGTAGAGCAGGTGGTACCAGGGCAGGCGGCGCTCGTCGGTGCCGCGCATCATCGACTGCCGGGATTCGGTGGTGGTGGGGGCGCTCATGGGGACCTCAGCTCCTGACGCCGCTGCGGGCGACGATCCAGCGGGCGATGGCATTGATGACGAAGGTCAGGACGAACAGCACCAGGCCGGTGAAGATCAGCAGCGACATCTCGGTCCCGGAGGACTCGGCCTGCTTGGCCGCGATGTTCGCCGCGATCGACTGGTGCCGCCCGACCTCGAGGATCCGGAACGAGAAGCTCGCTCCGGGCGCCAGGATCATCAGCACGGCCATGGTCTCGCCGAGGGCGCGGCCCAGGCCCAGCATCGAGGCGGCCACGACGCCGCTGCGGCCGAAGGGCAGCACCACGGTCCGGATCATCTCCCAGCGAGTGGCGCCGAGCGCGAGCGCGGCCTCCTCCTGCAGGCGCGGGGTCTGCAGGAACACCTCGCGGGCGACCGAGGTGATGATCGGCAGCACCATGACCGCCAGCACGATCGAGGCGGAGGTTAGGTTGCGCATCGGCGCGGTGGGGTCCCCGGCGAACAGCCCGAGGATCGGCTCCCCGCCCCAGCCGAAGACCTCGGTGCCGGCCCAGTCGTACAGCGGCCACCACTGCGGCCAGGTCAGGCCGTCCAGCGGGAAGCTCTCGGGCCAGCGCAGGATCTGGCCGAGTCCGCGGTCGGGCCGGCCGAACGCCGAGTTCAGGAAGGTGTAGAGCGGCTCGAGGCGGGGCACCAGCCAGATCCCGCCCCACAGGCCGTAGACCACCGAGGGCACCGCGGCGAGCAGGTCGATCATGTAGCCCAGCCCGGAGGCCATGCGGCGCGGGGCGAAGTGGGAGATGAACAGCGCGATGCCGATCGCGACCGGCACGGCGATGGTCAGGGCGATCACCGCCGCCAGGATGGTCCCGAAGACATACGGCAGGGTCGCCTCGATCAGCGAGAACTCCGCGCCCTCGCCGATCACCTCCCGGCTCTCCATCACGGCCGGGGCCGACTCGACCGACAGGAAGATCGCCACCGCCGCCAGGGTCAGGAAGATGAGCAGCCCGGAGCCGATGCTCAGGTAGGAGAAGATCGCGTCGCCGAAGCGGCGGCTGCTGGACCGCATCGAGTCCTGCGACGTCGGCGGGGCGGCCGGCGGGACATCAGTGGTGCTCATGGGACCTTCCTCAGGGCTCACGGGAAGCGGGACGGCACGCGAATGCCGCCGGGCCTGGACCGGCCCGGCGGCACCCCCTCGTGCACTGTGGTGATCAGCCGACCGTGATGCCGTCGATCGCGGCCTGCGCCTCGGCCGACAGCTCCGCGGACAGCGGGGCGGAGCCCGCGTTCTCCAGGGCGGTCTGCTGGCCCTGCTCGGAGACCATGTAGGAGGCGTAGGCCTTGACCGCCTCGCCCTCGGCGGAGTCGGCGTAGGAGCCGCACAGCGCGAGGTAGGAGATCAGGACGATCGGGTACACGCCGGACTCGGTGGTGGTGCGGTCCAGCTCGACCACGATGTCGTTCTCGGCGCGGCCCTCGGCCCGCGGGGAGACGTCGACGGACTTGGCGGCGGCGTCGGCGCTGTACTCGACGAACTCCTCGCCGACCTGGATGGCGGCGGTGCCGAGCTCGCCGGCCTGGGAGGCGTCGGCGTAGCCGATGGTGCCCTGGCCGCCCTCGACGGTGGAGATCAGGCCGGAGGTGCCGTCACCGGACTGGCCGCCCTCGATGGGCCAGGTCTCGATGGGGCCGTGGGTCCAGGCCTCGGGGGCGGTGGCGGAGAGGTACTCGGTGAAGTTCTCGGTGGTGCCCGAGTCGTCCGAGCGGTGGACCGGGACGATGTCCAGGTCGGGCAGCTCGACGTCCGGGTTGTGCTCGGCGATGGCCGGGTCGTTCCAGGTGGTGATGTCGCCGGCGAAGATGCCGCCGATGACCGCGGGGGGCAGGTTGAGGGAGTCGATGCCCTCGAGGTTGAAGACCACGGCGATCGGGGAGATGTAGACCGGCAGGTTGAAGGCCTGCTCGTCGTTGCACACCGCGGTGGAGGCGGCCAGCTCCTCCTCGTCCAGGGCGGCATCGGTGCCGGCGAACTTGACCTCGCCGTTCAGGAACTGCTCGCGGCCGGTGCCGGAGCCGGTGGGGTCGTAGGTGACCGTGAGGTCGCCGCCCTCGGCCTGGACCAGGCCCATGAAGGTCTCGCTCCAGGCGGTCTGGGCGTTCTGCATGGAGGACGCGCCGGAGCCCGCGATGTTCCCGCTCAGCTCGGCGTAGGCGCCGGCCGACGCGCCGCCGTTGTCGGAGGCGCCGGTGCCGGCGGCGGAGTCGGAGCCGGAGCCGCCGCCGCACGCGGTCAGGGCGAGGCCGCCGACGAGTCCGAGCGCGGCGAGCGAGACGAGCCTGTTTCGACGAACGTTCACTGCGTGTCCTTTCGGGGGCCGACGGCCCGGGTCTGTCCTGCTGAAGTCTGTCAGCGGTGACGCTAGGGAGCGCAGGTGACGCAGCGCCCGTCCTTGCGTGAACAGCAGGTGAACTCCCCCGGATGCGCGACGTCCTCGCAGGTCAGGGCCCGGATACGATCAGGTCACAGTTCGCCGCGCGGGGCGTCCGGGGGCGTGCCGGGCCACCGGCCGGGGGCGGGGAACCGGCACCGCGCGGGCGCCGCCGCGGCCCCGACCCGGGCCCTCAGCCGGTGGTCTCGATCCCGACCGCGAGGACCACCAGGGCGATGTACGCCAGCATCAGCAGCAGCGGGACCAGTCCGACCAGGGAGAGCACCATGCCGGCGATGGCCAGTCCCCGGCCGTCCTTGGGCGCGGCGGCCGCCGGGCCCGTCTCGCGCAGACCCCGGGCCGACAGGAAGATCCCCACCGGTGAGGTGAGCCCGGCGCACATGACGAGCGCCAGCAGGCCCAGCACGAAGCCGGCGATCGCGGAGCCGGAGCTCGGCCGGACGGCCCCGTAGCCGGCGGGCCCGTAGCCAGGCGTCCCGTAGCCGGTGGCTCCGTGGCCCGGCGCCCCGTAGCCGGGCGCCCCGTAGCCGGCGGCCCCGCCGATCGGCGCCTGCGAGGACGGGACGTCCCCGTGCCCGCTGGGCGCTGCCGGGGACGAGAAGCTCGGCCCGAAACCGTCGGCGTCGAGCGGGTCGGTCGCGTAGGGGTCCGAGCCGCCCGGCCCGGCCGCGTACGGGTCGCCGAGGGCGTACGGGTCGCCGCTCGCGTACGGGTCATGGGCCGGGGCGGCGCCGGAGGCGGCCCCGGTCCAGGGGTCGTGCTCCCGCCGCTGCGGCGCCCCGTACCGTCCCCCGGCCGCGCAGTGGGCGTCGTGCTCCTGGTCCCAGCTCATGTCCGTCCCGTCTCCTCCCCTACGCGGGCCCCGGCATCCCGGATCCCGCGGCGTCAGCTCAGCCGATGTTCGGCAGGTGCCGTTCGATCGCCACCACGGTGCCCCCCGGCGTGGTGTGCAGCATGAGCGCCTCCCCCGCCGCGAGGAAGGGGTCCTCCCGGGGCAGCTCGAGGGCGGCCCCGGGCTGGGCGACCGCCCGCACCGAGTCGATGATCGTCGGCAGCACCGGGCGGTGGGTGCACACCACCGTCGGGCGGGCCTGTCGCAGCACCCGATCGATCACCGCGGCGGTGCGGGAGGGGTGCTCCGCATGGCCGGCCTCGGTGAGCTCGTCCTTGGTGCGGACCTTCAGCCCCTCGATCTTCGCCAGCGGCGCCACGGTCGCCCGGCAGCGCTCCCAGGGGCTGCTGACCACGCTGGCCGGGTCGAAGGCGTCCAGCAGCGGCGGCAGGGCGAGGGCCTGCTTCCTGCCCTTGGAGTTCAGCGGGCGGCTCTTCTCGCCCTTGCGCCATTTCGCCCGGGACACGGCCGCGGCGTGCCGCTGGATGATGATCGGCGCGGTCACCAGCTCGTCGGCCTCCAGGAAGCGGCGCAGGGACACCAGCGGCACCTGGTCGCCCTGCCGGGTGACCAGCTTCTCCGCCTCGTCCAGCGGGACCCAGCGGATCTCGTCGATCTCGCCGCGGTCCCGCGGGCCGGGAGCGACCTTCGCGCGGACGGTGCCGGTCCAGTACTGCACGATCTTCGTGCGGCCGTCCGGCAGCAGGTACACCGAGGCCGGCAGCGGCCGGTGCAGCCGCACCCGGTAGCCGGTCTCCTCGGCCACCTCGCGGACCGCGGCGGCCGGGAAGGTCTCGCCCTTGTCGAGCTTCCCCTTGGGGATCGACCAGTCGTCGTAGCGGGGGCGGTGGACCAGCAGCACCTGGACGGCGCCGCCCCGCTCGCGCCAGACCAGCACGCCGGCGGCGAGGACGGGCGGCGGGTTCCCGGGAGCCACGCGCACCGGGTCAGCGCCTCGCCGTGGCGCGCATCTGCACGTCCCGACCCGACACCGCGAAGCCCCAGTTCTCGTACAGCCGCAGCGCCGGGGCGTTGTCGGCCTCGACGTAGAGCTCGACGCCGGGCACGCCGGCCTCCTGCAGCCGGCGCAGGGACGCGGCCAGCAGGTGACCGGCGACGCCGTGCCCCTGCACGGAGGGGTCGGTGGCCACGACGTAGATCTCCGCGTCGGACGCCGTGGCCCCCGGGTGCTCGCGCTTGACCCAGACGAAGCCGACCAGCTCGCCGGCCCGCCGGGCCACCAGCAGGTCCGCGGGGTCGAACCAGGGCTCCGCGAGCCGGCGGTCGAGGTCGGCGCGGGTCAGGGCGCCCTGCTCGGGATGGTCGCGGAAGGCGCCGGCGTTGACGGCGACCCAGCGCTCCGCGTCGCGCTCGGGGTCGAAGGTGTCCAGCTGCAGGTTCGGGAGGCTCGCGGGGCGGACCTCGGGCACCGGCCGGCCGGAGCCCAGGCTCCGGTGCAGGGTCAGCAGCCGACGGGTCTCCTCCAGTCCGGCCGCGGTGAGGAAGGCCAGCGAGCCCGGCAGCGCGCCGTGCGCCCAGACGCCGGCGTCCGGGCGCAGAGCGAGGGCGGCCTGCAGGAGGGCGCTGCCGTGGCCGCGACGGCGGTGCTCGGGGTGGACCATCCCCTGCACGGTGCCGTCGGCCAGCACGCTCGTGTAGCCGAGTAGCCGGGTCTCGGCGGTGGCCGCTGCCTCCGGGTCCTCGAGCAGCAGGTGCTGGGCGGTGTCGTCGGCGAGGGCGAGGAGCGCCGCCTCGTCCAGCGCGGAGACGCCGTCGTGCGCGGCGACGGCCTGGTGCAGGGCGCGGACCTCCTCCTGCTGGGCGGAGGACAGAGCGGCGGTCGTGAGCATGGGGTCCTTCCGGGGCTCTGCGGAGGGCGGGGAGCGGTGCCTGCGACCTGCGGGGTGCGGTGCGAGATGCGGCTCGAGTACGCCGCCACCTGCGGGCACTCGTAGACTGCCACTGTAGCGCCCGCGCGGATCCGTCGGCCGCGTGAGACTGTGACCGGAATCGACCGCGAGGGAGGCCCTGTGACCGCTCCTGAGCGCGCACCCCTGGGCGCCGCCCTCGCGCTCCTGCTGAGCCTGGTCTCGCTCACCGGCGCGCTCTCCCCGCTGCTGATGGCTCTGTGCGTCGCCGCGCTCGCGCTGCTGATCGGGGTGGCCTGGCCGGACCTGCTCGAGCTGCCCTCCCCCGCCGGGACCCGGGTGGTGATCGCCGGCACCGGGATCCTCGGGGCCCTGGTCGGGTTCATCGCGCCCGAGCGCATCAGTCCCATCTCCGCCGTGGTGATGGTCAGCGCCGCCGGGGTGTTCGCCTCCTTCGTGCACCAGATGCTGCGCCGGGACCGTCAGCGCCTCACGGCCTCGCTGACCGGGACCGTGGCCGGGGTGTTCGTCTCCGGGATCGCCGCCTGCTGGGTGATCGCCCAGTCCGGGGCCGCCGAGACCGGGTCCACCGGACAGATCACCGCGATCACCGCGGGTCTCTGCGCGACGCTGCTGCTGAACTGCACGCCGCTGCCGTCCGTCCTGCGCTTCGTGGTCTCCGCCGCGATCGGCGCCGCGGTGACGGCGGCCCTCGCGCTGCTGCTGGGCGGCGCCGTGCCGCTGCTGGCGATCGGGATCGGGCTGGTCACCGCGATCGGCGCGAGCTGCGCCCACCTGCTGGTGGGCTCCTCGCTGGTCGCGAAGGAGCCGGCTCCCTCGCTCGCGGTGGCCGCGGTGCCGGTGGCCACGGTGGGGGTCGTCGCGCACCTGGTCGTGCTGGTGTCGGCCTGAGCCGCGAGCACCTCCGGGCGGGTCGGCGCCGTCGGCCGCCCCGGGACGCCGCGGGGCGATAGACTCTGCGCCATGTCCGCGCTCTCCCTGTTCTACATCGCCCTCGTCATCCTGGTCGGGGTGGGGACCCTGGCCTTCGCCGCCCTGGTGATCGCCCGGCTCTTCGACCGCTGAGCACCGAGCGGCACCGATGCCCATCTCGCTCGACCCCTCGCTCCCCGCGTCGCTGTACCCCCTGGCCTGGCTGATCGGCAGCTGGGAGGGCTCCGGTGCCCTCCCGTCCCCGCAGGACGGCGCTCCCGAGCAGCGCATCGAGCAGCAGCTGCTGTGCACCGCGCAGGAGGACGGCACCCTGGGCTGGCGCTCGACGATCCACCGGGTCGACGCCCCCGCGCCGCTGCCGCCCACCAGCGCCTTCGCCCGTGACGCCGCCCCGACCCCGGCTCCTAGCGGCACCGGCGAGCGCACCCTCCTCCACCGCGAGGACGGCCTCTGGAGCGTCGGCGACCTGCTGCCCGGTCAGGACCGCGCGGCCGCCGCGGCCGCGAAGCCCGGCTCCCCCGAGAGCATCCTGTCCTACGCCCTGACCGCCCACCTCGAGCGCCGCGGCGAGAGCGCCGAGGACTGGACGGGCGAGGTTCGCGGCCCCCGCATCCAGCTGGCCCTCTCCGCGGCCGGCGAGGTCACCGCCACCCGCCTGTTCGGCTACGTCTCCGGACGCCTGATGTGGCTCTGGGAGCAGCGCACCCCCGTGCCGGGCGGCGCCCCCGACGAGACCGCACTGACCCCCTACCTCTCCCTGGAGCTGCACCGTGTCTGAGCCCGTCCGCGAGATCCGCCCGCTGCTGAGGACCGGCGCGGTCCTCGGGGACGGCCCCGATGCGGCCGTCCCCGCCCACTACGGCGCCCCCCTGCGCGAACAGCGGCACCTGCTGGACGGCGCCGCGGTCGTCGACCTCGGCCACCTCGAGCTGCTCGAGGTGCGCGGGGCCGATGCCCGCAGCTGGCTGACCACGGTGACCACCCAGGTCCTGGCCGGCACGCCCGTCGGCACCTCCTCCTCCCTCGCGGTGCTGTCCCCGCAGGGCCGGGTCGAGCACCTGGCCTCCGCCGTGGTGACGGACCAGGACGCCGTGCTGCTGGTGCTCGATGCCGGGGCCCGGGCCGGCCTGCGCCGCTACCTGGAGATGATGCGCTTCGCGGCCCGGGTGGAGCTCACCGACCGCGACGACCTGCGGGTGCTCGGCGCCCTCTCCCCCGCTGCCGAGGTGCTGCCGGACCTCGGCCTGCCCGCCCCCGTCGCGGTCTGGTCCGAGCCCTGGCCGCAGGTGGCCCCCGGGGGCGTGGCCTACGGCCCGGACCCGGAGGACCCGGTGGGCGCGGTGCTGACGATCCTCGAGGCCGCGGCGCTGGAGTCCCTGCCCTGGCGTCCCGAGCACCTGGCCGGCATGAGCTCCTGGGAGGCGCTGCGGATCGCGGACCACCGCGCCCGCGCGGCCCGCGAGGTCGACGAGCGCTCGATCCCCCATGAGCTGGACCTGCTGCGCACCACGGTGCACACCACCAAGGGCTGCTACCGCGGGCAGGAGACGGTCGCGAAGGTCCTCAACCTCGGTCAGCCCCCGCGCCGCCTGGTGATGCTCCACCTCGACGGCTCCCAGGACGTCCCGGTGATCCCCGGCGGCGAGATCCGGCTCGGCGGCGCCGAGGGGAAGGTCGTCGGCGCCATCACCTCCGCCGCCCTGCATGCCGACCTCGGACCGATCGCCCTGGCGGTGGTGCGCCGCGCGGTGCCGCTCGATGCGGCCCTGAGCGTGCAGGTGCCGATCGGCGCGGCCGACGGGGGCAGCGGCGCGGTGTGGATCGACGCCTCCCAGGAGCCGATCGTGGTGCCCCGCGACCACGGCGAGCGCCCGGTGACCGCGAAGCTCTGAGCGCGCGAGCCGCCCGGGACCCTCATTGCTCGCGCATCGGCCGGCTGCCGGTCACGGGCCGAGCCGGTCACGGGCGGAGCCGGTCACGGCGACCTGGAACAATGGTGGCCATGAGCGCACAGGGAGACCAGACGGACTGGACCCGGCACCGGCGGGAGGTCTTCGCGGCCAAGGAGCAGGCGCTGCACGCCGCCCGCCAGGCCGAGCACGAGCAGGCCACCGCCCTGATCCGCGAGGCCGTCGCCCGGTTCCAGGAGGCCGGCATCGCCCCGCTCCCGCTGCGCGCGCGGCCGTACACCGGCTCCGGCACTGTCCGCACCGATCTCACGGGCTGGTACCTCAAGCAGGACCGCTCGCTCGCGGTCGACGCCGAGGGCCGCTACTACGTGATGCGGGTCGAGGGCGGTCTGTGGGCCCGGTGGCGCGGCGCGACGCCGGAGCCGAGCCCGGCACCGCTGGTGGTGGGCCGCGGAGCCCGCGACGGCGACACCTTCGAGCTGCAGGAGCTGCTGGAGATGCGGCTGCAGGACCCGGTGCGACCGTGAGCGCCCCCGGGATGAGGGATCGCAGCACCACACCGGGCCCGACCCGGCCCCTGCGGGCGGCGTCGGTCATCGACCGGTTCGGCGCCGCCGTCAAGAACTGGCTCGTGCGCGGCGTCTCGCGCGGCCGCAACGACGCCCTGACCATCGGCCGCGCCGCGGTCGCCGCCTCCCTCGCCTACCTCGTCAGCGGGCTGCTCTGGGGCCACGAGCACCCGTTCTTCTCCGCGATCGTCGCCTTCATCATCATCGGGTTCGGCGTCGAGAAGAAGATGCGCAAGATCGTCGAGATGTCCTGCGGGGTGATGCTCGGGGTGCTGCTGGGGGAGATCGCCCGCTCGGTGCTGGGCTCCGGCACCTGGCAGATCCTGGTGGTGGTGTTCGTCGCCGGGATGCTGGCGCGGTTCATCGACTCGGCCAACCTCTTCGGCTTCCAGGTCGCCATCCAGTCCCTGCTGGTGATGATCATGCCGCAGACGGCCGGCATGACCCCGGGCGGCCGGGTGCTCGATGCCCTGACCGGAGTGACCGTCGCGATCCTGATCCACCTGCTGCTCTCCGGCGACCCCCGCCACCTGCAGCGCCGAGCCGCGGTCTCCTTCTACCAGGAGCTCGACGACACGCTGGTCAGCCTGTCCCTCGCCGGCCGCAGCGGGGACCGCGCCGTCGCCCAGGCCGCCCTGAAGAACCTCCGCTCGACCTCCCAGAAGTACACCGACGAGTGGAAGCTGGCCAACGACGTGGCCAACGAGATGGCCACCTTCTCCCCCTACGGGCTGCGTCACGCCGACGACGTCGACCGGCTCCAGCACCTGCTGGTCGGCTCCGACCGGGCGATGCGGAACATGCGGGTGATCGCCCGCCATGAGGTGGAGTTCCTCGACGCGGTCCGCGGCGACGCCCATTCCACGCTCGCCGACGCCCTGCTCGCCGCCCGCGACGCCGTCCAGGAGCTCATGAGCGCCGTCTCGCACGAGGACGTCGACTTCACCGAGGCGCGGCGGAAGCTGCGCCTGTTCAGCTCCTACCTCACCCCCGAGATGCTGCTGCGCAACGACGAGGGGCTGCGCCCGGGCCGCGCCGGACACTTCGAGGGCGTCACCCTGACCATCCAGCTGCGCTCCCTGGCCATCGACCTGCTGCAGGCCACCGGGCTCTCCGCCGCGGAGGCGAAGCGCTTCCTGCCCAGCCTGGTCATCGCCGCCGACGGCGACGCGATCGGGCCCCGCCCCATGACCCAGGAGATGCGGGCGCTCGAGCCGCCCGCGACCACCGAGGCGCTCGAGCTGCTGATCACCGACCGCTCCGATCCCGACCGGCGCCGCTGAGCGCGGCCCAGCGGTCCCCTCGTGGCGGTCCGGGCTCCGTCCAGCACCGCGCCGTATCCTGAAGCGATGATCGCCCTCATCCAGACCTGGATCTTCCTCCTGCTCGCACTGGCGCTGCTGGCGGTCGAGATCTGGGCCCTCGTCAATGCACTGCGCTTCCGCCCCGACGCCTACGTCGCCGCGAGCAAGCGCACCAAGGTGTTCTGGTGCGTGCTGACCGGGGTCGCCGTGCTGCTGGGCTTCCTCTCGATCCCGTACCCCGTGGGCCTGGGCAGCTCGATGCTGTTCATGATCATCGGCATCGTCATCGCCGGCGTCTTCCTGGCCGATGTGCTGCCCGCGCTGAAGCGGGTCATGGGCCGCGCCCAGGGCAACCGCTGGTGACCTGCGGCTGACCCCCGGCCCGGAGGCTCCCGAACCGGTCGCCCGTCCGGGATCGCTCGATCCCGTTCCAGGATCAGCTCGCCCTGGAACTGATCCTGACCCGCTCCGGCGCTGCCCACCCGAGCACCCGCAACCCCTTACGGACAGACAGGACCCCGGAGCCGAAGCCCCGGGGTCCTGTGCTGTCGGACGCGTCGATCAGCCCTGCTCGGTCGGCTGATCTCCTACCGCTCGCAAGCTCGCAGTACGTCGATCAGCCCAGCCAGATCGGCTGATCTCCTACCGCTCGCAAGCTCGCAGTACGTCGATCAGCCCTGGTGGGTGCCGGCCGAGCGGAGGTTCTCCGCGGCCTCGACGATGCGGGCGGCCATGCCGGCCTCGGCCTTCTTGCCCCAGGCGCGGGGGTCGTAGGCCTTCTTGTTGCCGACCTCGCCGTCGATCTTCAGCACGCCGTCGTAGTTCTCGAACATGTGCGAGACCACGGGGCGGGTGAAGGCGTACTGGGTGTCGGTGTCGATGTTCATCTTGATGACGCCGTTGTCGACCGCGGTCTGGATCTCCTCGAGCGAGGAGCCCGAGCCGCCGTGCATGACCAGGTCGAAGGGCATGTCCTTGCCGTACTTCTCGCCGACGACCTTCTGGATGTCCAGCAGGATCGAGGGGGTCAGCTTGACGTTGCCCGGCTTGTAGACGCCGTGCACGTTGCCGAAGGTGAGGGCGGTGAGGTAGCGGCCGCGCTCGCCGAGACCGAGCTTGGCGGCCGTCTTCAGGCCGTCCTCGGGGGTGGAGAAGAGCTTGTCGTTGGAGACGTCGGCGACCACGCCGTCCTCCTCGCCGCCGACCACGCCGACCTCGATCTCGAGGATCTTCTTGGCCTCGACGGACTTCTCGAGCAGGCGCTCGGCGATCTCGAGGTTCTCCTCGACCGGCACGGCCGAGCCGTCCCACATGTGGGACTGGAACAGCGGGTTCAGACCCTTGCTCACGCGGTTCTCGAGGTCCCACTCGATGAGGGGCTCGACCCAGGTGGGCAGGACCTCCTTGGCGCAGTGGTCGGTGTGCAGGGCGACCGTGATCGGGTAGTTCTTGGCCACCGCGTGCACGTACTCGGCGAGCGCGATGGATCCGGCCACGCGGTCCTTGATGGTGGAGCCGGAGAGGTACTCGGCGCCGCCGAAGGACACCTGGATGATGCCGTCGGAGTTCGCCTCGGCGAAGCCCTGCAGGGCCGCGGTGGCGGTCTGCGAGCTCGAGACGTTGACCGCCGGGTAGGCGAACTTTCCGGCCTTGGCCCGGTCGATCATCTCTGCGTACTGATCCGGGGTTGCGACTGCCATGGGGCATTCTCCTTCGCTGGTGGAGCTGTGAGACGACCCGCGGCGCGGTGCTCCGCCCGAGGTCGTTCGATCCTCCTCATTGTTCCACAGGGACCCGGAGGGGGCCTGACCACAGGTCCCTGGTGGACGCGGCGGTCAGCGCAGGGGACCTGCGGGGATCTGGGCGTGCTGCAGGATCCAGCTGTGCATCGCGATCGCGGCCGCCGCGGCGACGTTGATCGAGCGGGTGGAGCCGAACTGGGTGATGCCGACAACGAGGTCCGCGGCGGCGAGGAGCTCGGGGCTCAGTCCGGGGCCCTCCTGCCCCACCACCAGCACGGAGTTGCGGGGCAGCGCGGTGCGCTCGATCGGCAGCGCGCCCTCGACGAGGTCGATGGCGACCAGGGGACGCCCCTGCTCCCGCGCCCACCGCACGAGGTGATCGGCATCGGGGTGGTGGATCTCGTGCTGGTAACGGTCGGTCACCATGGCGCCGCGGCGGTTCCAGCGGCGTCGGCCGACGATGTGGAAGGCGCCGACCGCGAAGGCGTTCGCCGTGCGCACCACGGAGCCGATGTTCGCGTCGTGCTCGAGGTTCTCGATCGCGACATGGAGGTCATGGCGGCGGGTGTCGAGCTCGGCGACGATCGCCTCGCGGCGCCAGTACCGGAAGCGGTCCTCCACATTGCGCCGGTCCCCGGCCGCCAGCAGCGCCGGGTCCAGGCGGGGGTCCGTCGGCCAGGGCTCGGGATGGGGGCCGACGCCGACGGGGCGCTCCGGGCCGGTCCCGGGATGGGCCCCGGCGGGACGCTCCCGGTCGGACTCGAGCGCGACCTCGGCGCTCACCGCTCCGCGCCGGTGCCGGCCGGGCCCTCCGCGCGACTCGCCGCCGATGCGCCCCCGCGGTGCCCCTCGTCCTCACCGTCCTGGCCGTCCTGCTCGCGCTCGAGATGGGCCTGGTCGGGATCCGGCAGCCCGGCCCGGCGCCGCTTGACCTCCCGCACGACGAGCCGGATCAGGAACCACGCGATGATGACGGCGATGATGACGTAGACGACGTTCGAGAACACGTCCGTGTAGGGCTCGATCACCGTCCAGTTGCTGCCCATGAAGTAGCCGATGGTCACGAAGACGGTGTTCCAGATCGCGCTGCCCGCGAGCGTGAGCAGGGTGAACACACCGATCGGCATCGCGTACAGGCCGGCCGGGATGGAGATCAGCGACCGCACCCCGGGCACCATGCGGCCGAAGAAGACGCCCTTGTGCCCGTGCTTGTCCATCCACTCGACGGTCTTGTCGTAGTCCTGGACGTTCAGCAGCGGGAGCTTGATGAAGATCGTCCGCAGCCGCTGCGGGCCGAGCAGACGGCCCAGCCCGTACAGCAGCCAGGCACCCACCAGGGAGCCGCCGATCGAGGCCAGCAGCATCCCCAGGTAGGTCTGGTTGGGCCCGGCCGCGGTCACGCCGGCCAGCGGCAGGATCACCTCGGAGGGGATCGGCGGGAACAGGTTCTCCAGGAAGATCAGCAGGAAGACGCCGAGAGCGCCGAGGCTGTCCATGGTCTCCACCGCCCAGTCGACGATGTTCATGCCGGTCTCCTCGTGTGCCTCGGGGCGCCCGGACCGGATGCGGCCAGGATCGTCTTCGCGCGCTCCATGCTAGAGGCTCACCGCGGCGCCGCCCGTGATGGCTCGGTCACCTTCGCCGGACCTTCACCCCGGCTCTCCGACCTGCCCCCGGGCCGCTGTCGGCTTACCCTTTCGCCATGACCTTCAACCCCAACGCGGAGATCCGCTCGAACAACGTCGCCCGGGCCGGGGGCGGGGGCGGCGGCTTCCGGCCGCGCGGCGGCGGGGGCGGGCGGCGCGGCGGGAGCGGGCTGAAGATCGGCGGCACCGGCGGCTGCCTGCTGCTGGTGGTGCTGGTCGTCCTGACCCTGATGGGCGTGATCCCGTCGGACCTGCTGCGCGGCCTGTCCGGTCAGCAGGGCCCGGTCGCCGAGGGCGGGTCCCTGGACCACTGCCTGACCGGCGCCGAGGCCAACGAGAGGGACGACTGCCTGGTGCAGGCGACCGTCGAGTCCGGCGACTCGCTGTGGTCGCAGCTGGGACCGGCCGCGGGCCTCGACTTCGTCGAGCCGCAGGGTCGGATCTTCGACGGCTCCGTCCAGACCGGCTGCGGTGCGGCCACCGCGGACGTCGGCCCCTTCTACTGCCCGGCCGACATGACGCTCTACGTGGACGTGTCCTTCTTCGACTCGCTGTCCTCGCAGTACGGGGCCGACGGCGGCCAGCTGGCCAAGATGTACGTGGTCGCCCACGAGTACGGCCACCACATCCAGTACCTCTCCGGCGCGATGGAGCGCGCGGACCGCGGTCAGACCGGGCCGCAGTCCGACGGGGTGCGTCTCGAGCTGCAGGCCGACTGCTACGCGGGGGTGTGGGCCCACCACGCCGCGAACACCACCGACGACGCGGGCAACGCGATGCTGTCCCCGCTGACGAGCGAGGACATCGAGTCCGCGCTCTCCGCGGCCAGCGCGGTGGGCGACGACCACATCCAGGGCGAGGTGGCCGGCGGACAGGTCCGGCCGGAGACGTGGACCCACGGCTCCTCCGAGCAGCGTCGCAGCTGGTTCACCACCGGCTATGAGCAGGGCACCGTCGAGGCCTGCGACACCTTCGGCGCCGACCGGGTCTGACCGGTTCCCCGGCGGCGGGCCGGTGGTCCCCCGACGGGGGTGCGCCGGGGAGCCGGGCTCAGATCTCCAGCTCGGAGATGTCGTACGCCGCCAGGTAGCGGTGGCCCGCCGCCTCGACGGCCGCGCGGGAGGCGTCGGCGCGATGGACGATCACGGCCACCGCGGCGATGTCTGCGCCCGCCTGGCTCAGCGCCTCGCAGGCGGTCAGCACGCTGCCGCCGGTGGTGGAGGTGTCCTCGACGGCCACCACCCGGCGCCCGGCGACCTCGGGGCCCTCGATGCGTCGCTGCAGTCCGTGGGCCTTGTTCGCCTTGCGCACCACGAAGGCGTTCAGCGACGCGAGCGCGGGGTCCGCAGCGGAGGCGTGCAGGATCGAGGTCGCGACCGGGTCGGCGCCCAGGGTCAGTCCGCCCACGGCCTCGATCCCGGGCACCAGGCCCTCGCGCTGCAGCAGGTCCAGCATCACCCGGCCCACCAGCGGGGCGGCCTCGTGGTGGAGGGTGATGCGGCGCAGGTCCACGTAGTGGTCCGCCTCCGCGCCGGAGGAGAGGACGACGCGACCGCGCACCACCGCGAGATCGCGGATCAGAACGCGCAGGCGCTCGCGGGCGTCCTGGATCGGGAGGGACAGGGCGGGAGCGGTGCGGGCGTGCGGCATGCGGCCAGGGTAATCGACCCCGTCGCGGCGGCCGTCGGCAGCGGACACCGGTGGCGGCGCGGCACCTACCCCTCGTCGTCGCGCTGCCAGGGGGCGTGGAGGTTGCGCCGGGAGGCGCGCCGCTGGGAGCGCTGCACGGAGCGCGCCTGCAGGCGCCGGTACCAGTTCGGGGAGGTCATCGCGCGCACCAGCGGGCGCGGGGCCACCCGGGAGAACTCCCCGGCGGTGCGGTACTTGACCGAGGGGATCGACAGCACCGCCCCCTTGGCGGTGTCCTTGAGCGCCTGCTCGACGACGTACGGCGCCTTCAGCCAGGTGATCCGCGGCAGACCGTCCATGGTCATCGACGCGCGCTCATGGAACTCGGTCTGCACGAAGCCGGGCAGCAGGGCGGTGGCACTGACCCCGGTGCCCTTGAGCTCCATCGCCAACGACTCCGTGAACACGGTGACCCAGCTCTTGGAGGCCGCGTAGGGGCCGGCCGTGGTGTACCCGGCCAGCGAGCTGACGTTGAGGATGGCCCCGCGGCGGCGCTGGATCATGGTGCGGGCGGCGGCATGGGAGAGCACCAGCACCGCCTTCATCAGGGTGTCCATCTGCTTCTCGTGGTCCTCGACGCCGATCTCGAGGAAGCCGCCGCGCAGACCGTAGCCGGCGTTGTTGACCAGCAGGTCCACCGGCTCCACGGGATCGGTGAGCCGGACCGCGACGCGTTCGAGCTGCCCGCGGTCGGAGAGATCGGCGGGCAGGACCTCGACGGCGACGTCGTGCACGTCGCGGATCTGCTCGGCGACCGCGCGCAGGCGGTCCTGATCGCGGGAGACCAGGACGAGGTCGTGCCCGGTGCCCGCGAGCTGCCAGGCGAACTCGAGGCCCAATCCGGAGGTCGAGCCGGTGACGAGTGCGCGCGCCATGGCCCGAGTTTACGCCCGTCCGGGCTCCGGGCGGGCCGCTTCGGTCCCCCGTAGGATCGGCCCATGCGCATCGCGACCTGGAACATCAACTCACTGCGGGCCCGGATGGATCGGGTGCTCGCCTTCCTCGAGCGGCACGACGTCGACGTGCTCGCGCTCCAGGAGATCAAGGCCAAGCCCCAGCAGCTGGACCTGACGGCCCTGCAGAGCGCCGGGTACGAGGTCGCCGCGCACGGCCTGAACCAGTGGAACGGGGTGGCGCTGATCTCCCGGGTGGGCCTGAGCGACGTGCGCACCGAGCTGCCCGGCGTGCCCAGCTGGCCCGAGGACGAGACCGGGGTGGTCGAGGCCCGCGCGCTCGGCGGCGTGGTCGGCGACGGCCTGCGGATCTGGTCGCTGTACGTGCCCAACGGGCGCGAGCTCGGCCATCCCCACTACGACTACAAGCTGCGCTGGCTCGAGGCGCTGCGCGCCGAGGGCGCTCGTGAGCTGGCCGGGGACCCAAAGGCCCGCTCCGTGCTGGTGGGAGATTTCAACGTCGCCCCGCTCGACGAGGACGTGTGGGACGTGACGGTCTTCGAGGGCAGCACCCACGTCACCGAGCCCGAGCGCGCCGCCTTCCGGGCCGTGGTGGACGCCGGCTACGCGGACGTGGTGCGCCCGGACCACCCGGGCCCCGGGGTCTACACCTACTGGGACTACCAGCAGCTGCGGTTCCCGAAGCGGGAGGGCATGCGGATCGACTTCGTGCTCGCCTCGCCCGCGGTGCAGTCCGCGGTGACGGGCTCGTTCATCGACCGTGAGGAGCGCAAGGGCAAGGGCGCCTCGGACCATGCACCCGTGGTGGTCGATCTGGAGTTCTGAGCGGTACCGGGGGCGCGACCGGTCCAGGATCCGGGCGGCCCGTCCCCGGCGTGACCTCGCACGCCGGCGGGTCTCCGCGTCGAGCGGGTCTCCGCGCCGGGCAGTGCTCCGCACACAGAAGGAGCGGCGTCGCGATCTCTCGCGGCGCCGCTCCGGACGAGCCTCTGCATCGGGATCAGGCGTACACGTGAAGCAGTTGCGGTGGCGCTTTCGACGCCTCGCAACCGGTCCGTTGCGGGGACCAGTCGTACGTGGGTTCCGATGCCGGTATTCGTCGTTGTGCAGATCACATTACGCGCATCGTGAGGGGCGCGCAAGGACCTCGGTCCCGCTGACGGTTCCTCCCCACGGAGCGTCTGTCCACCGCGGAGCGGGGCGCTCTGGGCGGCGGTGACGACCCCGGTCACGATGTCCGCATGACCAGCGCACCCCTTCCCGCCGACGCCGGCGCGACCGCCGTGGGCCTGGCCGACAGCGCGCAGCTGCGCGCCTCGGCCGGGCCCGCCGGCCCGTTCATACGGCGTCGGGCCAGTCGCTTCCCGGGCGCCGGGGTCTCGTCGCCCGGCGCGGGAGCGGGCCGGCGTCCGCTGGTGCGCTGGGTCGGAGCCGATCGCACCCTGCGGGCGCTGGTGGCGGATCATGCCACCGCGGTCGGGATGGACCTTGCCGACGACGCCGCCGGCGGCCCCGCGGTCTGCGTGGTGACCGATGCCGACGCGCTCGTGGCCGGCGCCGTGATGCTCGCCGCCGGCGGCGCGCCGCTGCTCGTCGTCACGGCCGACCCCGAGGTGCCGGCCGCTGCCTGGCGCAGCGCCCTCGAGGCCGGTGCCCGCAGCGTCCTGCCCCTCCCGGGCGGTTCGGAGGAGCTGCTCTCCCGACTGGCGGAGCTCGCCCGCCCCCGCGCCGCCTCCGTCCTGCTCGGGGTGGTCGGGGGCTGCGGCGGGGCGGGGGCCTCCAGCTTCGCGGCGCGGCTCGCCGCCGCCGCGCGGCTCCACGGGCCGGTGACGCTGGTGGATGCCGACCCGCTGGGCGGCGGCCTGGACCTGCTGGTCGAGGCCCCGGGCGCGGACGGCATCGGCTGGGCCGACACCGCCGGGCTCGGTCCGGACGACGGGGAGGCGCTGCGCGACGGCCTGCCGCAGGTGGACGGGGTCTCCCTGCTGGCGGCCCGCGACCTCACCGGGCCGGGTCCGCGCCGCCTGTCGTCCGTGCTCTCGGCGCTGTCGCCGCTGGGCGGGACGGTGGTGGTGGACCTCGGGGTCGAGCTGGTCCCGGCCGCTGCGGAGCACCTCGACCACCTGCTCGTGGTCGTCCCCTCCACCGATCACGCGGTACGGGCCGCCGCGCGGCGACTGCACTCCTGGCAGCTCGGCGAGGCACGAGTGCAGGTGGTGGTGCGGTGCACCGGACCGTTGCGCCCGGCGGAGGTCGGCGCGGACCTGGCTCTGCCCCTCGCCGCCGCCTTCCGCGACAGCCGCCCCGGCACCGTCCCGCTGCTGGACGTGCGCCGCGGCGGCGCGGACCGTGGCGCACGCACCCTGCTCAGCACCCTCACCGGGCCGGGCCGGTCATGACCGCCACGCACCGCCCTGCGTTCGACGAGGACCTCGCCCCGCTGCTGGAGCTGCTGCGCGAGGACCTGGTGCGCTCCCCCGGCGCGGTCGATGTGCCCCGCGTGGTGCGGGTGCTGCGCCGCCAGGGCCGGGTGCTCGGCGCCGCGGCGACCCTCGAGCTGACGGCCCGGCTGCGCGATCACGTCGACGGGCTCGGACCCCTGCAGGCGCTGATCGCCCCCGGGGTGACGGACCTGCTGGTCAACGACGACGGCGCGGTGTGGGTCGACGACCCCGACGGACTGCGCCGGGCCGGCGTCCGGCTGCGGCCCGGCGAGGCGCGGGAGCTGGCCGTGCGGCTCGCGACCGTCGGCGGCCGCCGCCTGGACGACGCGGTGCCCTGGGCCGATGCGCATCTGCCGACCGGCATCCGCTTCCATGCCGTGCTGCCCCCGCTGTCCCCCGGGGGGACGATCATCTCGCTGCGGCTGCCGGCCACCCGCCGCCTCAGCCTCGACGACCTCGAGCAGCTGGGGGCGATCGAGCCCACCTCGCGGGCCGTGCTGCAGGCGATCATCATCTCCCGCCTGCCCTTCCTGGTCACCGGGGGCACCGGCACCGGCAAATCGACCCTGCTGGCCGCCATGCTGCGCGAGGCTCCTCCCGGCGAGCGCATCGTCGTGGTCGAGGACGTGCTCGAGCTCGCCGTCGATCACCCCCACGTCGTCCACCTGCAGTCCCGGCACGCCAACAGCGAGGGGGCGGGCGCGGTGGACCTCACCGCCCTGGTGCGGCAGAGCCTGCGGATGCGCCCGGACCGGATCGTGCTCGGCGAGTGCCGCGGGGCGGAGATCCGGGAGCTGCTGCAGGCGCTGAACACGGGCCATGAGGGCGGCTGCGGCACCGTCCATGCGAACGCCGCCCGCGACGTCCCCGCCCGCCTGGAGGCCCTGGGCGCCCTCGGCGGGCTGGGCCGTGCGGCGCTCGCCGCCCAGGTCGCAAGCGCTCTCGAGGTGGTCGTGCACCTCGGGCGCCGGGACGGGGTGCGGGCCCTGGAGGAGATCGCCCTGCTGCGCCGCGGCGAGGACGGGATGCTGCAGGCCGAGACCGCGCTGCGGCTCTGGGACGGGCACCTCGCGGAGGGCCCGGCGGCCGCCGCCCTCACCGCCCGGATCGGCCGGGCCGCCCCCGCTCCCCCGTCCGCGGGCGGCGCCTCGCAGCCCCGCGCCCTGCGGCGGAGGTCGGCATGATCCTCGCCGCCCTGCCCCTCGCCCTGCTGCTGGCCTGGGTCCTCGCCGCCCCGCCCGTGCCCGCCCCGCCCCCGCCGCGGGCACGCCGCCCTCGACGCCTCGCGGTCGGACCCCTCGAGGTGGCCCGGCTGATAGAACAGCTGGCCACGGTGATCAGCTCCGGCTCGGGGATCCGCCCGGCCTGGGCCGCGGTGGCGCGCACCCTGCCCGACGGCGACCTGCGCGATCTGGCCCGGGCCGCCGCAGCGGGCTCCGATCCGCGCCGGAGCGCCGCCGGCCCCCTCCACGACTCGCAGATGGTCAGCTCCCTCGGCGCGGCCCTGACCGTGTGCGAGCGGACCGGGGCGCCGACGGCGGCGATGCTGCAGACCCTGGCGGAGGCCCTGCGCGATCTGCACGATGCCGCGCAGGCCCGTCGCAGCGCCTTCGCCGGCCCTCGCTCCACCGCCCGGATCCTGCTGGTGCTGCCGGTGGCCGGACTCGGTCTGGGGATGCTGCTGGGCGGGGACCCGCTGCGGCTGCTGACCTCCTCCGGCGCCGGACGCCTGCTGGGCCTGACCGGCATCGCGCTGACCCTCCTCGGATGGTGGTGGATGCGGCGCCTGATCCACCGGGCGGACCCTCCCCGCCCCTCGCGCGTGGACCCCTCGGTGGTGCTCGAGCTGATCGCCGGGGCACTCGAGTCGGGGCTGCCGCTGTCCCGCGCCGTGGCCGCCGTCGCCCCCTCCCTGCCCGCCGGAAGCGACGCCGCGGCGCTCGCCCGGCTCTCCACCGCCCTCGAGGCCGGCGTGCCCGCCTCCCTCGCGACAGCGGGCCTTCCGCCCGGGCTGGCGGCGCTCGGCGACTCCGCGCTGCTGGCCGAGACCACCGGGGCGGACCTGGCCCGGGTGCTGCGCTCGGCCGCGCGGGACGCCCGCCGGGGACGCGCCCGCGACGCCGAGGTGCTCGCGGCGCAGCTCGCGGTCCGCCTGGTGCTGCCCACCGGGCTGACCCTGCTGCCGGCCTTCGTGGTGCTCGGCATCATCCCCACGGTGATGTCGCTGCTCGGCGGCACCCTCTCGCTCGCCTCCGGCGGGGGGTGAGGTGACGGACCACCGGGTCCCACCCGGTGCGCCGGCCGCTTCCCGGGCCGGCGTTCGGCGGCTGCGGCTGCCACAGCGGGGCGGCGGACGCCGTCCCGGCCGAAGCGGCTGCGGCCGCGAGCGGGCGGCGAGCGCCGTCCTCGACCCGAAGGAGAACACCATGTCCCACACCAGGCACCGACTGCACCGGGCCCTCGAGCGGGTGATGCGCGACGAGACCGGCGCCTCCACCGCCGAGTACGCCATCACGGTGCTCGCCGCCTGCGGCTTCGCCGCCGTCCTGGTCGCCCTGCTGGCCTCCGGTCAGGTGCGTGCGCTGCTGCTGCAGATCATCACCTCGGCCCTGTCGATGGGGTCGTGATGACGCGGTCCGCCCGGTCGTCCCGACTCCGGGACGACCGGGGGTCCGCCACCGCCGAGACCGCGATCGTGCTGCCGGTGGTGGTGGTGATGGTGGTGGTCGTGCTGCTGACCGGGGCGGGCCTGAGCACCCAGGTGCGGCTCGAGAGCGCAGCGCGCGGCGCCGCCCGGGAGCTCGCCCGCGGCGAGGACGACGCCACCGCCACCGCCATCGCCCAGCGGATCGGCGGCGAGGGCACCGCCGTGCGGATCTCCTCCCAGGGGACCTGGGTGCGGGTCGAGGTCGCGCGCACCCTCCGCGCCCCGTCGGGCCCGCTGTCCGGCGCCGCCTGGGAGCTCACGGCCGACGCCGAAGCGCGGCGCGAACCGCATCTGCTGGTCGGCGTCGCACCATGAGCACCTCCGCCGCCTCGGTGCTGGCATGGACCGGCGCCGCCACCGCGGTGATCGCGGGCCTGTCCCTGCTGGGCACCGGCGCGATCGCCCAGTCCCGTGCCGCCACCGCGGCCGACCTCGCCGCCCTCGCCGGAGCCGACGCCCTCGCCGCCGCGCACGGCCGGCCCTGCGCCGTGGCCGTCGAGGCCGCCGCCCGCAACGGGGCGCAGGTGGTCACCTGCGAGCAGCGGGAGTGGGACGTGCTGGTGAGCGTCCGGGTCGAGGCCGCCCCGCTGCCGCCGGCGACGGCGCGCTCCCGCGCGGGACCCGGCCCGACGCAGCCGTGAGGCTCACCCGGTGCTCGGGCGCGGCCCTGCCGCCTCAGCGTCCCGCGCCGCCCGGATCGGTCGGCGCCGGGCCCGGCGCGGCGTCCGGCCGTCCCGGCGGCGCTGCCGGCTCCATCGGCTCCGTCGGCTCCGCCGGCTGCGTCGGTTGCGTCGGCTCTGACGCTCCCCCGGGACTCTCACCTGGTGGCGTCCGCGCCTCCGCGCCGGGGGCGGTCGGGGCGACCGCGAGGAGCGGCCCCCGCGCTCGCCGGGCCGACCACGCCGTCACCCGTTCGAGCGGGCCGCGGCCCCGGAACGCCGACCACGCCAAGCACAGCGCGATCAGGACGGCGCTCATCAGCAGCCAGGCCAGGTTGCTGGCCATCCAGCCACCGGGCCCGAGCAGCGCGAAGAGGGCCAGGACATGAGCCGAGTACGCGGTCAAGGGCATCGCCCCGAGGGCCGACAGCGGCAGCAGCAGCCACCGCAGCGGCCGCGCCACCAGCAGCAGCACGCCGATCACGAGCATCGAGAGCCCGGCGGAGCGGATGATCTCGACGGTGGAGCCCGAATGCGCGTCGGGCGAGACCAGCGAGCTGGCGATCATCCACCACGGGTCCATCAGCCCCAGCTGCTCCGGGTAGGTCTCCCAGCCCGCGCTCTCCCCCTCGAGCTGCCAGGAGGACTCCTCCCCCATCCACTTCTGCGCGTACCCGGGCGGCTCGCAGTAGACGGTGGGGTCCCCCGGGTACGGCGGATAGCAGACCATGCCGGTGATGTCGACCTGCTCGGCCGGGACCATCTCGTCGTACTCCTCGACCCAGGACGAGGAGTCCGTGCCCGCGCCGGAGGAGACGCTGGAGTCCCAGGACGAGCTGCTGCCCGGGAACGAGGGCAGCAGCGAGAACGAGAGCGCGGCGAGCATCCCCACGATCGTCCCGACGACCGCGAGCCCCGCCCCGACCCCCGCGATCGCGGCCGCGACGTGGCGCCGCTCCAGAGGCAGCCTGCCCAGCGCCATCCCCACCAGCATCAGCGGGGCCCAGGCGGTGAACCGGTAGACGCCGATCAGCACCAGGTAGGCACCCTCCCCCGCGACGCCGAGCGAGAGCACCTCGGCGACGGTGACCACGAGCGGTCCGACCAGGGCGATGAGGGCCGCCAGCAGGATCAGCCGGCTCGGTCGCAGGCGGAGCACCGGCATCGCGGCGACGTACATGATCCCGTAGAAGGCCAGGATCACCGCGACGCCGGTCCCGAGCATCTCCAGCATCAGCCCGATGACGAAGATCGTGGCGCCGCGTCCCAGCAGCCCGAGCCGCAGTCCGGGCAGCTCGGCGGGCTCGGGCAGCCGGGTCCGGCCCGTCATCAGGGCGATAGAGATGCCTGCGAGCACGGCGAACAGCAGCGAGGAATGGCCGTGCACCACCGAGAGGTAGCTCAGCGGAGCGCTCGGGTCGAAGGGCGGGATGTTCCCGACGTGCGCGCCGATCATGCCCAGGATCGCGAGCGCCCGGGCCGCGTCCAGGGCGTTGATCCGCGGCGGGGAGACCAGGCGCCGCAGGCGCTCACCGGGGCCGGGCCCCGGTGCGGGGGCCTCCACGATCGATCGATCCACGACGGCACTGCTCATCTGCGGCTCCTTCGCCCCGGGGCGGCCCACCGGCCGCACTCGTCCCCGGGATCCGGAGAACTCCCTGAGTGTGAGGCCGCGCAGCCGCTCCGCGGCCCCCGACGCGGTCACAGTTGCATCACACTGCGGGGCTCGATGCCGTTCCGCTCGCGCCGGGCTCCTCGGGACGCAGCAGGGCCAGCAGCCGTGCCGCCTGCGCCTTGGACAGCGGCTCGTTGCCGTTGCCGCACTTCGGGGAGACCACGCAGGCGGGGCAACCCGCCTCGCAGCCGCATTCGGCGATCATGTCGGCGGTCGCCCGCACCCACGCGGCGGCGTCGTCGGCCCCCCGCTCAGCGAAGCCGGCCCCGCCGGGCGCGCCGTCGTAGACGAAGATCGTGGGCTCGCCGGTGTCCTCGTGCTGCGCGGCAGACAGTCCGCCGATGTCCCAGCGGTCGCAGGTCGCCAGCAGCGGCAGCATCGAGATGGCGGCGTGCTCGGCGGCGTGCAGCGCGCCGGGCAGCTCCTCGCCGGGGATCTGGGCGGCGTCGGTGGTCCGCTGCGGGATGACCCACCACACGGCCTTGGTGGTCAGGGTGCGCGGGGGCAGGTCGAGCGGATGCTGGGCGAGCACGGCCTGGGTGAACACGTCGCGCACCTGGTAGCCGGTGACCTGGTCGGTGACGTCCACGGTACCGAAGCACAGCTGCACGCCGCCGGACCATCCCACCTCCCGGTCCAGCTGGCGGATCCGCAGCGTGGAGGCGGTCTGGGGGTGGGTGGAGTGCAGCGGGTCCTCGCGGTGCACGAACGCGACCGCCTGCTCCACGTCGAGATGGTCGACCACGTAGCTGGTGCCCTGGTGGAGGTAGACGGCGCCGTCGTGCACCTGGGTGTGCGCGCTGCCGGCATCGACCGTGCCCAGCAGCGCCCCGCTGCTGCCCTCGACGATCCGCACCGGCTCGCCGCCGCTGCCGCGCAGGTCCGTGAGGTCGTGGGCCGATTCGCTCAGGGTCCAGTACCAGCCGGTGGGCCGGGACCGCAGCACGCCGCGGGCGGCCAGGGTGGTCAGCAGCTCCCGGGCGGTGGGCCCGAAGATCTCCTCCTCGCCGTCGCGGATGGCGAGCTCGGAGGCGGCGGCGCACAGGTGCGGGGTCATCACGTACGGGTTCGCGGGGTCGAAGACGGAGGCCTCCACCTCGGCGCCGAACACCGTCTCGGGGTGATGGACCACGTAGGTGTCCAGCGGGTCCTCGCGGGCCACGAACAGCGCGAGCGCGCCGCCGTCCGCGGCCTGGCGGCGGCCGGCGCGGCCGAACTGCTGCCACAGCGAGGCGCGGGTGCCGGGCCATCCGGCCACCACCACCGCGTCCAGGCCCGCGATGTCGATGCCCAGTTCGAGGGCGTTGGTGGAGGCCAGGGCCTTGAGCTCCCCGGAGCGCAGCGCGTCCTCCAGGCCGCGCCGCTCCCGGGCCAGGTAGCCGCCGCGGTAGGCCGCGATCCGCCCCGCCTGGTCGGCGAGCTCGGGGGCGAAGGTGTGCTCGGCCTTCTGCGTCAGCAGCCGCCGGGCCCCGCCCGCGACCAGCTCGGCGCCGCGGCGGGAGCGGGCGAAGACGAGGGTCTGGACGTCGCGCTCGACGAGGTCGGCCAGCAGCGCGGCGGCCTCGCTGGTCGCGGAGCGGCGCAGCGGATCCTCGACCCGCGTCCGCCCCGCGTCGTCCGCGTCCTCCGGCCCGGCTCCCGGTCCGGCGCCCGTCGGCCCGGGACCGGATCCGGCGGGCACCCGGTCCGCCGCCCCCGCCGCCGCGTCCCCGCGGCCGTCGACCCGGGTCCGGGTGCCGGGCTCCCAGAGGCCGATCGTCAGCCCCGCTCGCGGGGAGCCGTCCTCGGTGACCGCCTCGACGTCCTGCCCGATGAGGCGGGAGGCCGACAGCTCCGGGGTGCCGGTGGTCGCCGAGGCGAGGATGAAGGTGGGCTCGGCCCGGTAGTGGGCGGCGATCCTCCGCAGTCGCCGCATCACCATCGCGACGTGGCTGCCGAAGACCCCGCGGTAGCTGTGGCACTCGTCGATCACCACGTAGCGCAGGGCCCGGAAGAAGTGGGCCCACTGCTCGTGGCCGGGGAGGATCCCGAAGTGGAGCATGTCCGGGTTGGTGAGCACCACGGTGCCGTGCCGGCGCACCCAGCGCCGCTGCTCGGAGGGGGTATCGCCGTCGTAGACCGCGACCCGGGCGTCCCGGATCCCGGCGCCGTCGGCCATCGCGGCGATGTTGGTGAGCTGGTCCGCGGCGAGCGCCTTGGTGGGCGAGAGGTAGAGCGCGGTGGCCCGCCGCGCCTCGGGGTCGAGCTCCCGGGCGCCGATCGCGGTCAGCAGCGGCAGCAGGTAGGCCAGGGACTTGCCGGAGGCGGTGGCGGTGGCGAGCACCACGTGCTGCCCGCCATGGGCCAGCCGCGCCGCCTGCTCCTGATGGATCCAGGGGGCCGTGATCCCGCGCTCGGCCAGGTGCGCGACCAGGCGCGGATCGGTCCACTCCGGGAAGCTGCCGGCCCGCCCGGCCCGGGCGGGCCGCTGCTCGATGTGGGTGAGGCAGGTGCGGCGGGTCAGCGGCTGCGTGAGGTCGGCCAGGAGATCGGCCGCTCTGCCTGCCCGCATCCGCTCCTCGATCCCTGCGCAGTTCCCGCACCCGGCGCGCCGTTCGGCACCAGGTCGCTGGGGCACAATCGTAGCCATGCCCACCGACACGATCCCGGCGGCCCCGCGCGCGCTGCCCGCGGAGATCGCCGCCCTGCGCGAGGACCTCACCGCCGGCCGCTACCGGGTCGCGGTCACCGAGGAGCTGCTGGGCCCGGTCGCCGTGGACGCCCTGCGCCGCGAGAACCCGATCCCCGCCCGCCGCGTGCTGGAGCCCCTGACGGACCCGGCGGCGGTGCTGCTGCGCCTGTTCACCCTGGGCGCCGAGGTGCCGCGCGCCCAGGTGGAGGCCGCGCTGCCCGCACTCGGGGTCGACGGGGCGCTGCGGCTGGGGCTGCTGGGCCCGGCCGGCGGGGCCGAGCACGGGCAGGGCCCGGGCGGTGCAGGACCCGCCACCCCGCTGCGGGCGCTGGTGAGCCTGGCCCCGTACGCGGCGAGCGACGACGCCGGGGACATCGACTGGTGGATCGCCTCGGACCTGCCCGAGATCGCCACCGGGGGCGCCCTGGACGCCGAGCACGTGCTCGGGGTGGGCGGGGCCTCGCTGACCCTGGCCCGGATCACCCCGCGCGAGCAGGTGCGGCGGGTGCTGGACCTGGGCTGCGGCGGCGGGATCCAGGCGCTGCACGCCGCCCGCCACGGCCAGCAGGTGGTCGCCACCGACCTCTCCGAGCGGGCGTTGGCCTTCGCCGCCTTCACCGCGGCCCTGAACGCCACCGAGCTCGAGCTGCGACAGGGCTCCCTGCTGGAACCCGTGGCCGGCGAGACCTTCGACCTGATCGTCTCCAACCCTCCCTTCGTCATCACTCCCCGCACGGGCCCCGGCGAGCAGACCACCTGGACCTACCGCGACGGCGGCCGCGCGGGCGACTCCCTGCTGGCCGAGCTGCTGGGCGACCTGCCCGCCCACCTCGCCCCCGGCGGCAGCGCGGTCCTGCTGGGCAACTGGGAGATCTCCCGTGACGCCGCCTGGGACGCCCATCCGCGCGCCTGGCTCGCACCGGTCACCGCCGCCGGGGTGGACGCCTGGGCGATCCAGCGCGAGCGGACGGACCCCGCGCAGTACGCGGAGACCTGGGTCCGCGACGGCGGCGTCACCGACCGCGACCCCCGCTGGCCCGGCCTGATCGGGGCCTGGCTCGACGACTTCGAGGCCCGCGACGTGGAGGCGATCGGCTTCGGGTACCTGCTGCTGCGCCGCCCCGAGCATCCCGCCGCCCGGCCCGGAGTGCTGCGCACCGAGCAGGCCACCGGCACCGGCAGCGGCACCCTCGCCGCCCATCTCGCCCAGGGCCTGCGCGCCCTGGACGCGCTCGCGGACCTCACCGACGACGCCCTCGCCGCCCTGCGTCCGGTGCGGGCGGCCGACGTGGTCGAGCGGCGCCACCTCACCCCCGGGCAGTGGGACCCGATGCTCATCGAGCTGGTCCAGGGCGCCGGCTTCGCCCGCACCGTGCCCGCCGACCAGCTGCTGGCCGCGACCGTCGGCGCCCTGGACGGAACCCTCACCCTGGGCCAGGTGCTGGGGGCGGTCTGCGCCCTCACCGACGCCGACGAGGCGGACGCCCGCGAGCGGGTCCTGCCGCAGCTGCGCGACCTGGTGGTCACCGGGATGGTGACCCTGTGAGCGCGGCGCGGCCCGGCCCCGGCGGGCTCGCCCGCCCGCTGCTGTCCCTGCTGGCCGCGCTGGTGTGCGTCGCGGCCGTCGTGATGCTGGCCCGCACCGCGGTGGGGACCGCGAGCGGGCAGCGTCTGGACCAGCTGACCCTGTCCGGGGCCTCGGCGCACCAGGGGCGGCTGTCGCAGTACGCCGAGCTCGCGGTGGGCACGGTGAGCCTGCCGGTGATCAGCGCCCTGCTCGCCCTCGCCCTGGTGCTGGTGCTGGTGCGGCGGCGCTTCGCCCTGCTGCTCCCGCTCGCCGGCCTGGTGCTGGGCGCGAACCTCACCACCCAGGTGGTCAAGCACCTGCTGGTCACCCGGGAGGCGCTGGGCCCGGGCATCGAGATCACCCCCAACTCCTTCCCCTCCGGGCACACCACCCTCGCGGCGACCGCGATGATCGCCCTGGTCCTCGCGGCCGGCCGGGCCCGTGCGGTCCTCGCCCCGCTCGGGGTGCTGTGGACCACCGCCGCCGGCATCGGCACCCTGGTGGTGGGCTGGCACCGCCCCAGCGACGTCGTCGGCGCGATCGCGGTGGCCGCGGCCTGGACCTTCCTGGTCCTCGCCGTCGACGGCCTCCACACCCGGCGCCGGAACGCCCGGGCCGCCGCTCGCACCGGCCGCGGCCGGCGCCGCCGGGGCGCCCCGGACGCCGACGCGACCGGCCGCGGGAGGGCCTCCCGGGCCGAGCGGGCGGTCGCCCTCCTGCTCGGTCTGGTCGGCCTGGCGGGGCTGGCGCTCGGGGCCGCCGCCCTGTCCGCACTGCAGCTGCCCCTGGACCTCCGCGACGTCGTCCAGCAGCTCGACGCCTTCACCGCCACCAGCGCGCTGATCGGCGGCGGCACCGCCGCCTGGCTCGCGCTGGTGCTCGCGCTGCGCACGCCGATCTCACACGGGACGCCCCCGGGGGACCGTGTACCGTGACTACTCGCCGAGCGCAGAGGATGCGTCCGGTTGATCCCGGCCCACGGCACTCGGCCACGGCGGACGGGCCGCGACGACTCGCGGCGAGGAAGGACACATCAACGTGACTGGCGGACGGCATCTCGTGATCGTCGAGTCCCCGGCGAAGGCCCGCACCATCGGCCGCTACCTGGGTGAGGACTACATCGTCCAGGCGTCGGTGGGCCACATCCGCGACATCCCGGTGCCCCGGGACCTGCCGGCCGAGATGAAGAAGGGCCCCTACGGCAAGTTCGGCGTCGACGTCGACGGCGACTTCGAGCCGTACTACATCGTCAACCCCGACAAGAAGAAGACCGTCGCGGAGCTGAAGAAGGCCCTCAAGGACGCCGACACCCTCTACCTCGCCACCGATGAGGACCGCGAGGGCGAGGCCATCGCCTGGCACCTGCTGGAGACCCTCAAGCCCAAGAAGGGCCTGCCGGTCAAGCGGATGGTCTTCCACGAGATCACCAAGGACGCGATCCAGGCCGCCCTGACCAACACCCGCGAGATCGACACCGCGCTGGTCGATGCGCAGGAGACCCGCCGCATCCTCGACCGGCTCGTCGGCTTCGAGCTCTCCCCGGTGCTGTGGCGCAAGATCAAGCCCTCCCTGTCGGCCGGTCGCGTGCAGTCCGTCGCCACCCGCCTGGTGGTCGAGCGCGAGCGCGAGCGGATGGCCTTCGTCGCCGCCGACTACTGGGACGTCACCGGCACCTTCGGCGCCGAGGCCGAGCAGTTCACCGCCCGGATCGCGACCGTGGACGGCGCCCGGGTCGCCGTCGGCAGCGACTTCGCCGACGACGGCGCCCTGAAGCCGAAGGCGAAGGACGCCACCGTCCTGACCGAGGAGTCCACCCGGGTCCTCATCGAGGCCCTGGCCGAGGCCCCCGCGACCGTCACCGCGCTCGAGTCGCGGCCGTACACGCGCCGCCCCGCGGCCCCCTTCACCACCTCCTCGCTGCAGCAGGAGGCCTCCCGCAAGCTCCGCCTCGGCGCGCGCCAGGCGATGCGGGTGGCGCAGTCGCTGTACGAGAACGGCTACATCACCTACATGCGCACCGACTCGGTCACGCTCTCGGGCGAGGCCATCAAGGCCTCCCGGGCGCAGGCCGCCGAGCTGTACGGCGCCCAGTACGTCCCCGACAAGCCGCGCCTGTACCAGAACAAGTCGCAGTCGGCCCAGGAGGCGCATGAGGCGATCCGTCCCGCCGGGGACCGCTTCCGCACCCCGGCCGACGTCGCCGGTCAGCTCTCCGGCGACGAGTTCCGCCTCTACGAGCTGATCTGGAAGCGCACCGTCGCCTCGCAGATGGCCGACGCCAAGGGCACCACCTCCACCGTCGAGCTGCTGCTGGAGCGCGGCGGCCGCGCCGCGACCTTCCGCGCCGCCGGCACCGTGATCACCTTCCGCGGCTTCCTCGCCGCCTATGAGGAGGGCCGCGACGCCAGCCGCTACGGGAACGACTCCGACAGCGGCAGCGACAAGCGCCTGCCGCAGATGCAGGAGGGTCAGCAGCTCGAGACCCGCGAGCTGGTCCCCGACGGCCACAGCACCACCCCTCCCCCGCGCTACACCGAGGCCTCGCTGGTGCGGGCCCTCGAGGAGCGCGGCATCGGCCGTCCCTCGACCTACGCCTCCACCGTCGCCACCGTCCAGGACCGCGGCTACGTGCTGCGCCGCGGCACCGCGCTGGTGCCCAGCTGGACCGCCTTCGCGGTGGTGCGGCTGCTCGAGGAGCACTTCGGGCCCTTCATCGACTACGACTTCACCGCCCAGATGGAGGAGCAGCTCGACCACATGGCCCGCGGCGAGCTGGGCCGCTCGGAGTACCTCCAGGAGTTCTACCGCGGCGACGGCACCGACGGGCCCATCGGCCTCCAGCGCATGGTCGACGGTCTCGGCGAGATCGACGCCCGCGCGATCAACAGCATCGAGATCGGCGACGGCATCACCCTGCGGGTGGGCCGCTACGGCTCCTACGTCGAGCAGGCCGCCCGCGACGAGGACGGCGAGCTGATCGAGGGCGCCGACCCGCGCCGCGCCAACGTCTCCGACGAGATCGCCCCCGACGAGCTGACCGTCGAGAAGGCCCGCGAGCTGCTCGAGCGGGCCAAGGACGACGGCCGCGTGCTGGGCACCGACCCGGAGACCGGCCACGAGATCGTCGCCAAGGACGGCCGCTACGGCCCGTACGTCACCGAGGTGCTCCCGGAGGACCCTGAGGACAAGACCCCCAAGTCGAAGCGCCCGAAGCCGCGCACCGGCAGCCTGCTGTCCTCGATGGACCTCGCCACGGTCAGCCTCGAGCAGGCCCTGCAGCTGCTCAGCCTCCCGCGGGTGGTCGGCACCACCGAGGACGGCACCGAGATCACCGCCCAGAACGGCCGCTACGGCCCGTACCTCAAGAAGGGCACGGACTCGCGCTCGCTCGAGAGCGAGGACCAGATCTTCACGGTCACCCTGGAGGAGGCGGAGAAGATCTACGCCCAGCCCAAGACCCGGGGCCGGGCCGCCGCCAAGCCCCCGCTCAAGGAGCTCGGCACGGATCCCACCAGCGAGAAGCCGATCGTGATCAAGGACGGCCGCTTCGGCCCGTACATCACCGACGGCACCACGAACGTCTCGCTGCGCGCGACCGAGAAGGTCGAGGAGATCACCGAGAAGGTCGCGATCGAGAAGCTCGCCGAGAAGCGCGCGAAGGGACCGGCCAAGAAGCCGGCCGCCAAGCGCACCACCGCCACGACCCGCAAGAAGGCACCCGCGAAGAAGGCGCCCGCGCAGAAGTGACGCCGCGACCCCGCCGGGTCCGCTGTGCCCGGTTCTCGGCGGCGGTCTAGCATGGGTCTCCCCATCACCGTCGATGAAGGAGCACACCATGGGTCCGAACCTCACCCGCCGCACCGTCCTGGGCGGTGCCACGGCGGCCACCGCGCTCGGCCTCGCCGGCTGCCTGCAGAACCCCGATGAGGGCGGCGGCAGCGGCGGTGGCGGCAGCGATGGCGGCGGAGGCTCCGCGGGCGGCGCGGCCGGCGACGGCGTCGTCACCATCCTCGGCAACTTCGGCGGGGTGGAGGCCGACGGCTTCAACGCCGCCCTGGCCGCCTTCACCGAGGAGACCGGCATCACCGTCGAGTACACCTCCGACCAGGACTTCGTCAACACGATCCGCACCCGCGCCAGCGCGGGCGACGCCCCGGACATCGCCCTGTTCCCGCAGCCCGGCGGGCTGCTCGAGCTCGCGGCCGACGGGCACATCGCCCCGATCACCGACGTGCTGGACGTCGAGGCCCTGCGCTCCTCCCTGATCTCCGGCTTCCTGGAGTCGGCGACCCTCGAGGACACCATCTACGCCGCGCCGATCCGGCTGGCCGTGAAGTCGCTGGTCTGGTACCCCACGGCGGCCTACACCGCGGGGGGCTGGAGCACGGAGCCCGCGACGCTGCAGGAGCTGAACTCCATCGCCGCGGAGATCAAGGCCAGCGGCATCGCCCCCTGGGCCGACGCCTGGAACGCCGACCAGGCCACCGGCTGGGTGGGCACCGACTGGCTCGAGGAGTTCGTGCTGCGCATGCACGGCCCGGAGGTCTACGACCAGTGGACCTCCCACGAGATCCCCTTCAACGACCCGAAGATCGTCGAGTCCCTCGACGCCCTCGGCGAGCTGCTGAAGACCGAGGGGAACGTGCTGGGCGGCTCCCAGACCATCCTCAACACCGCCTTCTCCGAGGCGTCCCTGCCGCTGTTCGAGGACCCGCCGCGGGCGATGCTGCACCGCCAGGGCAACTTCGTCACCGGCTTCTTCCCGGAGGACGTCCTGGCCGACCTCGACAACGCCGTCGGCGTCTTCGCGCTGCCGGCCTGGGAGGGCGGCTTCGAGGGACAGCCGATCCTCGGCGGCGGCGACCTCGCCGCCCTCTTCGCGAAGGAGGACGACGAGGCCAAGCAGGTGCTGGAGTTCATCACCTCCGCCGACTTCGGCGGGGAATGGGCGGCGGCCGGCGGCTGGCTGAGCCCGCACCAGACCTTCGACAACTCGGCCTACGCGGACGAGACCACCCGCCGCGTCGCCGAGATCGCCTCGGGCGCCGAGGTGTTCCGCTTCGACGGCTCGGACCTGATGCCCGGGCCCGTCGGCGGCGGCAGCTTCTGGACCGCGATGAACGAGTGGATCGCGGACGAGAAGACCTCGCAGGAGGCCTGCGACGACGTCGAGGCGTCATGGCCCGCCTGACCAGCCCCGCGCAGCCGCGCACGGAGCCCGCCCCCGCCCCGGGGGCGGGCTCCTCCGCCTCCCCCGCAGCCGGCCCCGCCGCCCGCTCGGCGCATCCGCTGCGGATCCTGGTGGGGACCGTCGGCCTCGTGGTCACCGCCTACCTCATGTGCACGATCTTCCTGGCCTTCGCCTGGTACCCGGAGCTGTTCGGCGACAACGACATCCTCATCGGCCTGCTCGGGCTCGCCGTCGGCATCGGCGGCGCGATCGTGTTCTTCTGGTTCCTGAACATGGCGGTCGAGGGCCTGCCGCCGCGCTTCGCGCGCGGACTGGTCCCCTACGCGTTCCTGCTGCCCGGGTTCTCGCTGATCGCCCTGATGCTGGTGTTCCCGACGGTGCAGACCGTCGTCTACTCCTTCGCCAACGACCGCTCCACCGATTGGGTGGGGCTGGGGAACTACCGCAACATCGTCGCCTCCGGCGCCTTCTGGCAGGCGCTGATCAACAACCTGCTGTGGGTGGTGGTGGTGCCGATCGTGACCGTCGCCTTCGGGCTGATGGTCGCGGTGCTCGCTGACAAGCTCTCCGCGACCGGCGAGAAGACCTCGAAGTCGATGATCTTCCTGCCGATGGCGATCAGCTTCGTGGGCGCCTCCACCATCTGGGGCCTCATCTACGCCTACGACTCCCCCGGCGCGCAGCAGACCGGACTGCTCAACGCGATCGTGGTGGGGCTCGGCGGCGAGCCGCAGACCTGGCTGCAGATCAGCGAGGGCCGGCTGAACTCGCTGCTGCTGATGGTGATCCTGATCTGGCTGCAGACCGGCTTCGCCATGGTGCTGCTGAGCTCCGCCATCAAGGGCGTCCCGGACGACACCATCGAGGCGGGCCGGATCGACGGCGCCGGTGAGATGCGGATCTTCTGGCAGATCATCTTCCCGCAGGTCCGCGGGGCGGTGCTGGCCGTGTTCATCACGGTCCTGATCGTGGTGCTGAAGGTCTTCGACATCGTCTACGTGATGACCAACGGCCGCAACAACACCGACGTGATCGCGAACCTCTTCTTCCGCAAGCTGTTCACGGAGCAGAAGGCGGGCGAGGCCTCCGCGGTCGTGGTGGTGCTGCTGCTGCTGGTGCTGCCGGTGGTCTTCTACCAGATCCGCTCGTACCGGAAGCTCGAGGAGGAGCGATGAGCGCGGGACGCATGCGGGACGGGCGACGCCGCTCCCCCGGCGCGATCATCGTGATGGTCGTGCTGTCGATCCTGTGGACGGTGCCGACCTTCGGGATGCTGCTGACCAGCTTCCGCAGTCGCACCGACGCCGCGAGCACCGGGTGGTGGGACGCGCTGGCCGCGCCCTTCGCGACCGACTGGACGCTGGACAACTACCGGCGCCTGTTCGAGAACACGAACCTGGGCGGGACCCTGGTGAACTCGGTGGTGGTGGCGGTGCCCGCGACCGTGCTGCCGATCATGTTCGCGGCCTTCGCGGCCTACGCCTTCACCTTCATGAAGTTCCCCGCCAAGGAGCTGTTCTTCCTGCTGGTGGTCGCCCTGATGGTGGTGCCGATCCAGGTGGCCTTCCAGCCGCTGCTGAACCTGCTGGGCCCGCGCGGGCTGGGCATCTCCGGGGAGTTCGTGGCGGTGTGGCTGCTGCACACCGGCTTCGGCATGCCGCTGGCGATCTACATCCTGCGCAACTACATGACCGGCCTGCCCTGGTCGGTCATCGAGAGCGCGAAGATCGACGGCGCGACGCACTACCAGACGTTCTGGCGCCTGGTGGCCCCGATGTCGATGCCCGCCATCGCCGCCTTCGCGACGCTGCAGTTCCTCTGGGTGTGGAACGACCTGCTGATCGCCAAGCTGTTCCTGGGCGGCGGCTCGAACACCACCATCATCGTGGCCCTGCAGCAGCTGCTGGGCACCCAGGGCCAGGGGGCGGAGCTGCTCACCGCGGGCGCCTTCATCTCCATGGTGATCCCGCTGATCGTGTTCTTCTCGCTGCAGAACTTCCTGGTGCGCGGGATGACCGCGGGCTCCGTCAAGGGGTAGCCGGCGCCGGCCCCCGGATTCCGCCGATGGCGGACTGCCTGCCCAGCGTCCCCGACCGCACCCCTGCTGTCGGGGACGCTGGGTAGATTGGCCCCATGAGCCAGATGGACGATCCCCGGGGCGCCGACGCCCAGACCGAGCTGACGCTGCCCGCCACCACCGTTCCCGACCCGGCCGCCGCGCCGGGGCTGCGCTGGGGAGTGATCTCACCGGGCCACATCGCCGACCAGTTCACCGCCACCGCCCACCGCGCCACCGCCTCGCGGGTCGTGTCCGTCGTCTCCCGCTCCGCCCAGCGCGCCGAGGCCTTCGCGGCGAAGCACGGCATCGAGCGGTCCTTCGACACGGTCGAGGACATGCTCGCCGCCGGCGGTCTCGACGCCGTCTACATCGCCTCCCCGCACGCCCAGCACCATGCCCTGGCCCGCCCCGTCCTCGAGGCGGGGGTGCCGGTGCTGGTGGAGAAGGCCTTCACGCTCAACGCCGAGCAGGCCCGTGAGCTGCTCGACCTCGCGCGCGAGCGCGGCGTGTTCGCCATGGAGGCCATGTGGGCGCGGTTCCTGCCCCAGTACGACGTGCTGCGCCAGATCGTGGCCGGCGGGCTGCTCGGCGAGATCGTCGAGGTCGCCGCCGACCACGGCCAGTCGTTCCCGCTGGACCCCGCCCACCGCATGTACGCCCCCGAGCTGGGCGGCGGTGCGCTGCTCGACCTCGGGGTGTACCCGGTCTCCTTCGCGCAGATGGTGCTGGGCGACCTCGCCGACCTCGCGATCCGCGGCGACCTCGCCGAGACCGGCGTCGACGCGACCATCGCACTGCTGGCCCGCGGCGCCTCCGGCGGCCGGGCCCGCCTCGGCACCACGCTGCGCGCGCGCACGCCCACCGAGGCCGTGGTCAGCGGAACCGCCGGATCGGCGCGGCTGTCGGGCCCCTTCTTCGCCCCCGGCACCCTCACCGTCACGCTGCTCGACGGCCGCTCGGCGACGTTCACCCACCCCGGCGACCGCGGCGACGGCATGGCCTACGAGATCGCCGAGGCAGCCCGCCGGATCACCGCCGGCGACCTGCAGTCCCCCGTGATGAGCTGGCAGGACACCCTCAGCGTGATGGCGACCATGGACGCGGTCCGCGCCGAGCTCGGCGTCGTCTACCCGGGCGAGGAGAGCGCATGACCCTCCTGGACTCGGCCCGCGGGCTGCGCATCCCCTCCCCCCGTCCACCCCGGCGCGGGGTGTTCATCTCCTTCGAAGGCGGGGACGGCGCGGGCAAGTCCACCCAGATGCAGATGCTGCAGGAGCATCTGGTCACCGAGCGCTCCGTCGCCGAGGAGCTCATCCTCACCACCCGCGAGCCGGGCGGCACCTCCCTCGGGGAGAGCATCCGCGACCTGCTGCTGCACGGGGAGCACGTCGACCCGCGCGCCGAGGCGCTGCTCTACGCCGCCGACCGCGCCCACCACATCGCGACCGTGGTGCGCCCGCACCTGGCCCGCGGCGGGCTGGTCCTCGGCGACCGCTACCTCGACTCCTCGATCGCCTATCAGGGCGCCGGGCGCGCGCTGGACCCCGACGAGATCGGCTCTCTCTCGCTGTGGGCGGCCGACGGGCTCCTCCCGCACCGGACCATCCTCCTGGACGCGCCGACGCAGACCCTCCACGAGCGCCGGCCCTCGCAGCGCGATCGGCTCGAGGAGGCGGGCGCCGAGTTCCATGAGGCGGTGCGCACGGAGTTCCTGGAGCTCGCCGCCGCGGATCCCGAGCGCTTCGCGGTGATCGACGGGACGCTGCCGCGCGAGGAGGTCCACGCGCAGGTGCTCGCGGCCGTCGGCGAGGTGCTCGCGCTGTTCGACCCCTCCTTCGAGCCGGTCCCGCCCACCCGGCACCGGGACGAGCAGTGACCGCGACGGACCTCGGCGCCCCGGGCTCCGCCCCGCCCCGGCCCGGGGGCGTCTGGGCCGACGTGGTGGGGCAGACCGCCGCGGTCGCCCAGTTCCGCCGGGCCGCGTCCCCGGAGGGCTCCCTCGCGCAGGCCTGGCTGATCACCGGTCCGCCGGGCTCCGGTCGCTCCACCGCGGCCCGGGCCTTCGCCGCGACCCTGCAGTGCGAGCTGGGCACCGGCTGCGGGCAGTGCAACGCCTGCCGCACCACGCTCGCGAACACCCACCCGGACGTCACCGTCGTGGCCACCGACAAGCTGTCGATCGCGAAGGACGAGGTGCGGGCGCTGGTGATGACCGCGCAGCGCGGCCCCGCCACCGGCAGGCACCGGGTGGTGATCGTCGAGGACGCCGACCGGATGACCGCGGGCACCTTCAACGTGCTGCTGAAGTCGATCGAGGAGCCGCCGCCGTCGACGGTGTGGATGCTGTGCGCGCCCTCGGCCGAGGACCTCGCCTCCACCATCCGCTCCCGCTGCCGACTGGTGACCCTGGCGGTGCCGTCCTCCGCGGTGGTCGCCGAGCTGCTGCAGCGCCGCGACGGCGTGCAGGAGCGCCTGGCCCTGCGGGCGGCCCGGGCCGCCCAGGGCCACATCGGCCTGGCCCTGCGCTACGCCACCCAGCCCGGTGCCCTCGAGGCCCGGGAGGACTCGGCCCGCACCCTGCTGGGGCTGCGCGGAGCCGGCGAGGCGGTCCTCGCGGCCCAGGCCCTGGTGGAGCGGGCCACCGCGGAGGCCAAGCAGCATGCCGACGTGGTCGCAGCGGAGGAGAAGGCTGCCTTCCTCCGCTCGGCCGGGATCGAGGACGGCAAGGTGCCGCCCTCGCTGCGCTCGCAGGTCAAGCAGCTCGAGGAGGACGCCAAGCGTCGCCAGACCCGCCTGGTCCGCGACGTGCTGGACCGGTACCTGCTGGATGTGCACGCCGTGCTGCGCGATGTGCTGAGCCGCCAGCTGGGCACCGCCTCGGAGCTGGTCAACATCGAGGTCGAGGACGAGATCGAACAGACCGCGGCGCGGGGGTCCGGGCACATCACGCTGGGCCTGCTCGATGCGGTGCAGGAGGCCCGGACCCGGATCAGCGGGAACGTGCCGCCGTTGCTGGCGATCGAGGCCCTGCTGGCCCGCATCGCCCTCGCCCTCCGCTGACGCCGGCGGCGCGGCCGCCCGCGCCCCCGCTCCGGCCCCACGCCTGCTCTCCACAAGCTCGGCACGGGCACTAGCACCAGGACCGTTCCAGGACCGGCACCGGCACCGGCACTAGCACCCGCACCGCACTCGAACGGGGGGTTACTAGCGAGTTGTGTGCATCCTGCTTCCGCTGAGGGAAGCCCAGTGCACACGACTGTCCGGTAGCCGAGAGGCAGCGCCTTTATCGGTGCCCCGCCGGCACGGATGCCCTGAACCCCGTCCCTCCCTCACCGGTTCCATGCCGGGACGGGGCCGAGGCACCTCGGCAGCATCAGGAAGGGCCCATGCCCCGGGCTACCCCGAAGTCATGTGCGCCCTGCTTCCATAGAGGGAAGCAGGGCGCACATAACTGGCCGGTAGCCGATGTTCAGCGGGTCTCACGCATCGGCGGTCGGGGTCTCCTCGTCGGGAGCGGAGACCTCGGGCCCGGGAAGCGCGGAGCTCGCCTCGGACTCGGAGACGTCGATGCTGTCCTCGGGCTCGGAGACGCCGACGCTCGCCTCGGGCTCGGAGACGTCGATGCTGTCCTCGACCTCGGGGAGGTTGAGGCTCTCGTCAGGCTCGGCAAGCTCGGGGCTGAGGGCGGACTCGAAGACCTCGGCGCCGGCCTCGGCCTCGGGGGCGCCGACCTCGGCCTCGGGGGCGCCGGCCTCGGCCTCGGGGGCGCCGACCTCGGCCTCGGGGGCGCCGGCCTCGGCCTCGGGGGCGCTGGCCTCGGCCTTGGGGTCCTCGGTCGCGATCTCGGCCGCGACCTCGGGGGCGTCGTCCGCGGCGGCGGGGGCATCGGACCGGTCCGCATCCTCCGACAGCTGCTCGTCCTCGGGCGAGTCCGCCTCGGGGATCTCGAAGAGTGCGGTGGCCTCGGCGGGCGGCTCGACCGCGGGCTGCGCCTGCGACTCCCGGGCGTCAGCCACCGCCTGCGGCTCCTGGGCCTCGGCCACCGGCGTCTGCACGTCGGCTCCCTGGTCCCCGGCCGCCTGCTCGGCGAGCTCGGGGGTGCCGGCATCCTGCTCCCCGGACTCCTGCTCCGTCCGCTCCTGCTCGCCGGACTCCTGCTCCGTCGACCCCTGCGCCTCGGACTCCTGCGCCTCGTCGGCGCGGCGGTCGTCGACGTCGAGCTCCTCGACGGCGACCTGGCCGCTGCGGGGGATCTCGCGACCCTCGTCCTCCTGGCCGGTCTCCGAATGCGCGCCGCAGCCGTAGTTCAGGTGCACGACGCGCCCGTCGGCCGGGGACCACTCGTTGGTG